>CAJOKX010000016.1 GCA_905235415.1 uncultured Lachnospiraceae bacterium
CTACAATCCGTCCGTGCTGGCGCATCCGCTGACCACGGAAGAGGTGCATGAGATCATCGAGGGCTACCGCATTGCGGCGAAGCACGTGCTGATGGCGGAGGGAGATGCGATCGAGATCCACGCGCACTACGGCTACATGCTCGACCAGTTCATGACACCGATCTGGAACCACAGGACAGATGAGTACGGCGGATCCTTTGAAAACCGCATGCGCATCGTCAAGGAAGCGTATGAGGCCGTGAGAGAAGTGGTCGGCCCCAACTTCCCGATCCTCATCCGTCTGGCGGCTTATCACGACTTCGAGGGCGGCCGCACCATGGAAGAGACAAAAGAGATCGTGCGGTATCTGGATGATCTGGGATTTGACGGATTTGACATCGACCTGGGCTGCTATGACAGCGGAAGATGGCTCACCCCGTCCATCTATACCGGCGAGGACTCCATGCTGGAAGCTGCAGCGGAATTCCGCAGCGTAACAGACAAGCCCATCTTCAACGCCGGCATGCATACGCCCGCATCGGCGGAGAAAGCGCTTGCCGAGGGCAAGATCGATGCGCCCATGTTCGGAAGAGCCTCCATCGCAGATCCGGATCTTCCGAATAAGATCTGGGAAGGTCTGGATGAGGACGTGCGTCCGTGCCTGGCCTGCAACACCTACTGCAGCGGCCATCTGGTCGTGAACAAGCCGATCTCCTGCGCGGTCAACGCGGAAGCCAACTATGAATTTGAATACAAGATCAAAAAGACGGAGAATCCGAAGAAGGTCGTCGTGATCGGCGGAGGCCCCGGAGGCATGGAGGCGGCCAGGGTCGCTTCTCTGGAAGGCCATCAGGTGACCCTGTATGAAAAGAGTGACCATCTCGGCGGTACGGTTGTTGCCGCGGCGAAGCCCTGCTTCAAGGAAAGGCTTCGCAGATTTACAGCATGGCAGATCCGTCAGCTGGAGAATCTTGACGTCGACATTCAGTTCAACAAAGAGATCACGGCAGACTCGCCGGAGCTTGCGGATGCGGACAGGATCATCGTCGCGATCGGTGCCGTTCCCGCCAAAGTACCCATCAAGGGCATTGACGGCAGCAATGTTGTGAACGTGATCGATTATCATATGGACAACAGCAGGCTGCACGGGGACAAGATCGTCGTGTGCGGCGGCGGCGCCAGCGGCTGCGACTGTGCGCTGGAGCTCGCGATGGAAGGAAAGGATGTAACGATCGCGGAGATGCTGGACGCTGTGGTACCGGGAATGGTCTCCTACACCCGTGAGCCGCTCCTGTATGAACTGAACAAATACAACGTGAAGATCATGACCAAGACCAGGATCAAAGAGATCACCGAAGAAGGCGTTCTGGTCGATACGGAAAGCGGAGAGCAGCTCCTTCCGGCCGACATGGTCGTGGATGCCTTCGGCATGCGGGCAAAACGGGATGAGGCCAATGCGATCTTCATGAAGTATGGTCACAACGCCGCCATCATCGGCGACTGCGATCATGCCGCGCAGATCGGAGAAGCTGTACGCGGCGGCTACTTTGCAGCCTTTGCGATCCACTGAGGTGCAGCCTCCGGCGGAAATGTATCTCTGAGCGGCGCCTTTGGCATCGCTCAGTTTTTTTTGCAGCCACATTTTCAGCTGCGTTTTATCTGGGCTGCAAAGTGAAAGAAATGGGAAGCTGTCTCACATGAGGCAGCATGTTATAATATTCATGGAGGGATTCAGGACGGATCTGTAGTATCAGCCTCGTGATTATCCGGCGGAATGTTTCGGGGAAGGAGTTATATATGCGGAACGGGCAGGAGAGAGCGGACCTGGAATGTCTTCTGGATAGGATCGATATGCCCCAGGAGATGAGGGACAGCATTTTTTTGTACGCAGACGGGGCGTCCGGCGCAGGGCCGGCGCTGCTCCCGGGAACACAGAGTCTGACGGAGCATCTTCTGAGAGCACTCAGGAACAGGGCACAAGGGCCCTGGAGCGGGCTGCCGGAAGATGTCTTCGTGGATACGATGAAAGCATTTTCCCGGTTCGTCAGAGAATACCACCGTTCATGGGGCGTCTTCGGGTTTGACAGGGATTTCTGGACGACGCGCCAGGCAGACGCCGACCTGTTTCGGATCGGTGAGCTGGAATATGAGCTGAATGAAGAAGAGGACAGGATCTGTCTGCATATTCCGTCGGATGCGAAGCTTGCCCCGGAGCTTCTGAATGATTCCTGTGCCGCGGCGCGCGCATTCCTGAAGGAGTATGCCCCGGCGTGGTGTGAACGGCCTGTTTATCTGCATTCCTGGCTTCTCTGGCCGGGGCTTTCCAGCTTTCTGGCGCCGGATTCGCGTATTATGAATTTCAGGAAGGCGTTTGACTTCCATCTTGCGGAAGAAAACTCAACGGATTATCTGGAATGGGTTTTCCAGGTTGCACCGGGTCAGCTGGAAGGGGTCAATCTGCAGACCCTCCCTGAGCAGACTTCTCTCCAGCGCGGGTTAAAAAAGTATGTGCTTGGCGGGGGCAGAGTCGGTACAGGAAAAGGGATCCTTGCGAGATCTTTCTGAGGTTCCGAAGCGGACATCCTGCAGCTTTCAAGCCTGTCCGGAAATGGAAAGATTGATCCTTCCAAACTGCAGGCGCTGATCTTTGACCAGTTCCAGAGTGGGTATTATGTATCCGGCGAGCAGGTCGGAAAAGCGTGGAATGCCGGCGCGGAGCTGGCGAAGAAGTGATGCTCTGGGGTCAGCCTTCTCTGTCTGAGGAGGGCTGACTTCCCGGGTTTTTATGCTGTTTGTGCGGTTCAGCCCCCTCGTTTGAGGGGGCTGAATCTTTCTGTGTCGTTGAGGAAACTGCCTGCTACCTGCAATTCCACGGCATTTGGGTGCTTTGGATCGGGGCGCCGGATCTGCAGGCTTCTTCGATCAGGAGCGCAAGATACATATCCTGGCATCCTTCTTCCAGAGAATAGAGCGGCTCTTTTCCGCGGACATAGTCAGCCATCCCTGCCAGCTGCGATGCGATGGCCGTCTCCTCGTCTGTCAGACGCGCGCCGGGGAACGGATTGGTGTAATAACATTTGTCCCCGATCGTGATCTTTTCGATGCAGGGCGGCGTCAGTTCGCCGAATTTCCCGCCTGCGACTCTGCAGACCGGCATCTCTACCGGCGTCCTGTAATCGGTCAGGATGCGGACGCTTCTTTCATCCATCTCCCCCCGGCTGCCCCTGATCAGTGTGTGCGGTTTCCGGATCTCGTTGAAATAAGACTCATCTGTGAAATCAAAAACGGCCCATCTGGAAGATCCGTCTTCCATGGCAAATGTCAGGATCGCGACCTTCTGGATATCCTCGCGGAATGCTTCATGGGAGGGATACCCGTCCCTGCCGGGCCCCTGGCTGGTTGTTGTTGCCAGAGCGCGCCCGATGATCTCGGCCGTTTCATCCCGGATCCCCAGATAATGACGGATCAGGCTGACGCCGTGGTAGCCGTGCGCGGCACTGACCTGGACCTGTCCGACGTCCCCGAGCAGACCGCTTTCGATGACATTCAGCCTTGCTGCGTGGTGGGACTGGAAACGGTACTGTTCGGCGACCTGCACCCGCTGCGGGGAATGAATGGAAGTGTAGTACTCTGCCAGATCCCCGACACTGTCCGGCCAGAAGGTTTCCTGCAGGACGTAGAAACCGGCGTCCGCGGCGGCGGGAACCGCTTTCCGGAGAACATCCGGCCCGACGGACATGACGATGAATTCCGGCTCGTATGCCTTCAGCTCTTCCAGGGATGAAACAACCGGTATATTTGCAAGATTCACCGCATTCATCGCTGCAAGCTGCTGCTGTATGACCTTCGCGCGCGCTTCATTTTCCTCCAGGATGGCACACACCTCGAAGATCTCCGGGAGCGCCCTGACCACCCGCAGATAGAACTTTGCCCTCCATCCCTTTGCACCCAGGATGGCAAAGCGGATCTTTTTATCCTTTCCGGAATCGGAATTCGTAGAATCGAATGTACGCATCTGAATTACTCCTTTTGATTCTTGACTATAGGCTGCAGCCACCGCGCGGCCTGACGCAGGCCGGACGGGTGTATATCTGCACTTTCAGAAAACAGTGTAGCATAAAAAAGATCCCTTTGAGCATCCCTGATGCCGTATACGGCAGGAGATTTCTCAAAGGGATCTTTATGGAGTCTAAAGTATTGCAGAGTGGTGACGGAGGAAGAGATCAGGCATCCTCATTGGCAGCGAGTGTTGCGAGGCGCTCCTTCAGCCGCACTTCCTGTTCTGCCTGGATATCCGGGAACATGGACAGCATAGGGTTGATATCCTCCTGCTTCCGGATACGGCGGTCGACGTAATTCTTCGTGCAGCGCATAACCTGCGGAGAGAGAACCAGGACGCCGATCAGGTTGGGGATCATCATCAGACCGTTGAAGGTATCGGAAATATCCCACGCCAGCTGGGCTTCCATGACGGAACCCGCGAGAACCACTGCGGAGAAGACCACGCGATAAACGAAGATCGCCTTGGTTCCGAACAGGTACTCAAATGCCTTGGAGCCGTAGTGACTCCAGCCGAGGACGGTTGAATACGCGAAGAGCAGGATGGCAATGGCCACAAACATAGCGCCCGGCTTGCCGAACACCTGCTCGAATGCATAGCTCATCAGAGCGCTGGAGCCGACCTCTTCGCCGGCAGCGGTCAGCTGACCGGTCGCAAGATCCACGCATCCGCCTGAGAGCAGGGTCAGAGCAGTCAGCGTGCAGACGACGATGGTATCTGCGAACACCTCGAAGATTCCCCACATACCCTGCTTGACCGGCTCGATTACGTTGGAGCTGGAATGAACCATAACAGAGGAACCAAGACCGGCCTCATTGGAGAACACGCCGCGCTTCATACCCATCTTCATGGCCTGCGCAATGCCCGCACCGACGATTCCGCCTACCGCAGACTTCATTGCAAAGGCACCCTTGAAGATCGAGACGAAGATGGCCGGAACCATGGTGATGTTCATGCAGATGATCACAATGGTGCCGATGAGATACAGGATCACCATGAAGGGAACCAGCTTCTCTGTAAATGCAGCGACTCTCTTCAGACCGCCGATGATGACCAGCGAGACTGCGAAGAAAAGGAATACGCCGACTACGATATTGGGAATTCCGAAAGCATGGTTGACGTTCTTTACCATGCTGTTGACCTGACTCATGTTGCCGATTCCGAAGGAAGCCAGCAGACAGAATACAGAGAACAGGACGGCAAGGACGGCGCCGATGGTTTTGCAGTTCTTCTTGCTGCCGAGTCCGTCGCGAAGGTAGTACATCGCGCCTCCGCACCACTCGCCTTCTTCATTTTTGCGGCGGTACAGGATGCCGAGAACATTTTCGGAGAAATTGGTCATCATACCGAAGAAGGCAATCAGCCACATCCAGAAGACCGCACCGGGACCTCCGACTGCGATGGCGCCTGCCACACCGACGATATTACCGGTTCCGACCGTGGCAGCCAGGGCGGTGCACAGGGACTGGAACTGGGAAATGGTCTTGTCTTTGGTATGCTGGGTGACACGCTTGTCTCCGAAGATCTGGCCGATCGTATGGCTGATCCAGTATTTGAAATGAGAGACCTGGAACCATTTGGTGAGGCAGGTCATCAGGACTCCGGTGAAGCCCAGCAGGATCAGAGCAGGCCAGCCCCATACCCATCCGTTAATCGTATTGTTGACGTTGGTGATGAATTGAAGCATAGACATCCTCCTGTTTCATGCAGCCTCCGCGCTTCAACGCCATGCAGTGTAACGCTTCACATGGACGAAGTGCAGATCTAAAAAAAACAAGGCATACGAACAGTGCCGTACGCCCTTGTACAACGTCGATAGTTTATTACAGGAATACAGAAGTGTCAACTGAAAGCGCATATAAATCTAGTATGACAAAATACCCTGAAGGTATACTTGCGGACAAAGCCGGGCTCAAGTATAGTGCAGGGGAGGGCAGAAAGCATTTCTGTATATATATGATACGGGAGGATGGATATGGACCGGAAACCGTTTGTAATGGCGCTTCAGAAAAAGACGTTTGAATCTCCGAAGGAGAATATGGACCGGGTGGCCGATATGCTGGATGCATACAGCGGCACGCGGCCGGATATTCTGATGCTTCCCGAGATTTTTACCTGTCCGTATGACAACAGCTGTTTTCCGATTTACGCGCAGGAGGAGGGCGGAGAAGTGTACCGTTTTCTGTCAGACCTGGCGCGGGACGGACACATGTATGTCATCGGGGGATCCGTTCCGGAAAGGGACGGGGAGCGGATCTACAACACGTCTTATGTATTTGACAGGACAGGCAGCCTGATCGGCAGGCACCGCAAGGTCCACCTGTTCGACATTGATGTGCAGGGCGGGCAGTATTTCAAAGAGTCCGACGTCCTGTCTGCCGGCGATGGGGTGACTGTCTTTGATACCGAATACGGAAAGATGGGGCTGTGCATCTGCTTCGATATCCGTTTCCCGGAAATGTTTATGGACATGCGCAGTGCCGGCGTGCAGATGGTCTTTGTTCCGGCGGCGTTCAACATGACAACCGGGCCTGCACACTGGGAGACGCTCTTCAGAAGCCGCGCGCTGGATCAGCAGATCTTTGTGATGGGCTGTTCTCCCGCAAGGGATGAGAGTGCCTCGTATGTTGCATACGGGCACAGTATCCTGACAGATCCCTGGGGGCGTGTTGTATGCGAACTGGACGAGAAAGAGGGGATTCTTGCCGAGCAGGCGGACCTTGAAGAAGTGGAACGGGTACGCAGGCAGATTCCGCTCCTGAGAGGCGGCGGAAATGGGGCGGCGGATTTGTGCATTAGGTGATTGCGAACCACCCGAACCTGTGCCATAATTTAATACAAATCTATGCTTTTGCTGAAGGAGCAGGATGCTGTTTCAAGAGCTGAAAGGAGAAGCTATGGCGTTAATCAAATGTCCGGAATGTGGAAAAGACATCTCTGACCAGAGCAGAAAATGTCCGAATTGCGGGTACCCGATTCAGAAGAAAACACCTGTCGGAAAGATTGTGATCATCGCATTGGTATGCCTTGCCGCGATCATTGCCGGTCTGGTGATTTTTAATGTGAAGGTCGTCGCGCCGAAGAAGAATTATGAGGAGGCCGTCTCCCTGTATGAAGGGAAGGAGTACGACCAGGCGGAAGCGAAGTTCAGGGCGCTGGGTGATTATAAGGATTCTGCGCATTATCTGGATCTGATCGCGAACGCGCGCACGTACAACGAAGCGGTCGACGCCTATAATAATGAAGAGTATGACAAGGCGGAAGAACTCTTCGGAGAGGTAAGCGACTTCTCGGATGCCGGAGAGTATCTGGAGCAGATTGATCATGAAAAGATCTACAAGGACGCCCGTGACCTGTATGATGCGAAGGAGTATACACAGGCGAGAGGGATGCTTGCAGGGATCGCCGATTATAAGGATGCTGGCGACATGATCGCGGCGATGGATGCGGATATTGCCTACAATGACGCGGTCGACAGCCTGACGCGGTACGGCTTCTATGCGGAGAGCGTAGAGAAGATGGCCTGCAGCCTGATCGATGATATATCGGATGTCTGGTACAACAGCAGCTATGAGAACAGCAGCTATACGACCGACGCGTTTACAAGAGATCCGTCCGGTGAATTCTATGATGACGTCACTGCGCTGGGGAACTTCTACCAGAGCGATGCATATGCTTATTTGCAGGAAGGCATCCTGACCGGAAGCGAAGAGGTTGACGCCCTGTACGCATCGCTGGAGGACGCGCCTGAGCGCCTCGCGGACTGCGTTGAAAAGGCAGGGGAAGTGCAGAGCGCTTACACGGATCTGGTTGATTTTGCGCTGAACGCCGACGGCAGCCTGGCGTCTGTCACCCTCGAGGCACGGAGCAAAAACAGCGCGTTTGAGACAGCCTATGCACAGTTCAAAGAATCCATTCCGAAAAAGATCACCATCGATCCGTCGGCAGAGAAGGAATATGACTTCAGGAAGATGAACTTCGGAATGAGCGCCGATGAAGTTCTGCAGAGTGAAAAAGCAGGCTACGACCTGGAGGAAGATTATGATGCATACGGGCTCATCACGTACCTTGGCGTGAGCCTCGATGACGAAACACCGGCGAATATCACGTATGTGACAGATGATTTCCGGTTCGTGGACGGAGCCTGGGTCGAATTCGCGCAGGGGACGTCGGAAGAGGAGGTTCGTCAGTATCTGGCAGACTGGTATGGCGACCGTTATGACGGGGCACAGTTTGTAACAAGCTCCAACGCGGAATATCCGTATATCGATATGTGGATCTTCGCGGATGAGGAACAGACCATCCTGTATATCACGCCGCTGACGCAGGAAGCGTATGAGACAAGATCTGAGGAAGTGGAAGCACTCCCGGCAATGGAGACCGAAGCCGAGACCGAAGCTGAGGAAGGCGCGGCCCTGATCCCGGGCAATGAGACCGAAGCGGAAACCGAGGCGGTTCTCGGGAATGAGACCGAAGCGGAAACCGAGGCAGTTCTTGGCAATGAGACCGAAGCAGAGATCCTGGAGCTGTTTGCGGCAGCAGAAACGGAAGCAGAGGAAGTGCTTGCGGAAGTAGAGAGCGAAGCGGAGGCAGTGCTTGCTGTGGCAGCGCAGACGGAAGCGGAGACCGAGGCAGTCCCGGGCAATGAGACTGAAGCAGAGATCCTGGAGCTGTTTGCAGCGGCAGAGACCGAAGCAGAGGAACTGCTTGCAGCAGTAGAGAGCGAAGCGGAGGAAGCACTTGCAGCGGCAGAAACAGAAGCAGAGGAAGTGCTGGCTGCGATAGAAACCGAAGCAGAGACAGAGACACTTTTGGACAATGAGACCGAAGCGGAGCAGGACCGGGTTCAGCTGGTGCTGATTGCACCGGAGACAGAAGCGGATTCCGAGATCGGAGAATTGAACCTGGTGCTGATCGGAACGGAAGCGGAGACAGAATCAAAAGCAATGACGTATGCCGAGTATGAAGCGGCAGAACTGGATGAGCCGGTTCTCATTGAGGCCTATGTGCAGGCGAAGCAGTCCTGGTATGAGGACAATCCCGATGTCGGAACGGATACCGCGGTGATCTATGCACAGGATGAGGATGGCGGATACTTCCTGTACAATGTTCCGGTTTCCAAAGAGGTCTATGATCAGCTCGAGGTTGGAACGAAGATTCGTGTGAGCGGTTATAAGGCGGAGTGGGCCGGAGAGATTGAGATTGTGGCAGATGACGATCTGACGCCTGTGGAGATCCTGGACGGGACGTATGCAGCGCAGCCGGCGGATGTCACGGAGGCGATCGGCAGCGAAGAGGCGCTGGGCGCATACATCAATCAGCTGGTTTCCTTCAAGGGGATGACCGTTGAGGCGGCCAATGTCACAGAAGAGACAGAGGCGGAGGCGGCCGGGGAAGAGGCAGTCCCCTTCCTGTATGGCTGGGACAGTTCCGGAAGTGAGGGAGACGACCTGTACTTCACGGCATCGAAGAACGGCGTCAGCGTTACGTTTGTGGTGGAATCCTATCTCTGCGGACCGGACACGGACGTCTACCAGGCAGTGAAGAATCTGCAGGTCGGCGATGTGGTTGATCTGGAAGGGTTCCTGTACTGGTATGAGGGAGCACAGCCGCATATCACGGGCGTGAGTGTGATCCCGGCTTATGAGTCAGAGCTGACAGCGTAAGGCAGAACATCCGCTGCGATATCCGGGCAATGAAAGCGGCAGAGCATTCGCTGCCGATATCCGGGAAATGAAAGCGGCAGAGCATTCGCTGCCGATATCCGGGCAATGAAAACGGCAGAGCATTCGCTGCCGATATCCGGGCAATGAAAACGGAAAGCAGAACATGCGCGGCAGCGGTTTGGAAACAAAATGAATAGAAGGAAAAAAGAGGCAGGATCCCGGACGATCCTGTCTCTTTTAAAGTTGCCTCTTTTATACTGTAATTGAACTTCCGGCCTTCACGGCTTCCGGGTATCCGGAAACTGCAGATGTCAAAGCGTCGAGAGGATTCTGGAGGCCAGTGTGAAGTAGATGATCATGGAGCATGCATCTACGATGGTTGTCAGCAGCGGAGAAGCCATCAGGGCCGGGTCCAGTTTCAGGGCCTTGGCGCCCATCGGCAGCAGCGCTCCGAGTGTTTTGGCCAGAATGACGGTCAGAAGCATGCTGATCGCAACAACAGCGCAGATCATCACATTTCCGGGATACTGTATGATCAGGCGGATGAAATTGACCACCGCCAGCAGCACGCCGCAGATCATTCCGACACGCATCTCTTTCCAGATGACCTTTGGAAGATCAGACAGATGAATGTCGCCGACCGCAAGACCACGGATGATCATCGTGCTTGCCTGGCTGCCGGAATTCCCGCCGGTATCCATCAGCGTCGGAATGAAGCTGACAAGAAGCGGGATCGCAGCGAAGGTTGCCTGATAATGCGTCAGGATCATTCCGCTCAGGGTACTGGAGATCATAAGAATGAACAGCCAGACGATGCGGTGCCTCGCCAGTTCAAAGACGCCGGTCTTCAGGTAGGTCTTGTCAGAAGGCACCATAGCTGCCATCTTTTCGAAGTCCTCTGTGGCCTCTTCTTCCATGACGTCGACGATGTCGTCAACCGTTACGATTCCGACCAGGCGGTTCTCCCTGTCCACAACCGGGAGCGCCAGCAGGTCGTACTTGTTGAAGGTTGCCGCTACTTCCTCCTGGTCGTCTGTCGTGTAGGCGCTCATGATGTTGTCATCCATGATGTCCTGCACGGTTGTCTCATACGGGTGCATCAGCAGATCCTTGAGCGTTACGACGCCCTCCAGCTTGCGCTGGGGATTGATCACATAGCAGGTGTAGATCGTCTCCTTGTCCACACCGTGCGTCCGGATATACTGAATGGCGTCTGCTACGGTCATACTGGGCCTGAGCGCCACATATTCGGCGGTCATGATCGAACCTGCGGAATTATCGGGATACTGCAGGTATTCATTGATCAGGCTTCTGGTTGCCGGCGTGGCGGTCTTCAGGATACGCTTGACCACGGAGGCGGGAAGCTCTTCCACCATATCGACCGCGTCATCGATGGCGAGATCTTCGAAAATCCGGCGCAGCTCTATATCATCGATGCTTTCAATAATATGCTGTCTTTCATCGGAATCCAGGCTGGCAAATACATCGGAAGAAAGATCCTTTGGAAGCAGACGGAAGATCACAAGGCTTCGTTCAGGAGGCAGTGCCTCCAGGAGTTCTGCGATATCCACTTCATTCATATCGCACAGCTCGTCTTTCAGTTTCTTAAGACGCTTTGAATTCGCAAGATCAATCAGATCCTGTTTTTCCTGATCCGTAAGTGCCATAAACCTTTCCTCCTTTCCCGGCTTTGCAAGTCTTCTGTATACACAACCTTCCTCATTATAATCTCTGATTCCTGCCTGTGCAATGTGAAAGGGGCCGGAACGGAAAAATAAAAAAATAAAAAAGTGCATAAAGATTCAGAAAAAAGTCCGGCGGGAACTGTCTCCACACAGCGTCTTCCATATGCGGTCCGGCCGTGCTGCGCACACGAAGGAACACATCCATGCGTTGACAGGATATAGGCAGAATGATAATATAAATTTGTTGATACAACTGCGCATGAAGAGTTGCGCAGCATGGTAATTTTGAGCAGCAAAGGAAGGAGTACGATACATATGAGATTCGGAAAGATGGCAGGTTTTCTGGCAGCGGCAGCAAGCATTCTGGCGCTTGGCGCAGGAGCGGTAATGGCTGATGAGACACCGATTTCAGTCTGCATCATTTCTACGACAGGCGTGGACGACGGAAGTTTCAACCAGGATTGCTATAACGGAATCACTGCATTTATTGATGAGCATCCGGACTGCAGCGTGAAGGATATCAAGGAGACCGATTACAACGAACTGATTCCGACCGTTGAAAAGTTTGCCGGAGACTATGATGTCTTCGTACTTCCCGGATTCAACTTTGCGGGAATCGGCGATGTCGCCCAGAACAACCCGGACAAGAAGTATATTGTAGTTGACTCGACCATCACGGACAGCGAAGGCAACCCCATGTCGCTGGATAACGTATACACCATGACCTTCAAGGAGCAGGAAGGCGGATTCCTTGCAGGCGTTGCGGCAGCCCTTACGACACTGACCAACAAGGTTGCGGTTGTCAACGGTATGCCCTTCCCGTCCAACGTCAACTATGAGCTCGGCTTCATGAGCGGCGTGCAGTATGCGAATGACAATTATCATACTTCTGCAGAGTGCGTGGAGATCCCGTCCTATGCAGGAACCGACCTGTTCGGCAATGATGTCGGCGGCAACTACACCGGAGACTTCACGGATGAGGCACAGGGCAAGGTCGTCGGAGAAGCTCTGATCGAAGAAGGCTGCGACGTGATCTTTGTTGCGGCAGGCGCATCCGGAAACGGCGTATTTACGGCAGCCAAGGAAGCGGACGGCGTGTATGTCATCGGCTGTGACGTTGACCAGTATGACGACGGCGCAAACGGAAGCGACAACATCATCCTGACCTCTGCACTGAAGGTTATGCACAGCAACGTTACCAAGCAGCTGGAGAACATCTATAACGGCGAGTTCGCAGGCGAAGACGCACTGCTCGGAGCAGATACCGATTCTACCGGCATCGTGACCGAAGAGGGCCGTCAGCAGCTTGACGACGGAGCGATCGAGATCCTGGACGAGTGCTATGAAGGACTCAAGAGCGGAGAGATCGTTCCTGCATCCCAGGAAGATTTCCAGGGTCTGAAATAATTCAAGAACAGGCAGTCATGCGGCCTCTCCTGCGTTGAGCCGGGGAGGCCTTTTCAAACGCGGGAGATTAAGATGGAAGACTATATTGTGGAATTTCGCCACATTACCAAGTGCTTCCCCGGAATCATCGCCAACAGCGATGTGAGCTTCGGGATTAAAGAAGGGGAAGTGTTTGCGCTTCTGGGTGAAAACGGAGCGGGCAAGTCCACGCTGATGAGTATTCTCTTCGGCATGTACCAGCCGGATGCGGGCGAGATGTATGTCAAGGGACAGAAGGTGAAGTTCCATTCAGCCAATGACGCGACTGCAATGAACATCGGTATGGTGCACCAGCACTTCAAGCTGGTCGACAACTATACCATTGCGGAGAATATTGTGCTGGGCATGGAACCGATGACCAGGCGTTTTGGTATATTCCCCTCAGTTGACATGGACAAGGCGAATAAGGAGATCGCGGATCTGTCGCGTGAATACGGCCTGGAGGTAAACCCGACAGACCTGATTCAGGATGTTCCCGTCTCTGTGCGGCAGAGAGTTGAGATCCTGAAGATGCTCTACCGCAAGGCAGAGATCATGATCTTCGATGAGCCGACTGCGGTCCTGACCCCGTCAGAGATTGATTTCCTTCTGAAGATCATCGACGGGATGCGTGCTGCGGGCAAGACGATCATCCTGATCACGCACAAGATTGAGGAGATCAAGCAGATTGCAGACCGCTGCGCGATTCTGTGCAGAGGAAAACTTGTGGACGTTCTGAATGTCCAGGATGCGTCAGCGCAGGAGATGGCCAACATGATGGTCGGACGTGAGGTGGATCTGGTGACGCACAAGGATCCTGCGCATATCGGAAAAGAAGTGCTGAATGTCAGCCATCTGACGGTGGAAAATGAGCATCATTTCCCGCTGGTCAAGGATGCTTCCTTCTCGATCCATTCCGGAGAGATCTTTGCCATTGCCGGCGTCTCCGGCAACGGCCAGACGCAGATCTCCGATGCGATAACGGGCCTTCTGCCCATTGCGTCCGGCACCGTAACGCTCAACGGGAAAGACATCACGAACGCTTCGATCCGGGAGCGCGCGAAGGCGGGGATCTCTTACATTCCGGAAGACCGGCAGAGCACAGGCGTTGTGATGGATTTTACCCTTGCCGAGAACCTGGCGCTGCGGCGGTATAGGAAAGAACCTTATTCGCGCCACAACATCCTGAATTTCGATAAGATCCGGGAGAATGCGGACAGTTTGATTGAGAAATATGATATCCGGTCCGGGCAGGGCGGAAAGAGCATCGTGCGTTCCATGAGCGGCGGCAACCAGCAGAAGGCAATCGTCGGGCGTGAGATCGAAGAGCACACGGATCTTATTATATTCGTGCAGCCGACGCGCGGTCTGGATATCGGAGCGATCTCCAACATACACAGCCAGATCCTGAAGGAGCGGGAGCGCGGAGCTGCGATCCTGCTGATCTCTCTGGAACTGAGTGAGGTGATGCAGCTGGCGGATACGATCGGAGTCATCTTCGGCGGCGAGCTTTTGAAGATTGCGCCCGCAGACTCTCTGACGACGAATGAAGTCGGCCAGTATATGATGGGGGTGAGAGAAGGATGAACGAAAATAAGAAAAAAGGCCTTGCGGGCCTTCTCACCAGTGAGAAATGGGCCAACTTTACCGTGTCCGTGCTTGCCATCGTCCTCATGCTCATCACTTCCAGCATCATGCTCCTGGTGATGGGCAAGGATCCGGTCGTTGCATTTAAGAGCTTCCTGCAGGGGTGCGGCATGCTTCCGAAGGCCAGCTACGGCGGCGGAAGCGGTATGCTGTCAGACTTCTTTGATTACCTGAATATCCTGGCACCGATGCTGCTTGCGTCCCTGTCCTTTATCGTTGCTTTTAAGACGGGGCTGTTCAACATCGGGATCTCGGGGCAGATGCTTCTGTCCGGGTTTACTGCGACTGTGATGGTCGGATATATCAAGGATCTCTCCCCGTGGATCGCAAAACCGCTGGTGATCCTGATCGGGATCGTCGTGGGCGGACTGATGGGGGCGCTGATCGGCTTCCTGAAATATCAGTTCAATATCCATGAAGTGGTCTCGACCATCATGGTGAACTACATCATCAGTTACATCACCGGCTTCTACATCAATTCAAAGTATGTAGACATGCTGACACGGTCCAGCCGCATCTGTTCGCCGGCGGCAAGGCTGACCTGGACCAAGGTGCAGATCGGAGGCGTCAGCTGCAACATACCGCTGGGTGTCGTGATTGCCCTCCTGTGCGCATTCATCGTACAGTTCATTTTCAGCAGAACGGTATTCGGATTCGAGCTGAAGGCAGTCGGAACGAGCCGCGGATGCGCGCGGTATATCGGCGTCAATGTCGCAAACAGCATGGTCATGTCCATGGCGCTTTCGGGCGTATTTGCCGGACTGGCAGGCGTAACCTATTATCTCGGCTATACCAACACGATCGTTCCGAAGACGCTCCCGGGAATGGGGTATGACGCGATCGCGGTCGCCCTGCTGGGCAATTCGTCCCCGATCGGCGCGATCTTCGCATCGGCCATCGTAACGGTCTTCCAGAGCGGCGCCAACTACATGAGTTCTTCCATCGGGGTGGCCAAGGAGATTGCCTCCCTGATCACAGGCATCCTGCTTCTGTTTGCGGCCTGCGGCGAGTATATGAAGATTCTCGGTGCAAGGAAGGTGCAGAGGGATGAGGAGAAGCGGATCACGGCCAGGCAGAATGCGGCCGCTTCACCGGGAGATCCGAAAGCAGGACCTGTTGGCGGAGACAAGGAGAAAGGAGGGAATGAGAGATGATAAAGGTATTTACAGACGGTCTTTCATTTGCACTTCCGCTCCTGATCATGGCGGTCGGTGCGATCTATTCGGAGAAGAGCGGCGTGACCAATCTGGCAGTCGAGGGCTTCCAGGGCTTCGGGGCCTTTATCGGGGCATTGGTTGCGGTCATGCTGATGCCGCTTCTTCCGGAGGGCTCGCAGGTCCCGATCTATGCCGCATTGCTGTTTGCCGCGGTCGGAGGCGGCGTATATGCGTGCCTGCATGCGCTGCTGTGCATCAATTTCAAGGCCAACCAGGTCATCAGCGGCGTGGTTGTCAATATCCTGGCGGTTGCGCTGACGACATTCTATACCAGCGCGGTGAACGCGAAGCTGTCAGGGACTGCGTCCAATAAGTTCATCCTGGGCGTATCCAACCGGTATACGATTCCCGGTCTGTCAAAGATTCCGTGGATTGGCGGCCTGTTCCAGAAGATGTATCCGTTTGAGTGGATTATCATCGTCCTCGTGATCTTCTTCTGGTATCTGATGTACAAGACGCGTTTCGGCATGCGTATGAGAGCCTGCGGAGAGAATCCGAATGCACTGGACGCTGCGGGCGGCAATGTTGTAAAGACGCGCTGGATCGCTGTGATTATATCCGGCGCACTGTCCGGAATCGGCGGCATGTGCTACGCGTATTCGATCTCGGCGAATTATTCCCCGAGCATCTACATGGGCTTCGGGTATCTTGCCATTGCAGCCATGATCTTCGGCAACTGGCAGATTCCTTCGACGGCGCTTGTCTGCCTGATCTTCGGTTTTGCCAGAGCCGGCGGCCAGCAGCTGTGCATCGCGATGAAGCTCTCCAGCAACTATACGGATCTGTTTAATATGCTGCCGTATGTGCTGACCCTGCTGCTTCTGATCTTCTTCTCGAAGCGCAATCATCCGCCGCAGGCAGCGGGCCAGGCGTGGGATTCCAGCAAGAGATAACCGGAGGATCCGGGAACTCTTCACAGAAATCCTCATAGAATCTCATAGAAATAAGAACAGGGAGCATATCGGATCTGACCGGCATGCTCCCTGTTGTTTCTTTCATTTTGATCCGGAAGACTTTCCGGAAAACTTTCCTGCGGAATGCTCCCGGGAAGCTTACTCGACGGTGACGCTCTTTGCAAGGTTCCTGGGTTTATCCACGTCCAGACCGCGCGCGACGCCGATATAGTATCCGAGCAGCTGGAGCGGGACGACCGCAAGGCTTGCCATGAAATGCGGATCGGTCTTCGGCACATAGACGGTGAAGCTGGCCGAATCTTCCGCGTTGTAGTTTCCGTAGGTGGTCAGTGCCATGAGGTAGGCGCCCCTGGCCTTGCATTCCACCATGTTGCTGACGGTCTTCTCGAACAGGTCATCCTGCGTGAGAACGCCGATCACAAGCACATTTTCCTCGATCAGGCTGATGGTGCCGTGCTTCAGCTCGCCTGCGGCGTATGCCTCCGAGTGAACGTAGCTGATCTCCTTGGCTTTGAGGCTTCCCTCGAGGCTGATCGCATAGTCGAGGCCGCGCCCGATGTAGAAGATGTCTCTGGCGTTTGAATATTTGGCGGCAAACCACTGGATCCGCTCTTTCTCTTCCAGGATGCGGACGATCTTCTCCGGGATCGTGTTCAGCTCACTGAGATAATAGGCATATTTCTCATCATCGATCCTGCCAAGGTCATAAGCGGTCTGGATCGCCAGACAGTACATCGCAATCAGCTGCGAAGAATATGCCTTGGTGGTTGCGACCGCGATCTCCGGACCTGCATGGGTATAGAGGACGTGGTCTGCTTCGCGGGCGATCGTAGAGCCGACGACGTTGACAACGGCGAGCGTCCTGACGCCGAGGTCTTTCGCCTTGCGCAGGGCAGCCAGGCTGTCTGCGGTTTCTCCCGACTGGGAGATGACAATCAGCAGTTCTCTCTCCTGCGGGAGAATCTTCCTGTAGCGGTACTCGGATGCGAGTTCGACCCGGACCGGCACACCTGTCATATCCTCCAGAATGTACTGGGCGGCCATGCCGACATGCCATGCGGAACCGCACGCGACGATCCGGAAGGAGGAGACGGACTTCAGGACGTCCTCATCCAGTCCGGTATCCTTCAGAGAGATCCTGCCGTCCACGATCAGGCTGGTGAGCGTATCGCGCACTGCGTCGGGCTGTTCGTAGATCTCCTTGATCATGAAATGCTCAAAGCCGTTCTTCTCGGCGGATTTCGCATCCCAGGTAATCTCAGTGCTCTCAAGCGACACCTCGTCCCCGTTCAGATCGAAGAAATGGACTTCTCCGGGCAGGAGGCGCGCGATCTGCATATTGTCAATGTAATAGACGTTGCGCGTGTAGTTCAGAAGCGCCGGGACGTCGGATGCAAGATAGGATTCCCCGTTCGTGATGCCGATGATCATCGGGGCGTCCTTGCGGGCTGCGTAGATCTCGCCGGGATAGTCGCGGAACATCAGCGCAAGCGCGTAGGTGCCTCGGACACGGACCAGGGTCCTGTTGATCGCGTCGACCGGACCGATCTTGTACTTTTTGTAGTAATAGTCAATCAGCTTGACCACGACTTCGGTATCGGTGTCGCTGTAGAACTGGTAGCCGTGGCGCAGGAGCTTCTCCTTCAGCTCCAGATAGTTCTCGATGATTCCGTTGTGAACGCCGACCACTTCAGACTCAACCTGTCCCGAACCGGATCCGGAGCAGTTGCCGCTGACATGCGGATGCGCATTCGTCTGGCTGGGCTCGCCGTGCGTTGCCCATCTGGTGTGGCCGATTCCGCAGGTGCCTGCAAGGGTCCGGCCGCTGTCCGTCTTCTCGATCAGGCTGCGCAGTTTGCCCGTTGACTTGACAACCTCCGCAAGCTCTTCCCCGTTCCGGATCGCGATTCCCGCCGAGTCATATCCGCGGTATTCCAGCTTGCCAAGACCGTCCAGCAGGATCGGAGCGGCCTGATTCGTCCCTGTATATCCGACGATTCCGCACATAATGAAAACCTCCCTGTGCATTTAACATGAGAAGGCGTCAGTGAAAGGAAGCGCTCACTGACACCTTTGTCACAGCATATCGCATAAAAAACCATTTCAATGATTGTTCTATTATAAAGACCTGATGCGCGAATGTCAAAGAACAGGGACAATCCCGGGCATCTCCCATTCCAGGACACGCGATTTCATACCTTCCACGTCCAGCACGCCGTATGCGAAACCTTTGCGCACCAGTTCCTCCGGAAGGATATCGTCGTACTTGTCAAATACGGGGACTTCCTTCGGGTACAGAAGCTCCATGGGATCGATTCCGGCACGGACCTCCTCACACAGGATCCTGTAGAAGTCCTGCTCGCTGACGCCGAGTGTAAACTGGCAGAAATAGGGCCTGACTGAATTGAATCCCTTCAGTCCCAGCCGCTTCGCGCAGCGGATCTTCAGGAAACGCTCGAGCGCCAGGAACGCATAGCTTCCGAGCCACGGCGTCAGGCAGTACAGATCTCCGCCCAGACAGATCAGGGGACGGTATCCGAGGCCGGACTGAAGCGCATCCACACGCGCAGTCATCAGACGCGCTTTCGCGTTGTTCAGAAGATACGGATATTCATCCGTCTCCAGCAGAACCTTCTGCATCCGCTCGAGAATCTTTGTGTGGATGTCCCCCGGCTCATCGCCGAAATAGGCCGGCACCCGGCCTTTGATCAGATGACAGTAGACCTGGTGATGGATCCGGTCCACCTCGTCCACAGCCCAGACCCGGCCTGCGATCGCGATGCGGTCGCCGACAGGGGGCGGCTTGACGATGGTGCCGAGCTCCTGGGATTCACACCGCACACTGTATTCTTCATTTTCCTGGAAGACCGCGTAGAACTTGAAACTGCCGGTGATCCGCTCGCCGGCCAGGCCGACGATCAGACCGCGCTGCCCGGTCAGTTCGATGTGATCCTTTTGGACCAGGTCGTTGAGCAGGATGCGGAAATCGTCCCTGGACACGTGCTCAAACGGCGCGAGCGTGAGGACTCTGGAAGCAAGCTGCGCGGGAGACATCTCACCGCCCGATGCGAGCGTGCTCATCGTCTGGTGATAGAGCAGGCTGTACGGGAGGCGGTCCTTGCGGGGCGGTTCGACCCACCGCTCCTCCAGATAGAGCTGGATGAGCGCGATGCCCTGCAGCAGCGCCCACGGGATCTTGTCCGGAAGCAGGTCCCTTGCCTCGGCGTGATCCTCGCGCATGACAAACCACATCTCACAGGGCGCCCCGCGTCTCCCGGTCCGTCCCATTCTCTGGAGAAAGGAAGAGACGGTGAAGGGGGCGTTGATCTGGAAGGCCCGTTCGAGCCGCCCGATGTCGATGCCCAGCTCCAGGGTTGCGGTGGTGCAGGTGGTGAGCAGGGAGTCATCGTCGCGCATCTCATCCTCCGCGCTCTCACGGAAGGCGGTGGACAGGTTGCCGTGATGAATCAGGAAACGGTCGGGTTCATGGTTGTATTCACAGTAGGCACGCAGCGTGGAGGTGACCTCTTCGCATTCCTCCCTCGAATTGCTGAACACAAGGCACTTGTGCCCCCGCGTGTGCTCGAAGATATAACCCATGCCGGGATCTGCCGCCTGCGGGGCCTCGTCTGTGGCGGCGGCGTCCTGGCGGCTCTGGGAAAGAACCGATACGCCTGCCGGATTATCGGACGGGGAGGAGGTGGGCAGAAGCGGGGCGATGCTCTCAGGGCTCTCCGTAATGTCTCCTGCCTGCGGCGCCGTGTTGTAGAAATGCTCCATGGACAGTTTCCACCGGGTGCCCTGCAGTTTGATCTGCGGGATCACGGTGCCCCTGCCGGAGCCGGATGACAGAAACCTGCCGGCCTCCTCGGGATCTCCGATGGTGGCGGACAGGCCGATCCTGCGCGGATTGACGCCTGCCAGGGCGCTCAGGCGCTGGATCAGGCAGATACACTGTCCGCCGCGGTCGCCGCGCAGCAGCGAGTGGACCTCATCCACCACCACATAGCGCAGGTCCCCGAATAGGGAAGGGACGTCCCCGTGCCGGTGCATCAGGAGCGCTTCGAGGGACTCGGGCGTTATCTGGAGGATGCCGGAGGGAGTCCGGAGGAGTTTCTTTTTGTGGGAGGAGGACACGTCGCCGTGCCAGTGCCAGACAGGGATATTGCCCTCCTCGCACAGGTCATTTAACCGGATGAACTGATCGTTGATCAGCGCCTTTAAAGGGGCGATATACAGACATCCGACCGAGGCGGGCGGATCTTCCGTAAACTCAGTGAGAATCGGAAAGAAAGCGGCCTCCGTCTTGCCGGAAGCGGTGGATGCGCACAAAAGGACATTCTGGTCGGTGGCGAAGATGGCCTCCCCGGCCGCGACCTGGATGGCCCGGAGATTCTCCCAGCCGTTTTTGTAGATAAAGTCCTGTATAAAATCCGAATATCGTGAAAATACGTCCATCTGTGGTACTCCGGAATACTGACTCTGACGCTTACAGGATAAAGTCCGCGAACGCCTCATCCACGTCATCGCCCTCATCCATCTGCGCCTGCGCATAGGAAAACGCGTCGGAACCGAGAATCTGCTGCGCGGTTTTGCCGGGATGCTGGTACAGGATGTCCAGCAGCTCGATGAAGTCCCGGATCACTTCGCGGGGCGTGATGTGGGAATCGGCTCCGATCCGTCCGTACTCGATCCGGATAAATGCCGCAAGATCCGCGGTCGTAACGGATCTTTGACAGTTATAGAGGGAAGCGTGCAGGTCGGCGAGCTTCTCGCACAGAACCAGCATCTCCTCTGAAGTGAGCGGTTCGAGACGGATCACCGGCGCGAGCATGTCCCTGGCCCCTTCGCAGGAGAACTTTCCCTCCGCCAGGCGGGAGCGCAGCGCTTCATAGCTGTAGATGCCCCTGCGCGTGTCCTCAACGCACTGCTGTGTCCCGCTCATCAGGATGCCCAGGTACCGGGCTTTGCCCTGCAGGGTATCGTTGTACATGGTCAGGATCTTCTCGTAGTTGCTGTTGCGCGCAACCGACTGCGGGATCTTATAGATGTTGACAAGCTCGTCGATGAAGATCACCAGGCCCTTGTAGCCTGCAAGCCTGAAGAACGAGGCAAACAGCTTCAGGTAGTCGTACCAGTCGTCGTCGGTGATGATCGCATTGACGCCGAGCTCCCTGCGCGCCTCCGTCCGGGTGGCGTACTCGCCGCGCAGCCACTTGATCACGCGGCCCCGCGCCTCATCGTCTCCGGACATGCTGGCGCGGAAATACAGTGTGATCAGGTGCGCGAAGTCGATGCCGTGCACCATCTCTCCAAGGGACAGGATAATCTCCCGGATGCGTTTCTCGGAGGGGTCAGCCCCCTCACGGGAGCGGACCGCGTCGATCCAGCGGTCGAGCACCAGCGTCAGCGCGCCGCCTTCCGGGCGGGTCTTTGTGGCGAGATTGGAGATCAGCTCACGGTAGGTCGCCAGTCCCTGGCCGCGCGTGCCCGTCAGACGTCTCTCCGGAGAGAGATCCGCGTCCATGACGACAAACCCGCGGTCCATCACATTGTTCCGGATCGTCTGGAGCAGGAAGCTCTTGCCGCTTCCGTAGCGGCCGACGATGAAGCGGAAGGAGGAGCCTCCCTCGCTGACAATCTCCACGTCGCGCAGCAGGGCTTCGATCTCAGCGGAACGGCCGACCGTGATATATGGAAGTCCGACTCTGGGAACGACGCCGCCCTTGAGCGACTGAATGAGAGCCTGGGAGACCCTTCTGGGGACTCTGCGGGAAGAAGGCTGTGCCGGTTCTTTCTGTGTGCGTGTGGTATCTGGCATAGGGCAATCTCCTGGTGTGACGGCGGGTATCTGCGTGCATCCGGCTTGCGGCATGAGATCCGGCAGAGCGAAGAGACGCTCTGAGGAAAGAGGATGCTGCCGCACCGGGCGCGGTGCGGCAGGAGATCCGAAGCATTCCTGAAAAGTATTCTGACGGATCGCTGCCCAAAAGCAGCTTCTCTATTCTACCATATTTTTCGAATATTTGTTCGGGATTGACAAAAATAAAAAAATATCCTGAATCCTGAAAAGTTCTGTGCGGATCGGATCCGGATTCTGGTATACTGAAAACCGTACAAGACCGGAAACGGCAGTGGATGCCGGATGCGGCAGCGGATACCGGAAGCGGCAGTGGATGCCGGAAGCGGCAGTGGATGCCGGAAGCGGCAGCGGATGCCGGAAGCGGCAGTGGATGCCGGAAGCGGCACGCGGATGCCGGATGCGTAAGTGGAGGAGGATGCGATGGTTGATTATTCGGAAGGAACCGGAAAACTGTATCATATCCAGGTTGCACCCGGAGAGGTAGGGAAATATGTGATCCTGCCGGGGGATCCGAAGCGCTGCAGCAAGATCGCGGAGTATCTGGAGGATCCGGTGCTGATTGCAGACAATCGGGAGTTTGTGACCTACACGGGCACGCTGGACGGCGTGAAGGTATCGGTCACGTCGACAGGGATCGGAGGCCCGTCGGCTGCCATCGCGATGGAAGAGCTGACAAGATGCGGGGCAGACACATTTCTCAGAGTCGGGACCTGCGGGGGCATGCAGCTGGACGTATGCGGCGGCGACCTGGTGATCGCAACGGGCGCGGTCCGGGCCGAGGGGACCAGCAAAGAGTATGCGCCCATCGAATATCCGGCGGTTTCTGACTTTGACGTGACATACGCCCTGCGGGACGCGGCGCGGCGCCTCGGATATACGGCGCATCTGGGCGTGGTCCAGTGCAAGGATTCTTTCTATGGCCAGCATGAGCCGGAGAACAAGCCGGTCGGCTACGAGCTTCTGGATAAATGGGATGCGTGGGTGCGGTGCGGATGCCTTGCCTCCGAGATGGAGTCTGCGGCCCTGTTTATCACGGCATCCTGCCTGAAGGTGCGCTGCGGGACGGTTCTTCTGACCGTTGCCAACCAGGAGAGAGCGAAGCGGGATCTGCCCAATGCCCAGGTGCATGACACATCCTGCGCGATCAGGACGGCGGTTGAGGCGATCCGCTCGCTGATCAGGGAAGATGCAGGGAAGGCGGATGCGGACCGGGCATAGCAAAGCGAAGACGCGCTCTTAAGGAAGAGGATGCGGACGCACCGGGCGCGGCAGGAGGGCCGGGGCGTTTTTGAAACTGTGCCCGGCAGATCAAAGACGCGCAGTGGAAGGCCGCTAAAGCGGCGGCGCGGTCGGGCGCAAGTACGCCGATGGCGTACTTGAAAGATATGCGGGAGGTGCCCGGATGGAAAAGAAGCAGCTTGCAGAGGCCGATGTGCGCAGACTGTGCGCGGAGGCTGTTCAGATGCGGGAAATGAGCTATGCGCCGTATTCGCATTTTCTTGTAGGCGCGGCGCTGCTGACAAAGGAAGGAAAGATCTTTACGGGCTGCAATATAGAGAACGCGGCGTATACGCCGTCTGTCTGCGCGGAGCGGACCGCCCTCTTCAAGGCAGTGAGCGAGGGATACAGGGACTTTTCGGCGATCGCGATCAGCGGCGGACCCGAAGGCGGGCCGCTGCAGTACTGTGCGCCGTGCGGCGTCTGCAGACAGGTGATGGCGGAATTCTGCAGCGGAGATTTCAGGATCTTTCTGGCAAAGTCAGAGGAGGACTATGAGTCCCATACACTCATGGAACTTCTGCCGATGCGGTTCGGCCCGGAGAATCTGGAGACATAAGTAGCGCAGGGAAAATGACAGGAACAGAACCAGGATACCACAGAGGAGGAATCAGGATGAGTACAATTGCCGGTATGATCGACCATACACTGCTGAAGGCGGACGCCACGTCGGACGATATCAGGCGGATCTGCAGGGAAGCGAGAGAGAATGGCTTTGCGTCGGTGTGCGTCAACAGCAGCTACGCGAAGATGGTGACAGAAGAACTGGCGGGCAGCGGCGTGAAGACCTGCTGTGTGGTCGGGTTCCCGCTGGGCGCCATGTCTGCGTATGCAAAGGCGTATGAGGCTGCGTGCGCGGTCAGGGACGGGGCGGATGAGATCGATATGGTGATTCATATCGGAGCCCTGAAGGAAGGAAATGATGTCTATGTGGAGGATGATATCCGTGCAGTCGTGGAAGCGTCCCGCCCCGCGATCGTGAAGGTCATCATCGAGACCTGCCTTCTGACAGAGGAGGAGAAGGTGCGCGCGTGCAGGCTGAGCGAGAAAGCAGGCGCCGCATTCGTGAAGACCTCGACCGGATTTTCGACAGCCGGCGCCAATGTGCAGGATGTGGCGCTGATGCGCAAAACGGTCGGAGACCGTCTGCAGGTAAAGGCAGCCGGCGGGATTCATACGCCGCAGCAGGCGCAGGACCTGATCGATGCCGGTGCGGACAGGATCGGGGCCAGCAACGGGATGGCGCTTCTGCAGTAATATCTGCGCCAGAGCAGAACGGATAAGGGGAGAGCAGGGGAGAAGCTATGATGAGAACCTATCAGTATGGTTGGAGCGCAGCGGCGGCGGTCATTCTGTCTGCCGCTGTCTGCATGGGCGCAGGGGCCGTCACACTCGACTGGAACGATCTGACCGATGCGCAGCAGGAGAATGCGTACCGGGAACTTGAGTCGGAAAATGAAGCGCTCCGGGAACAGGTGGCGGCACTGGAGAGGCAGCTTGGGATCGGAGGAGACGGCACTGCCGCGCAGGATGCAGCAGGATCCTCCGCAGACGCAGCGGGATCTTCCGCAGACGCAGCAGAATCTTCCGCAGACGCAGCAGGAGCTTCCGCAGATGGAACAGGATCCTCCGCAGATGGAACAGGATCTTCGGAAGACGCACAGGACGCGGCGCTGGAAGCGCATTCCTCCGCCGTCAGGAGCGTGGACAGCTTCCTGAGCGATCTGTCCGCCTCGTTCGAAGCGCGGCAGGAGATCGCGCGCACCCGCACAAGCGATGAGGTGAGCGCCATGGATGCGGCCGATATGTGGGCGTTCCGGTTCCAGTGCGCGGAAGCGGAGAGAGGATTCTATAACACATATGCGCAGGCACAGTTCGATGACCTGAACGTTCTCTACCTGTGCTCGGAGTACTGTCTGGGGCTTGAGAAACAGTACCAGGCACAGGACGCCTGGAACAGCACCGGGGACGAGGATGAGGCAAACCGGCTCTATACCGCCGGGTATTTTAACCGGGCGTACGCATTAGTGGAGCTGTGTGAGTACTACGGACTGGACCTGGCGGAGGAATACCAGAACCTGAAAAATGCGGTTTTGCAGATGGATTCGATGAGCGGGGAGGAGACGCGCAACGCGGGGGCGGATCCTGCAGACGTCATGAAGGTGCAGGAGCTGCTCAACAATACGGGCTTCCTGTGCGGTACGCCGGACGGGATCGCGGGGCGCCAGACGGCCAGCTGCATCGAACGCTTCCAGATGATGTACGGCTATGAACCGGCGGACGGAATCATCGACGATGAACTGATCGCGCAGCTGACAGAGGTACTCTCCCGCAAACAGGGATAAAGACCCGCAAACAGGGATAAAGACCTGAAAGAAATGACAGAAAGATCGGGGGACAAAACGAATTATGAAAATTGCAGCAATCCTGCTGTTCCTTGCCATGTACGTCCTGATGACGATGTTCCTGAACAGGCGCGTCTGGATCGTACTGGCAACCGCACTGATCTATATCGTGAGCGGTATCCTTCCGCTCCGTTCCATCCCGGAGGCAATTGACTGGAATGTCCTGCTGATGATCGGCGGGACCATGGTCCTGGTGGATTTCTTCATCCAGTCCAAGATGCCGAATCGGATCGCGGAAGCGCTGCTGGACCGGGCGAAAAATGTGATGTGGATCATCATTTACATGTCCCTGTTTGCCGGATTCATTTCCGCCTTTATAGACAATGTCGCGACGGTTCTGATGGTAGCGCCGGTCGGAATCGCGATCTGCAGGAAGCTGAAGATCTCCCCGGTGCCCATGATCCTGTCCATCGCAGTTTCTTCGAACCTGCAGGGGGCTGCCACACTGGTCGGAGACACGACCTCGATTATGCTCGGCGCTTATGCGAAAATGGACTTCACATCGTTCTTCTGGATGGAGGGAAGGCCCGGCATCTTTTTCGCAGTCGAACTGGGCGCCCTGGCAACGGTGCCCGTGATGATGTTCCTGTTCAGGAAGGACAGACAGAGGGTTGAGGCAGGCGGAAGGACACAGGTGGAGGACCTGTTTCCGACATGGATGCTTCTTGCGATGATTGCCCTGCTGATCCTGGCATCGTTTATCAGGCACAAGCCCGCGGTCACAAACGGCATGATCTGCTGCATCCTGGCTGCAGTGACCGCCCTGCGGCAGGTCCTGAAGCGCCGTCAGGCAGATTCGGTGATGCACGCTGTAAAAGCGGTCGATTATGACACGCTCGTACTGCTGTTCGGACTGTTCCTTGTGATCCAGGGAATTACACAAGCAGGCGTGATCGATGATGTGGCGAGGGGGATCGCCTCTGTCGGAGGGGAGAATATATTCCTTCTGTATACGATCATCGTGTGGGGCTCCGTCGCGGCATCCGCCTTTATCGACAACATCCCCTATGTGGCGACCATGCTCCCTGTGATCCGCGGGATCACATCTGCGCTGGGCGTGGAGCCTTATCTGCTGTATTTCGGCCTGCTGACCGGAGCGACGCTGGGCGGAAACCTGACGCCTGTAGGCGCTTCCGCGAACATTACGGCGTCCGGCCTTCTGAAGAAGGAAGGCTATGAGATCACATTCGGGGATTTTGCAAAGATCGGAATCCCGTTTACGCTGGCCGCAGTTACTGCCGGATACCTGTTCATCTGGTTCGTCTGGTCATAAGCAGTGCGGCAAGAGGGCCGGGGAAAGAGGGCCGGGGCGGTCCCGAAGGCCCGGATGCCCGGATGCACACGGATGCACATAAAAAGTCCCAGAGGAGCGCCTCTGGGACTTTTGCTGTCAGCCGGCTGAAGGCCGGATTATTTCATGGCTTTGACCTGATCGAAGACATCCGTCACTTCCTTATCCGGAGCCTTTGTCAGAAGGCTTACAATCACGATCGCAAGAGAGGACAGGATGAACGCCGGAAGGAGTTCGTAGATGTCCAGAATGCCGCCCAGCGGACGGACCAGGAACTTCCAGATGAAGATCATCGATCCGCCGACGATCATGCCGGCAAGAGCGCCCTGACGGTTCGTGCGTCTCCAGAACAGAGAGAAGAGGACCAGCGGTCCGAAGGAAGCTCCGAAGCCTGCCCAGGCAAATGAGACGATGCGGAAGACGGAGCTTTCCGGATTCCATGCCAGGAACACGCCGATCACGGCGATCACCAGCAGGCTTGCGCGCGCCACCTTCAGCAGCTTCTTGTCGTCAAGCTTCACGCCGAAGAATCCGGTGAGGATATCCTGTGAAACAGAGCTGGATGCAGCCAGCAGCTGGGAGTCCGCCGTCGACATGGTGGAAGCCATGATGCCGGACAGAATCAGGCCGGCGATCAGAGCCGGGAAGAATCCGTAGGTGCTCAGATGATGGGCGATCGAAACGATGATCGTCTCAGCGGAACCTGCGGTTGTCAGCTGCGGGATCACTCCTGCGGCGGTCATGCCCAGACCGACCAGACCGATCAGGATCGCAACGCCCATGGCAATGACGACCCAGATGCTTGCGATCCGGCGGGAGAGCTTCAGCTTGTTCTCATCTTCAATGGCCATAAAGCGGAGCAGGATGTGCGGCATGCCGAAATATCCAAGGCCCCACGCCATCGTGGAAACGATCGTCAGGAACCCATACGGGGAGCTGGTTCCGGCAGCAAACATGTTGTTCGGATCCGGAACATGGCTCAGGGTCAGGGACAGCTGGCCGGTGAGGGATTTTGCATTGTCCATCACGGCGCCCATTCCGCCCGCCTGGTTGATGCCGAAGAACAGAACCACGGCCAGGGCAATCGACATGATGACGCTCTGCACAAGGTCTGTAAAGCTTGCCGCAATAAATCCGCCGGTCATGGTGTAGCTGATGATGACGATGGCGCCGACGATCATTGCAAGATGGTAGTCTACCTCAAACAGGGAGGAGAAGAGCTTGCCGATCGCCGCGAATCCGGAAGCGGTGTACGGAATGAAGAAGATGATGATGACCAGCGCTGCGATCAGGGTCAGAACCTTCTTCTTGTCTCCGAACCGGTTGGAGAAAAACTGCGGGATCGTGATGGCGTCCTTCCCTTCGCCCAGCGTGACCTCGGTGGGCAGATTCTCCAGCGCCTCGTCCAGCTCGTCCTCGGTGAAGGTGATGCGCCGCTCCGTGGAGACATTCAAAATGCCCACGTCAAGCAAAAGCTCGCGCCCCGCCTGCCATATCGCGTCCAGCTCGTCGTCGTCCGTCGGCACGACCTTCCCCGGCGCGTACTCGATGTTATACTTCTTCGTCAGCTCTTTCAGCCGCGGCCAATAGATTTTCGTGTCAAATTCTTTTTGGAAAGCGATGGGGCCCGTCTCGCCGCGTCCCCAGTATTCGATGAACTTTCCTTTGGTGCCGTGTACGCTCATACAAATTCCCTCCCGCTATGTGTCGGCGTCCATGAACGCCGTTATTTCGTTCTTCATGATCTTGCGGCGTGAAACCTCAGCATGTCAATAATGAATGCCATCTCCACGCTTCACGCGCCGCTCGCTTGTTTACGCGATATGCAGGAGCTTCTTCGCCAGCTCCACCGTCGCGATGGCGTCCTGCCCGTAGCCGTCCGCCTTGATCTCGTCCGCCCACTCCTGCGTCACCACGCCGCCGCCGACGAGCACCAGATACTTGTCCCGGACGCCCTTCGCCTCAAGGAAATCGATCAAGTCCTTCTGCACCGGGCGCGTCGTGGACATCAGCGAAGCGGCGGCGATGATTTTCGCGTCCAGCTTCTTCGCTTCCTCCAGGAAACGGGACGGCGAAACGTCCACGCCGAGGTCATGCACATCGAAGCCCGCCGTCGTCAGGAACGTCGCCACCATATCCTTGCCCACCTGATGCACGTCGCCCTGCACCGTGCCGATGACCACGGGGATTGCCTTGTCGCCCTCCTTGTGGGTCTTCTTCAGCTCCGGCTCCAAAACCGCCAGCGCCGCCTTGAAAGCGTCCGACGCCAGCATGATTTCCGGCAGGAACACTTCCATCTTCTCGAAAGCCTCGCCCAGCTCGTTCAGCCCGTCCGCCAAGGCGCCGATGGCCTTCACCGGGTCCGCGCCCTCCGCGACGGCTTCCTTCGCCGCCGCCTCCGCCGCGTCCTCGTCAAACTCCAGAATCGATTGTTTCAGCTTCTTCAAAACATCAGCCATATTGTCCATACCTTCCTTTCATAGTTGTTTTCCGTCTGCTCTCCCGATACAAAACCCTTCCGCCATTCGCATTCCCCCTCGCGGCCGCCAAAAAAGGCCGGACAAAAAGCGGCCTCCGCTCCTCGTCCGGCCTTCCTTTTTCGGATCAGCCGCCGTTTTTTCTTGTCGATGGGCATTATAGCATTTCCCCAAGGAAATGAAAAATCCCAAAAAACTATCGTTAGCCATAGGGTTTTGCTTATGGGTGGAATGCGGGGGGGCAAAATGCGAGAAAAGCCGCGGGACGATTGCCCCGCGGCTTTGATGTCCACATCCACCTCATCCTCATCCATGCGCTAGGTTTCCGATTTCTCGCCCGCGAACTGGTGAAAGCATTCCGGCTGGTCCGGAATGTCGCTGAATATCGGTTCGCCGTTTTCGTCTAAATCTATCTTGACACTATTGTATTTTTCCGCAAGCTGTGATATATTTAATA
>CAJOKX010000017.1 GCA_905235415.1 uncultured Lachnospiraceae bacterium
GTGGACGTTCGTCCAGCACCGACCGGAACGGAGTGGAGAAGCGACCACGCTTCTATAGGAGCTGGGAGTGGCTGCAATGCAACCGATGCAAAGCGAGGGAAGGCAACGTGTTTTCAGTGTGCCCACAAACTCTAAGCAGCGTTGGCTCGCCTGTGCACTGTACCTGTTACTGCGCAAGCTGTCCTGTGGCTGGATCAATGACATTCCAGTAAGCATCCACCACATTCCCGTTCTCATCCACGCTGCAGCCGTCGATCGGGTTGCCGTATCCGTCCACGACCATACCGCCGGACACATGTGCGTCGTAGCGAAGGGTTCCGCTGGAGTCAAATACCATAAACGGTGTGCCTGTGACCTCTTCCTCCTGCGCGGCGTTTTCTTCACCGGACGCTTCGCCGTCCTGTGCATCTTCGCCTGTCTGCCCGGCGCCCACGCCTGCGAGCGTATCGGATCCTTCCGCCATATCCTGCGATCCGTCTTCGGTTTCGCCCTGCACTGCCGGCGCCGGATCATTTGTCTTGAACGTGATTGCCTCATTGCGCCCGGTGAACCCTTCCATGTTCAGGGTTCCGTCCTGCCCTTCGATCTGCGGATAGATCGTCACCAGATTGGCGATCTTCTCTTCGAGGTACTCGTCCTGCCCGAGCTTCACAACGACGGATCCGAGACGCAGCGTCATGTTTCCGCCGGAGTCAAACGACACACTGTCGGGGATCAGCTCGTTCTGGATCAGCAGCTGCGTAATATTCAGCATGGTCCGCAGCGTGGACGTATTGTCCATGGAAAGCTTCTGGTAGAGCTGCGGTTCTTCGATTTCGATGCCTGTCACCAGCGGCAGGGACGGATAGATCGTGTCGGAGATCTCCTGGATCACCCCGCTGCTGTCATAGTACACATTCTGGTCTTTGTACTGGATGCGCCCGACCATCTGGTTTTCTTCCACCAGGACGCGCACCGCCGTCGGCGAGAGCATGGACGCCTGCACGGATGAAAGATAAGGAGTATCCTCCGCCGGTCCCTTCGTCCGGTATTTCCATGAAAAATAAAGCGTATTGCGCGTCATGAAATCATAGATCAGATCGTCTCTGATCTGTTCCGACGAATACCGCTCATTTCCCCGGACTTCGATCGACTGTATGCGGAATACGCCCAGCACGACTGCCGCGACGATTCCGATGACTGCCGCCGCTGTGACGGCCGCTTTTACTCCCCTGCCCATCAGCAACTCCCCTGCCTGTCTTTACAGTGCGCGCACCAGATCCTTAAAGACTCTTCCGCGCTCCTCATAGTCCCTGAACATGCCCCAGCTTGCGCAGGCCGGAGACAGAAGGACTGCGTCTCCGGGGCTTGCAAGCTTCACGCACTCTTGAAAGCACTCCTCAAACGTATCGCAGATATAAACCGGCTCATATCCGAGCCTCCGGGCGCTGTCCGCAATCTTATGGCGGGTCTGTCCCGTCAGGACCAGGGCCTTGATCTTCCCGTCAAAGCTGTTGATCCACGCGTCGTAGGATGCGTCTTTGTCATATCCGCCTCCGATCAGCACGGTCGGCCGCCGCATGGCCTCGACCGCCTTGATCGCAGCATCCGGGTTCGTACCCTTGGAATCATTGTAATAAGCGACGCCGTTCACTTCGCCCACATATTCGATCCGGTGTTCCACGCCCGGAAAAGCGCGCAGCACCTCCTTGATCTGTTCAAGCGGCATGCCCGCCGCAAGTGCGGCCAGCGATGCGGCGCAGACATTTTCATAGTTGTGTTTGCCGAGGATCTGCAGATCCTGGGTACGGACCACGTCGACAACGCCAGAGCCGTCCGAATACTTCAGCACATCCCCCTCCAGGTACATGCCCGTCTCAAGGGAGCGCTCGGATGAAAACCACCAGACAGCCGGACCGTCTTCGGGCAGGTTTCTGCCGAATGCGGCAAGGGCCTCGTCCTCTGCATTCAGGATGAGCACGTCGTCCCTGTCCTGGTTCTGCGCGATCTTCTCCTTGACCCGGATGTATTCCTCCATCGTGTGGTGGCGGTCCAGATGATCCGGCGTAATATTCGTAATCACGCTGATATGCGGATGGAAGGTCTCGATCGTCTCGAGCTGAAATGAACTGACCTCGGCGACGCAGACAGAATCCGGCCCGGTCTCTTCCGCAGCCAGCGTATAAGGATACCCGATGTTGCCGACCACAAATGTGTCATTTTCCCCGTGAAAGCGCTTCATCAGCTCTCCGAGCAGCGTCACCGTCGTCGTCTTGCCGTTGGTGCCGGTGACCGCCAGCGCCTGTCCTTCGGAGCACTGCCAGGCAAGCTCGAGCTCGCCCCAGATCTTCACGCCCGCCTCCCGGATCCTGACAACGCTCTCGCTGTCCGTCGGAACGCCCGGACTGATGACGCACAGATCCACAGAGCGGATCAGTTCATCCGTCAGAGGGCCGGTGACGATGTCGATTCCCTTTGCCCTTTCCGGAAGTTTTTCTCTGATATCTTCTTCTGACAGCTTCGGATTGCCGTCATACAGAACCGGCGCGGCTTTCGCATGCACCAGCAGCGATGCGGCGCCCAGTCCGCTTCTGCCCGCCCCGAACACCAGGACTCTCTTCTTGCTCAATTCCATACAAACTCTCTCCTATCCGGATCACAGACGGATGCACGCGACCAGGCACAGCAGGATGGTGATGGTCGTGAAGACCGCAACTACCCGCGTTTCCGACCATCCGCACAGTTCGAAATGGTGATGGATCGGAGCCATTTTGAAGAATCGCTTTCCGCCTGTTCTTTTGAAATATCTTACCTGGATGATCACCGACAGAACCTCCGTCAGATAGATCAGTCCAACGATGACAATATAAACCGGCATCTTCAGCGCGTACGCCGCGCCGGCGACAAATCCGCCCAGCGCCAGGGACCCTGTGTCCCCCATGAACACCTTCGCCGGATGCACATTGAACAGAAGGAATCCCAGAAGCGCCCCGAGCACCGCCGCGCAGACCGGTTCGATCCCGCCGGAAAGCGCCATGGAGCTTGCGCAGAAAAACACGGCGACGACGCAGGTCACAGAGGACGCAAGCCCGTCGAGCCCGTCCGTGAAATTCACGCCGTTGACCGTTCCGATGATCACCACAAACGCCGCGAGCGTTGCAAAGATGTGAAACACGGTCCCGCCCAGTTCATATCCGTCTGTGAAAGGGATGCGCCAGTTCAGGAGGGTGGGGTCCGTCAGCCACAGGTAAAGCAGGAAGATCGCTGTGACAACGATCTGTCCGGCCATCTTCTGCTTCGGCATCAGTCCGTCCGACCTGCGCAGGACCACCTTCAGGTAATCATCCACAAAACCGATAATCCCGAATCCCAGCGTCAGAAACAGGACCGGGAGAATCGCCGGATAGCGCGATGCGAATACCAGGGTCGTGATCAGGACCGAGATCAGAATCGCAATTCCTCCCATGGTCGGGGTTCCGGCCTTCTCCAGATGGGACTTCACCCCATTCTCTCTCTCCGTCTGTCCGACCTTGAGCCGGATCAGAAACGGAATCAGGATGGGACAGAGCGCCGCTGTAATGGCAAATGAGAGCAGCACTGCAAGAATCGTATCAGTTGTGAGTGTCATGGAAGCCTCCATTCCCGTTCTTATTCTTCTTCATCCGAGCCTGTTCCGGCCCCTTCCCAGACGGTATCCTCTTCATTGTCTCCCTCCACCCCGTCGGGAGGAGCGGCAATGTCCGGATTCTCGGCAACCTGTGTCGACGTGTCAAAGAAGATCGTTGTATCCACCTCGATCTGGTTCCCGTAGCCGTCCGTGACGATTCCTTTCTCCAGGTCCGCCGTGCAGCCGGGGATCTCATTTCCGGAGGAATCCACCACCGTGCCGTCTTTCTGGACGCAGGCGTTGTTGTACAGATTGCCCGAGGAATCAAAGCACTGGAAATATGCGCTCTTTACGTTGCTCTCCACCGTCTCGTCCCTGGAGATTCCCAGGAACTGCAGCAGGTCATCCGTGACCGGTTCGGTCGGATACAGGCCCATGTACGGAAACAGGTCCGTCGCGATCTGGCGGAACAGGGTCTGCGGATAGCTGGAGTCCGCCTGCTCAGCAACGTTCGGTTCATCGACGACGACATACATGACAACCTGCGGGTCATCGATCGGCGCCGCGCCGATGAAGGAGACCACATAGTGTCCCTTCCACCTTGTACCGTCGGCGGGGTCGATCTTCTCAGCCGTACCGGTCTTGCCGCCGGTCAGGTATCCGGGAACCTGGGACTTTCGTCCGGTACCTTCCTTCACCGCGGTCTTCAGATATCTGCGCAGAAGCTTGGATACGCTGCCCGAAACGGGCTGGCGCAGCAGCAGAGGTTCAATCGTCTCCACGCTCGTCCCGTCCGCGCTGAGGATCTGTCCGACCACATGCGGCTGGAAATAATACCCTCCGTTGACGACGGCCGAGAAAGCGGACGCTTCCTGGATCATGTTGATGGTGAACCCCTGCCCGAATGTGCAGGTTGCAAGTTCGACCTCATGCATGGTGTCGCGGTTGTACACGACGCCGGTATTTTCATTGGGAAGATCGATGCCGGTCTGCGCCCCGAAGCCGAACGCGCGCTGATAATTGATAAAGTTCGTGATGCCCATCTCCATTCCGACGGTCATCAGCACCACGTTGCAGGAATTGACGATTCCGTATTCCAGCGTCTCACCGCCGTGTCCGTAGATGTTGTCGCACTTGATGGTGGTATCGGTAATGAACAGCGAGCCGTTGCAGACGAAATTGTCGCCGTCGTGCACGGAGCCGGTCTCCAGCGCAGAGGCCACCGTGATGGGTTTGAACACGGAACCGGGCTCATAGCCTTCGGATACGCAGAAGTTTTCCCATTTCGTATTCAGCTCGTCGACATAGGTTTTGTCGTCCATCGCCTTGATCTGCGCGCCGGAGTACCCTTCCGTCGTCAGATCGGTCGGATCGTTGAGATCATATTCACGGTTCGTCGCCATGCCGAGAATCTCTCCCGTGTTCGGGTTCATCACGACGACGCCGACATTGCGCGCGCCCTTGCCGTTATGGGCTTCATCCCCGTAGGTCTTGTCGAATTCATCGATCTTTTCCTGCAGGATCTCCTGGATATTCATATCCAGCGTCAGCATCAGGGTCTTTCCGTGCTCCGGGGCGATCGTGGTTCTCTCAAATTCGGAATTCTCATTGAGATACCCGAAGGATCTTCCGTCCGTCCCGTTCAGGATCGTATCGTAATAGTTTTCGACGCCGGTCGTTCCCACGTCGGCCGCATTCGAGAATCCGACCACTTTGCTGGCAAGGTTGTTGTACGGATAGGACCGTAAGTACCGCTCCTCGAACCACACGCCCTGCACGTTGGCCCGCTCAGAGAGAAGCTCATAATATTTGTCGCGGCCGAGCGAATCTTCCTTGAGATCCGCGCCTCTCTGAAACTGTTCAAACTCCTGTTTCAGATCCGACGTGACACTCTTTTTGATTACCTGATAGCGGGAGGAGCGGGTCCTCGGATCCGCGATCACGCCGCGCACCTCGGACGCATCGATCCCGAATATGTCAGACACCGCGCTGATGGTCGGTTCTATGAACTCTTCCTTTTCATTGATCGCATAGCAGTCCAGCACAACATTGTAGAACCGGTCGCTCTTTGCCAGAACGATCCCGTTCCTGTCCTGGATCTCGCCGCGCCTTGCAGGAATCAGACGTGAATCATAGGACTGCTGGGACAGCACCTTCTTGGCGTATTTATTGCCGCTGGCTGCGGTGATCTGCGCGATCCGCACCAGAAGAACGCCCAACATTAACAAAACAAATGCAAAAAAAACCAGAAGCTTTTTTTGCATCGTCTTGGAAAATCTTCTTTCTCTTTTTACTTTACTCTTACTGACTGTCCGGGCCAAAATGGTACCCTCTCAATCCGGAATCTCCTCATACTGCCTGACATAATCGCTCGATACCGCGTCGTATGCCACAATCTGTGTCTGGACCGGGTAGGTCATGCCAAGCTGCTGCGTTGCCACTTCCCTCACTTCTTCCAGATCAACGCCCGACACGATCTCGCTGTAGACAATATCATTCTCGATCTGAAGGCTCTGCAGCTGTGACTGCAGGCTCACGGTTTTCTTCTGCAGCTGTGTGGAGACTGCCTGAAGTTTCAGATAAAAGATACAAATCAGAACCGCCAGGCATGCAGCGGCTGTGAGAAACAGCACGTAGCGCAGATTCATCGTCTGCGCGCGTCTGCGGTTCTGCTCAACCTGGGTGCGGCGCAGCTCCCTCTCCCGGATCTGCGGCGATGCGGTCTCGATCCGGACGGTATTGCCGTCAACCACCTCGGTAGTATACCGCACTTTCCCCTCTCTTTCAATCTGCTGCCTTTTACTCTGTGCCATTCTGATCGCTTTCTTTCTTTTCAAATACGCGCAGTTTCGCGCTCTTGGAACGCGGATTCTGCTCCATCTCTTCCTCCGACGGAAGAATCGGTTTCTTCGTGATCACTCTTCCGAGCGGCTTTTTCCCGCAAACGCATACGGGAAATCCCGGAGGACATGTACACGGATTCTCCGCCCTGCGGAATGCATCTTTGACAATGCGGTCTTCCAGTGAATGAAATGTGATGATGCAGATCCTTCCGCCCGGATTCAGGAGACTGATCATGTCGTCCAGAGAGTCTCTGAGCACACGCAGTTCTCCGTTGACTTCGATGCGGATTGCCTGGAATGTCCTTCTGGCCGGATGCCTGCCCGTGGCCCTTGCCTTTGCGGGGATTGCGTCTTTGACAATCTCCGTCAGACGGCCCGTCGTCCCGATCGGTTCCCTCTGCCGCTCGCTGACGATTCTCTGGGCGATTCTCCCTGCGAATCTCTCCTCGCCGTACTCCCCGATAATCCGGGTCAGTTCTTCAACTGAACAGGTATTGACGACCTCCCTCGCCGTACGTTCCTGTCTCTGGTCCATTCTCATGTCCAGCGGCGCGTCTTCGCTTCTGTAGGTGAATCCCCTCTCAGCGTCATCAAGCTGATACGAGGAAACCCCCAGGTCCAGCAGGATTCCATCTACCGATGTGATACCTTGCTGCATAAGCCGGGCCTTCATGTCCGCGTAATTGGAGCGGATAATCGTGACCCTCTCACCAAACTCCCCGAGGCGTTTTCCGGCTGCCTCGACCGCCGCGGCGTCCTGGTCGATCCCGATCAGCCTTCCTCCCTCAGAAAGCCTTCGCGCGATCTCTCTGGAATGTCCGCCGCCTCCAAGTGTTCCGTCGACGTAGATTCCGTCCGGCGAAACCTGCAGTGCATCAACGCTTTCCTGAAGGAGGACGGAAGTGTGTCTGAATTCCACACGCTCCTCCTTTCTGCCGAGCACCTCTTCCACTCCCCTGGAAGCTGTGCGCCTGCTGTGTCCATATGCCTCAAGCCTCTCCCTAAAGCTCTTTGGCTCTCTGCCCTCCGGCCGCTCCCTTTCAGCCGTCCGGCCTTCCGGTTCCGGCTGCTTCCCGGGCAGCCTTCCCCGCATGCATCCTTTTTCTCCCTGAGGATGCGCTCCTGAACCGTTTCGCCCCTCCCTACAGGTCGATATCCAGTCCGTCCAGAGCTTCTATGGACTCGTCGATGTCTTCTGCGGACGTCGCGCCGATGTACTTCTCTCTGCTCCACAGTTCCACTCTCTTCATGGAACCTTCCACCACGACATCCTTCTGCATCCCGGCGAACTCCCTTAAATTCTCCGGAATCAGGACTCTTCCCTGTTTGTCCATCTCGCAGAGGGTCGCGCCTGCAGCGAAGAACCGCACGACCGTCCTTGCCTTTTTATTCGTAAGCGGCAGTTCAGACAGCTTTTCTTCGAAGGAAGCCCATTCATCCATCGGATACGCAAACAGACAGCCGTCAAGTCCCCTTGTAATCATGAATTCCTCTCCCAGCTGTTCGCGGAACTGTTTCGGGACTATCAGTCTGCCCTTGGCATCTAATGTATTTTTATACGAACCGTAAAACATTCTGCCCGGACTTCCCTCTTTGGAGCTGCTTCGTCAGGAAATGAAATTTACCACATTTCCTCCCTTATGACCCACAACTCACCACTTTTTGCCACTTCATGGACATATAGTATCGAATTTTGTGGGAATCCGCAAGGCAGAACGTTTGTTTGCAGTCTGCGTCCCGCAGCCGCGCCGCTCCTGCCGCAGAGCGTATATATAGTGCATATACGAGGATGTGCGCACAAGATATTGTGTCTGAAGCGCAAATAAAAACATCCGGAACGCCCTGCGGCGTCCGGATGTCCTCTGTCTGTTTAGATATTAAAATTCAGTTTGATATATTACATAATTGTTAATTTGGGGTGGATTCCCCCACTCCCGCACAATCTCAGTCGGGAATGTCGGTCATCACGTCCAGCTGGAACCCCTTCCACATGTTTGCGTTCACATTCCAGTCGCGCAGATCCGTTACAATCTTGTGGTAGAAGGCCTGTCCGCCGTAGACGATGTCGTACGTTCTGGCGTCTCCCCTGGCCTCCAGATGCCTGCCGAAGGAACAGTTCTCAATATCGTCCGCTCCGAAATCATCCTGGGTTCCGTCCGGCCAGTAGACATAGAACCGCGGCACCTGCGGCTCGCTGGAGAACCGTACGTCTCCCGCCAGCTTCAGGATCTTCCGCCCGACGTCCTCGTAGCAGCACAGAACGTGCGCATACCGCCAGACGGTCCTGGTAAAGTCAGAGACGCGGAACTGCATCAGCCAGTCCTCATCCATCATGCCGTCCCTGCCTTCCTTGGAGATGATCAGGACCAGCGGGAAGCGCCGCTCCTGGTCGCAGATCGCATCGGCGACACTCTGCGCGTCCTCTTCCCGGATGATTCTCCGTCTTCCGCTGCAGGGCAGCGCGCTGACGATTCCGACCGTATCCACGATATTCTTGTAGAATCCCGGATAGGAGAAATTGGTGGACTTCTCCTCCACTGTCGCGGAATCCTCCAGATCAGGCTGCGCATATCCGTTGATCACGTCGATCCAGATGCCGGGCGTCTGCTTTCCTCTTTCTTCCGAGCCTTCCCTGATCTCATGCAGGCTCGCCTCCGAGTACCAGATCACGCCGCCCCGCTCCGGATCGGCATGCCGCACATGCATGTTCATGACATGGCGTTCCGGATGATATTTGACTTCGATATGGTAGGCGAGAAGGTCGGCCTGATAGGTCGTAACCTCCTGCGGCATATTGCGGAACAGGACCCCGTATTTCATGCCGATCCAGCGCCAGATCAGGTTCGCGCTCTCCCGGAACAGAAGATCGTCGGTGATCTCCTCCTCCGTCTTCAGGCGGTTCCCGTCGATCCTGGCTTCCATCTGGAAGACCGTATGGCGTCTGAAGGGGCGAAGCTCATAGTGCCTGGACTCGCCCTCCGAGTCCTCCCGGCCGTCATTGAACACATCCCTGCGGCGGAAGACCTCCGTCAGCCTGTCGTCGTGGAAAATGCTCTCATTGAGCAGCGCGATGATCGTGTTGACGTTGATCGGCACATGACGCGTCCTGGAGAGCAGCTGGCCGATCAGGATCGGCCGGGGCGTGCGGAAAATCTGCTTGGCGAGATTGTCCGATCTGGACATGTCGTCATTCAGAATCTGCATGACCTCCGGATACAGCTGCGCCTCTCCCAGCTTCAGCCGGAAATGGCTCTTGATCATGTCGCTCCATCTTCCGGACTTGTACAGGGCGTGCCCCAGGTCCTCAAACAGCGTGACCATGGACTTGTCGCACAGCTCCAGCGTCGCCAGGATGGAATTGAAGTACCTCGAGAAGCCCGGATAATGGCTCCACAGCTCCTCTCCCTTGTAGCGCATGTCATGCTCGACTTCATGCCATCCTTCAAAAAACATCGTCTTGATCTGGATCTCAAATGTATCGTCGATGCACATGTCCCAGGTCTGCGGCGAAATCTCCTCCTTCAGGTACGACGGGAGGCGGAAGACGCCGTTGAGCTTTGCAGGCTTGAACTCATCTTCGCTCCGCTTGGAGGTGGACCACTCGATCACGTCAAAGGTCTGCGCCATGATATCCCTGCAGATATCCACGTCATCGTCAAAGTACAGATTGATGCGCACGCCGATCAGGTCCTGGAGCTTGTGCTCCTCGCTGAGATCTTTCGACGCGAACTTGCGCGCCATCGACTGCGCGGTCTTGATTCTGGAAAAGCACCTGTAATACAGTCCGCACTGCTCCAGACGGTCGCTCACGATCCGGCGCAGATCCTGTTCCACAACCGGCGGCACCTTAACGGCGCCGGCCAGTTCCTCTTTGGTAAATGTGACTGCATTCTCGGCGCCCGCATCCTGCATTCTGCCGGGTGCCCTTGTATTTTCTTCATTCATATAATCATTCATAGTACTGATCCTGTATCAAACGGCTTACTGGTACACAGGATTGCCGTACATATCATAGCCCTGCCCGGTTGTCGGGTCCGTCCACGCAATCTGCGCCGAAGCGGCCGAACCGGTGGTCCCGTACGCAGGCTCTCCGACCGGATTGCCGTACATATCATAGCCCTGGCCCGTGTAGGGATCCGTCCACGCAATATAGGTATCCGACGCGCCCGATCCTGAAGCGGAGGACTGTCCGGAAGACGGAGCCGTGTTCTCATCCATGGACGCGGCGCCCTGCGAACCGGAGGTGTCGACTGTGATATTGCCTGTTCCGCCGTTCATATACGGAGCCACAATCGATGCAGAGTCCGGATACTTGTTGGAAAATGCGGTGAAGACCTCGTTGGCCTTTTCCGTGTTGCCGGAGTTCAGATAGGCAAATCCCAGATAATACAGGGCGTCATAATACTGGCTGTTTTCACCCGTCTCATCCGAATCGACTGCCATCTGCAACTGCTTTGCCGCCTCTTCATAGTTGGCCGCCACATAGGCCGTGGTGCCGGCGAGATAGTACTGGTTGAACAGCGCGTCTCCCACCATCAGGCTCAGGTCTTCAAACAGCTGCTTCCCGTTTCCGTCAAAGGAGTCCGCGCTCAGTTTCCCCAGCGCCTCGATCGTCTTCGTCTGGTCGCCTTTGACATACAGGTCCGCCACATTCAGCAGCTCGTTGTAGGAGTCGACGCGGTCGTTGGCGCTTTTGGCCTCTGCCTGCGCGCTCTGGGTCCCGGCGTTGGCGCTGTCCACTTCATCCTGCAGGTCCTGCACCGTCGCGGTAATCGTCGCCAGAGACGTATTCGCGTCGGAAACCTGCTTGTTGGCCTTGTCATTGGCGCTCTGGCGCACGGCAGGCACCGTCAGGAACCATACAATCGCCGCGCCCAGCAGGATGCCCAGCATAATGTTGATAAAGGTTGCCACCGTTGAACTGTCGCGGAAGGTCGTCGGCGCGATGATCACGTCGTTGCCGCTGACGTAGCGCAGCGCCGCCTCTCTGGGCGTCTCCTCCCGGCCTGTCTCCTGCTCGGATGAGGGACGGGGACGTTCCACCTTCGGCCGGGTCTTCCTGCCGAACAGGGACAGCTTCCCGGTTGCTTCTTCCACCTCCGTCTGGTACCGGAGCGTCCTGGTATTGGTATTGTCAATCCGCGACGCCTTCTTCAGGATCCCCCTTGCCTTCTCCCACTGCTCATTGTGCATGTACAGAAGCGCCAGCAGCTGGTAGGCCCGTACAAACTTCGGATTCAGGCTCACCGCCTTGCGCAGCTGCATCAGCGCCATATCTTCGCTGCCTTGCCTGCAGTAGTCAAGACTCTGGTTGTACTTGCGGATCGCCGTATTGTACTGTTCCAGACGGTTCTTGGAGCCCTGGAGCGTCTTGATATACGAAGATGCCAGATTGTCCCTGCTTTTGAGGTTGTTGCTGATGACCCACTCCACCAGCGCGTTGACGACCTCTCCGGTCTCAAAATAACAAAGACCGAGCAGGTTCCTGGCGTCGATGTTTTCTTTATTGAACTTCAGCGACCTCTGCAGCAGGGAGATGGCTCCCGACAGGTCCCTGACCTGCGCCTTCTCCAGCGCCTGGTTGTAGAGCAGGTTGGAAATCCGGACAATCCGCCGCAGCAGCGTTACGTCAGCGCCGCAGTTTAAGCAGTAGTCCCCTTCTCCCAGTGTCGCCTGACAATAGATACATTTCATGTTGCACTCCCCTTTATACCGGCGTGCGGCATACGTCCTTATTTCTTCTTTGCCTTGCGCTCTTTCTCATCGCGCATCATCTCCTGGAGAATATCCGTCACATCCGTCAGATCACGGCTGTAGATCGCATCCTCCGCCTCGTTGACATCCATACTCGGATGAAACTTTTTCAGTTCTTCTTCATAATTCAGCATGGCCCGATTCCTCCACACATGACTTGATCTCGCCTGCCAGATACAAAGACCCGCAGCACACCAGAACGCTGTCTCCCTGCATCGAGAGCGCTTTCTGAAACGCCCGGCGCGGATCCGGCTCGGCGTATACAGTTCCTTCCGTGTACCCGGAAAACGCCTGTGCCAGCGTCCCGGCATCCACCTGCCGGCTTCCGGACACCGAAGTGGTTACAATCTTCTGAAAATGAATCCCGTCACACAGAAGCGGAATCATTTTTTCCCAGTTTTTATCCGCCACCGAAGAATACAGCAGGGATATCCGGCGCTCTTTCGCAATCCGAAGGAGACTCTCATGCAGTCTTATAACCGCATTCTCGTTGTGGGCGCCGTCCACAAACACGTCCTTCAGGACTTCCTCCATGCGCGCCTCCCAGCCGGTCTTTGCGATGCCGTCCAGGATGATCCTGCGGCTGAGAGGATGCTTCGCGTCAAGGTCTTGGCGCTCCCGCATCCAGGCTTCCGCGCTAAGAACTGCAAGGGACGCGTTGTCCACCTGGTACTCCGCCCCGATGGGAACGATCACCTGCTCCTTCTCCCATCCGGGATATTCCAGCGTGAAGGACACGCTGTCTCTCCCGATCGCGGTGCGCGTACTCATTTCCTTCTTCCATGAGGTTTGGGGGCATCTGAGCGCATCGGCCCTTCTTTGGATCACCGCCTCCGCTTTGGGGCAGTTCGCGTCATAGACCACCGGGACGCCTGCCTTCAGGATGCCTGCCTTCTCCGCGGCGATCTCTTCCAGCGTATCTCCCAGATACTGCATGTGGTCATATCCGATCGACGTAATCACCGACAGCGACGGATGACGGATCGTATTCGTCGCATCCAGACGCCCTCCGAGGCCCGTTTCACAGACCGCAAGCTCCACATTCCGGCTCCTGAAATACCACATCCCCATGACAAACAGGAATTCAAAATATGAAGGGTGGGGATATCCGTCCTTCTCCATCGAATCCACGGCATCCTTCACATGGCAGAACGCATCCGCGAACGCTTCGTCGCTGATGGGATCCCGGTTGACCTGGAAGCGCTCATTGACGCGCACCAGATGCGGGGAGATGAACAGCCCCGTCCTCCATCCCGCCTCCCGGAAAATGGATTCAAGGAACGCGCACACACTGCCCTTTCCGTTGGTTCCCGCCACATGCACCACCCTGAAGCTTTCCTCCGGATGGGACAGCCTGCGAAGAAGCTCTTCCGTATCCGACGCTTTCCGCTTCCCGGCAAACATCGGGATGCCGTCGATATACGCCTGCGCCTGGCTGTAAGATGCCTTCATCATGTAAGGAAATCCTTCAGTCTCTTGGAACGGCTCGGATGTCTGAGCTTGCGCAGTGCCTTGGCTTCGATCTGGCGGATACGTTCCCTGGTGACGTTGAATTCCTTTCCGACCTCTTCCAGGGTCCTGGCCCTGCCGTCTTCCAGGCCGAACCTGAGTTTGACAACCTGCCTCTCCCTCTCCGTCAGAGACTCCAGCGCATTGGCAAGCTCCTCCTTCAGCATGGAGAAGGTCGCGCTGTCCGCCGGAGACAGAGCCGTGTCATCCTCGATGAAATCCCCAAGGTGGGAATCGTCCTCCTCGCCGATCGGGGTATCCAGGGAAACCGGATCTCTGGAGATCTTCAAAACCTCCCGGACTCTGGAGGCAGGAACGCCGAGTCTCTCGGCGACCTCTTCCGGCGTGGGTTCGCGGCCGAGTTCCTGGAGCAGCTGCCTGGTCATGCGCAGCGTCTTATTGATCGTCTCCACCATATGGACCGGGACACGGATCGTCCTTCCGGTATCCGCGATCCCGCGGGTAATCGCCTGCCGGATCCACCAGGTGGCATACGTGGAGAACTTATAGCCCTTCGTATAGTCGAACTTGTCGACCGCCTTCATCAGGCCCATGTTCCCTTCCTGGATCAGATCCAGAAACGGCATGCCGCGGCCTACATACTTCTTCGCGATCGATACGACCAGTCTGAGGTTGGCTTCCGTGAGCTGTTTCTTGGCCTCCTGGTCTCCGGCCTCGATCCGCTTGGCAAGCTCCACCTCCTGCTCTGACGTGAGCAGCGGGACATTGCCGATCTCCTTCAGGTACATCCGGACCGGATCCTCTGTGGAGATGCCCTCCAGGACTTCAGCGGTATCCTCGATGCGGATCTCCTCCACATCATCGAGGTTCTCCATCTGTTCCTCGTCATCCAGGAGATCCTCATCCGCGTCAATCAGCAGCTCCTCCGTGTCCTCTTCCTGAAGCTCCGCCTCAAAGTTCTCTTCCTGGCCTGAGCCCTGTACGACGACGATATTCTGGCTGCGGATATGCTCGTAGATCTCCTCCATCTGCTCAACAGGAAGATCCATCGCGTCAAACGCGCTGGAGATCTCATCCATTCCGATCGTATCATTGTTCTTTCTGGCCTTCTCAACGATGTCCTGCAGTGTCTGCACAAACAGCGCCTGTGCGTTATCACTCATAAAATGCTACCGCTCCCTCCCGGGCAGTTCTGCCCAGATCCCATCTTTCATACTCTCGCGCCAAGCCGTGTATTCCTGCGGCGGATTCTTCCGCCTTCTTTATGCATCCGTCATCCCCGTGTCTCTCAAAAGCGGTGTCTGCGCTCCGCGCATCGTGATCACCGGTCCGCCCGTGTGCTCAATGTAAGCCCTGGTAATCAGTACCTGCCCGATATTGTCATCCTTCGGGATCTCATACATGATATCCAGCATGAATTCCTCGATCACCGAACGCAGCGCTCTCGCGCCGGTATCGCGCTCCAGCGCCTGCTCCGCAATTGCCTCCAGAGCGCCGTCGTCAAATTCGAGCTTCACCTCGTCCAGATCGAGCAGCTTCTGGTACTGCCTGAGAATCGCGTTCTTCGGCTCTTTCAGTATGCGCACCAGCATATCCTTGTCAAGCTTTCGCAGGGCAAATACCATCGGGAGCCTTCCGATAAACTCCGGAATCATTCCGAATTCCCGAAGATCCTCCGTCCGGACGCGCGTCAGGATATCCGGATCCGACGTATATGCATCCTTCAGGTTCGATCCGAACCCCATTCTCTGGGACCTGGTCAGGCGCCGGGTGATGATGTCTTCCAGGCCCGGGAAGGCGCCTCCGCAGATAAACAGGATATCTTTCGTATGGATCGTGGTCATCGGCACCATCGCGCTCTTGCTGGTCGCCCCGACCGGGACCTCTACCTCCGCTCCCTCGAGCAGTTTCAACAGCCCCTGCTGCACGGATTCGCCGCTGACGTCTCTCTGGTTGGTATTCTGTTTTTTGGCAAGCTTGTCGATCTCGTCGATGAATACGATTCCCGTCTGCGCTTTCTCGACATCATTGCCCGCAGCGGCAAGCAGCTTGCTGAGGACGCTCTCCACATCGTCGCCGATATATCCGGCTTCTGTCAGCGCGGTCGCGTCCGCGATCGCAAGCGGAACGTCCAGGAGTCTCGACAGGGTCCTGACAAGATACGTTTTCCCGCTTCCTGTCGGCCCGATCATCAGCATATTGGACTTTTCGATCTCGATCTCATCGAGAGAATTCGTGTTCGTCCGCACGCGTTTGTAGTGGTTGTAAACCGCCACCGAGATCACTTTCTTCGCGTATTCCTGCCCGATCACGTATTCATCCAGGGCAGCCTTGATCCTGTGCGGGGCAGGAAGATCGTTGATGTCAAAGACAGGCCGGACCGCCTTGCGGGCGTCTTCCTTCTTCTGCGCCTTTTCCGGCGCCTTCTCCTGTGCCTTCACATCCGCACCGTCCATACGGAACATCCCCATATCCGGGAAATTCTGCATGTTCGTCAGGTTCTGCAGATTCAGCATGCTGCGGATCTGCGGATTGTCCATCGCGTCAAACGACTTCTGCATACAGTCGCCGCATACGGTGATCCCGCCCGGAAGCAGGAGCAGCTTCCCTGCCTGGTCTTCTGTGCGGTGGCACATGAAACAGGACCGTATCTCTTTTTTCTCTTCTTCTGACATAGATCTCCTTTACTGGAGTGTTACCAGCGCTTTTGAAGGGGCGTCCTCGTTATAGCGTCCTTTTGAATCCGGACGCACATACGTGACCTCCGCCCGGTCGCCGGCTTTCGTCCCGGACAGCGCGCTCTTCAGATCCGCCACGCTTTCAACCGTACTGCCGTTGACAGCGATGATCACATCCTCCTTCTGAAGGCCCGCTTCCTGCGCTCCGGAATCCGCCATCACATCCGAAATGTACGCGCCCTTCGGGATCCGGTAGATGATGCTGTATTCATCCGTCACGTCCGCGACGCTCACGCCGAGCATGCCGCCGGTGCCGTTTCCGGAGCTCTTCTCATCTTTGTCCTTCTCTTCTTTGTCCTTCTTTTCTCCGGCCTTCTCTTCTGTTTCTTTCCCGGCCTCTTCCCCCTTCGCGGCGGAAATGCCTTCCGTCTGGGCGCTTTCTGATGCCGCTTCGCTCTGCGGCTCTGCGACCTGAAGCTTCACCTCTCCCGAAGAGGAAGTATTCTTTTCATCCTCCTTCTCCGGCTCCTCTGTCTGCGGCGCGCTGCCTGCAGCAGATGTCTCGGCTCCGTAATTCTCCAGCATCCTGCTGACCGCTTCCTTTGCATCGTTGACCGGCAAAGCATATCCCATGCCTTCTCCGGAATCAGCCGTGATCTTTCCGGCATTGATGCCGACAACCTCTCCGTCCTCATTCAGAAGAGCGCCGCCGTAATTGCCGTAATTGATCGAAGCGTCCGTCTGGATATAGGAATGAACCACTCCGGCCGCCTTCATCTGCCGGTCCAGTGCGCTGAAGATCCCTTCCGTCACGGACAGACCCCAGCCCATCGAGTTGCCGATTGCGATCGCGCGCTCCCCGACCCTGACCGAGTCGGAATCGCCCAGGGCAGAAGGATGCACCTGTCCGAGAACCGTCTCATGAACCGACGCCTTCTCCACCCGGAGCATGGAAAGCTGTGTTTCTTCATCGCTGCAGATCACCTGTGCTTCGGCGATCGTGTCTTCATCCTGAATCTCTCTGGTCGCATCCAAAGGCACAGAGAATCCCACGGTCACATCGTCCGCAGCATCGACAATCCACGCATCTGTCACGATGTACAGCGCATCCTCATCCTCCGCCACGATGATTCCGGAGCCTGCGCCCGTCTCCTCGATCTGTTCAAGTCCGTAGAAGAAATCCCGCACAGTCTTCACACTGGTGCTGGTTACGGAAACGATGCCCGGCATCACTTCCTCCACCATATCCGCAACATCCAGCGAAACGCTCAACACGACGCCTTCTGTCTTGAAGTCCGGCTCGCCGTCCTCTTTCCTGCTGCCATCTTCGTCCTTGCCCGTACCTTTTCCGGAGGGTTTGGTCTTCTCCGTATTCCCCGCAGTCTCAGTCTCCGTTTCGGTTTCCGCCTCGGTCTCAGCCTCGGTTTCCGCTTCTGTTTCTGCCTCGGTTTCCGCTTCGGTTTCAGCCTCCGTGAGTCCCTCGGTCCCGGCGCCGGCTGACAGGAACACTTCTCCGTCTTCCGTCTCCGTCTCGGTCATCTGCACGACCGCTCCGGCCTCTGTTTCCTTCTCGACCTCGTCGCCCGGCTCATCCCTGCCGATCGGAAGCACGCCCGGAATAACGGCGCAGATAAATGCGCACAGGGCGGCCGCCGAGACAACCAGGGTCAGCATGATCCCCGGGTACTTTTTCTTCGGCTTGTCCAGACGCTCGCCGGTCTGCGTGTCGTACATGGGCTCATCCACGTCGAAATCATGTTCCCGCTCATACACGGGAATCTGGGGCCCGTTCTCTTCTGCAGGCTGCACATACGGCGCTTCATCCCCCGCCGCATCATCGGGAATGCGCTCTTCTCCGGCGTACGGATCCGTTGCTGCATCCTCCGCTCCAAAGGCATCCTCCCGGAAAGCATCCTCCTGCGCTCCGAAGAGATCTTCTCCGGGAACGTCTCCTCCGAAAGCAGACCCTCCCTGCTCAAGATCTTCGGTATTCAGATTCTCTTCACCTGTTCTGTTTCTTTCTTCATCCATTTTTCTGCCCTCGTCTGCGCATCCGCCGTAAAACAATGCCCGGCCTCCGGCCGCCCGATGCGGCAGCCATCCTTCTAGAGTAGCATATTCCTGTGATTAATGTGTGGAAACATGGATTCCACATCCTTATTTCTCATTTTCCTTACTTCTCATTTTCCGACTCAGTGCTTCTCCCAGTAAAGCGGGGCGTCCGTCAGCTTCAGGATCATCCGGTGCGGAAGGGTGCGATAGTGTTTTCCCAGCCGGTAGCCGAGATACTTGCATGCGCTGTCCGTAAACAGCTTCGGAATCTCCACCCATCTGCCGCATCTGAAAAGATGGCGGAAGGTCTGGAGGACCAGCCGGATTCCCTCGCCTTCGGAGGCTGTCTGTGCAAACACCTCCGGGTGGTCTGCCTGTGAGACGCCCAGGTCAAAGTTGCGCTTCAGCTGCCGGATGGAAGAATAGCTGTGGGAATGCCACACCTTCGCGTCCGAGACATAAGCGATCTTCCAGCCTGCCTGGATCATCTTTCCTGCGAGAATCATATCCTCGTTGAAGATCGTGCGCCGCTCGAATCCTCCCATCTCAAAATAGGTCTTCCTGCGCCACATCGCGCAGACGTCCGAGCAGAAAAAGGTCTTGATGCCCAGCGTATCCAGATCCTTTGCCGACTTCACCCTGCTCCGGGGCGGGTAATTGAACGTTCGGGTAAAGCGCTCCGTCTCGCTGCTCCCCTTCCCGGCGACCTGCCTTGCGTACGCAGCAGCGACCTTCTCATCTTCAAAGGGCGCCAGCAGGCGGCGGATCAGATGCACGTCGCACGGGAGCGCGTCCTGCGTCATGCACAGCACATACTCCGTATCCGCGAACGTCATCCCCAGATGCCTTGTCCCGCCGTGGTCGAACGCCTCCCGGTCCACATGGAACACGGACAGATTCTCAAACAGGTCCCCGAACCGGTCCACCGTCTCACAGAGCGCATCCTCGTCCGCCCCGGTTTCCACGGTGTTGAGCAGCAGCACCCGGACCGGCTTCACACTCTGTTTCGAGAGTCTTCTCAGCAGTTCATTCAGTTTTCCATCCGGCCTGAAGGTCGGTATCAGAACCGTTACTTCCTGCATGTTTCTCCTCTGCAAGACAATCAGTAGATTCCCGTCTCCTGCGCTATCTGCGTAGAGATCTCCTGCACAGCCGCGGACGGGGTGTAGTCCGTCTGCCCGTACAAAAATGTATGAAGCTGCGCCACATTTGCTGCCAGATTCACCGGAACGACGCAGTCGCCCGCAGAGATATTCGCGGGGATCTGGTCAAACGGAAAACCGCAGGTTTCCGACAGGCTGTAGTCCGAGATCCCGGCCGCCATCGCCAGAAGCTCCGTATTGGAAAAGCTCGTCGAAATATTCGGAATGAGCGCATTGACCACCTGCGCCATCCTGACGGCGCCCTGGCTCTTGGCGTTCTGGAACACCTGCGCCAGCACCGTCCGCTGTCTCTCGGTCCGCTTGTAATCAGACCCGGCCGTATACCGGATCCGGCAGTAGGCAAGCGCCTGTATGCCGTTCAGATGCTGATAGCCGGCCTGTGTGACCGGAGTGATCTCGGCACCCGTGACCTGCGCGTTCTCGGTCTGGTATCCGTTGATATACGGAAGCTCTTCCTCCGTCACATCCACGTCCACGCCGCCGACCAGGTCCACCAGCTGCACAACCGCGCTGAAGTCCAGCGTGACGTAATCCCGGATGGAAAGGTCGAGGTTCTTATTGAGCATATTGACTGACCGCTCCGGCCCGCCGAAGAAATAACACTCGGTTGCCTTGCGGAACTCGCCGTTGGTATTGTCCAGATACGTGTCTCTGTAAACCGACACCAGCCGGATCTCCTTGCTGCTCTGGTTCATCGAGCAGATGATAATCGAGTCAGAGTGCGTATCCCTTGTCAGGCTTCCTTCCCTGGAGTCCACCCCGTAGATGACAAAATCCTTATAACCGTCCTGGGCGCTCACGCCGGCGTTGGTCAGGATGTCCTTCAGGCTCAGGTGGTCCACCCGGGTAAAGCGCCATACAGCCGCAAGCGCGGCAGCTGCCAGAATCAGCAGGATGAGCTTCACAAAAAAGCCCTTTCCAAGTCCTCTCCTGCCCTGCGCCTCACCGGCAGGGGCGTCCTTTGAACGGCGCTCTTTCCCCCGGCGCGCATCCTTCCCGGGCGTCTCATACCGGTCGTCGTATTCCGGATCATCCCACACGTCATAGGAAGCGTTCCGGTCGCTCTCTCTCTGTTTCTGATCCCGTCTGCGCGTGCGCTGCATCTCTCTTCCTGCAACAACATCCTCATAAGAGGAGGGTTCTTCATTCCCGCGCATCCCCGTTCTGCCGGCATCCTCCCGCGCGGCGCGCTGGGTAGGGATCGAGTAGACCCGGGTATCGTCCAGCCTTGAGGAAGAATATCCCGCATCATAGGATCCGTCCGTCCGGCCCTGGTCATAATACCCGTCCGGGCGGCCGTAGGAGGACTGCCTGAAGTAGCTGTCGCTGACGCCGTAGCTCTCCTCTTCCACGCCCTTCGGAGCACTTGGCTGCGCGTTTCCTCCGCGCTCATCCAGCCACGGCTCTTCCATTCTGGAATACCGGCTGGAGGGATTGAGTTTTCTCTTCTTATTCTCTGCCATATAGAGTCTGCGTATCTCAGTACGCGTTCCGGTTGATGAACCCTTTGAACAGCGTCAGGAACAGGATCTTGATATCCAGCCCGACGGACCAGTGCTCAATGTAATAGATATCGTACTCAATCCGCTTGCGGATCGATGTGTTGCCGCGGTAGCCGTTGACCTGCGCCCATCCGGTCATGCCGGGGCGCACCTGGTGCTTGACCATGTACCGCGGGATCTCTTCCCGGAACTTCTCGACATACTGCGGCCGCTCCGGCCTGGGGCCGACCAGGCTCATGTCTCCCTTGAGCACATTGAACAGCTGCGGGAGCTCGTCAATGGACGTCTTCCGGATGACCTTGCCCACCTTCGTGACGCGCGGATCGTCCTTTGTCGTCCATCCCTTCTTCTCTTCATGCTCCGCCTGCACCTCCATGGACCGGAACTTGTACATCAGAAACTCCTGGTTGTGCAGGCCGACCCGGGTCTGTTTGAAGATCAGCGGGCCCGGACTTGTGCGCCTGATCGCCACTGCAGTGATCAGCATCACCGGCGAAAACAGGATGATGCACGCAATGGAGCCGACCACGTCCATCGCACGCTTGATCAGCGCGTTGAACGTATCGGAGAGCGGGACATAGCGGATGTTGATGACCGGCAGTCCCAGCAGGTCCTCCGTATACGGGCTGGACGGAATGATGTCGGTATAGTCCGGGACAAACTGCGTATGCACGCCGCTCTTCTCGCAGGCGGCCACAATTCTCTTCAGCTTGGAATACTCATCCAGCCCCAGGGTGATGGCGATCTCATCGAGTTGATTGTCCCGAAGCACCTGCTCCACATCTTCCGTCGTCCCGATCACGGGGACATTGTGGTAGAAACGGCCGGGCGCCGAATTGTCATCCAGGATCCCGTCGATTTCATATCCCCACTGGGGATTGGCAAAGATCCGGTCGATATACCCCTCCGCCGCGCTGGAATATCCCACCATAATCATATGCTTCAGGTTCATTCCCTTGGAGCGGATATCCCGCAGGACAATCCGGATAAAGGAACGTTCGCACAGCATCAGGGCGAAATTGATCCCGGTAAAGAGGAAGATCATTCCTCTGGAGAAATCACTCTGCTTGATCAGAAACAGCACAAACATGAATCCGAGCAGGCCGACCATATCCGCCAGGAACAGGTTGCCCGCTTCCTGCATGCGCCCGGACACTCTTCTTGGCTTATACAGATGAAACGCGTCATACAGCAGCAGATATGCGGGCACCACAAACAGAAGCGCCCGCATATAGATCTGCACGGGAAGCTTGCCTGCCTTGGGATCCGCAAAAACCGAAAACTGAATCCACCATGCTGCCAGATACGACACCACGATGACCAGAGCGTCCAGGACGACCTGTATGCGGTTGAAATGTTTCTGATTGTCTTTAATCACGCTGAATTCTCACTTCTCTCCCGCACCCCTTCAAAGATGCGCAGAAAACAATTCTTCCACAGTTCAAGCTGGATCTTCAGATACGTCCCCAGCCGTCCGCCGGGGGCCTGCTGCACCTGTCCCATGCCCCTGAGCCCTTCGGCAAGTCCCTGCAGGTACGCCTTCCCCAGGTGCTTTTTCGTAAAATAAGCTGCCTTGACCATATAGCCCGCCGCAAGGAGCGGCGCGTTCAGGAGGATCTGCCATGCGGGCATGTTCTTGCGAAGGATCCACAGACTGTTTCTGGCGGACAGACGCACCTTGAACGCATTGTGCCGGCTGCCGCTGGTCGCAGAGCCTGCATGATAGACGATGGCAGACGGGATATACCGGTTCTTATATCCCTGTATCCGGGCCCGGTATCCGATGTCCAGGTCTTCCAGGTACGCAAAATGCTTCTCGTCGAACAGCCCGATCCGATCCAGGATCTCCCTTCGGTAGATCGCGGCGGCAGCGCAGCAGGAGAACACATTCTCCTCTCTGCAGTACAAGGAGCGGCTTGCCCCTTTTCCTCTTGCAAATGCCCAGCCCAGCGCACAGTACAGATCGCCGGCGTCGTCGATGACGGAAGGATCCTGCATGCTGATCATCTTGGCGCAGCATGAAAAGAGGGTATCGCTGCTTTGGATGGCTCTGTGCAGTTCCCCGACCATCTCCCGGTTGCAGACGATGTCATTGTTCAGCAGAAGGACATACGGCGTGCTGCTCATACGGATCCCGGCGTTGACGGCCGCGCAGAATCCGGTGTTCCTGTGATAGGCGCGGATCCTGACCTCCGGGTAATGGGCGCGCACATAGGGAACGCTTTCATCCGTCGATCCGTTGTCGATCATGATGATCTCAAAGTCCCTGTCCGTCTGCTCCCGGAGGCTGTCCAGGCAGCCCGGAAGATACCTCATCCCATTGTAATTCGGGATCACTATGGCAATACTTTTCATCGTATTCCCCATCCTGTCTCGTTCATTTTTCAGCCGCACTCTGCCTGCTGAGGGTGTAATCCCATCTCGCAAGGGAGAGATTCGGATTGTAGTACGGATCATGCCCCGTATAATAAGAAGCCCATCTCTCCTTCATGAGGGACGCCTCTTTCCGGTAGCGCTCCGCATTCTGCGCGGTGTACTCGTCTCCCCGGCTGACCGATTCGTGGTGTGTTGCCTCCGCATAGGGATCATACACAACCAGATATCCCAGCGCGCGAAGCTGCAGGCACAGATCCACGTCGTTGAAGGCAACTGCAAGATCCTCACAGAATCCGCCCGCCTTTTCAAACGCATCCCGCTTCACCATCATCATGGCGCCGGTCACCGCGGACAGGTCCTGCATGACGGACGCTTTGTGCAGGTATCCGGAGAACGCGCCGCTCATGCCCGTAAAGAGCGATCCCGCAACGCCGCCGATCCCGACCGCGATCCCCGCGGACTGGATCCTGCCGTCCGGATAATACAGCTTTCCGCCGACGGCGCTGACTTCCTCTCTCTGGCATACGCCGAGCATCTCCGTCAGCCATCCGTCCCGCACCTCGACATCATTGTTCAGAAAGACCAGGTACTCGCCGTTCGCCTTTTTCACGGCATAATTATTGATCGCGGAGAAGTTGAATTCTCTCTTCCACCGGATCACCTTCACATGGTCCTTTCCCTGGATCTGTCTGTAATAGTCAAGAATCTCCCCGGACGAGGAGTTATTCTCCACGACCAGGATCTCATAATTGTCATACTGCGTATGGTCATGGATCGCCGTCAGGCACTTTTCAAGCATCTGGCGCATTTCCCGGTTCGGTATGATGATCGATACCAGAGGATGGCCGGACACTGCATACCGGACCCTGTAGAATCCGTGATCCTTGGTCTGGCTGACCGTGCCTTTGACATGGTTCCTTTCAAGATGCTCCTCCAGCGCCCGCTTCCCGGCCTCATACGCGTAGGTCTTGCTGTCCGGGTTGTCTGCCGTGGAAGACGCATGCGTGCGCCAGTGATAGAGGATCTTCGGGATATGCGCGATCCTCTGCGCCGGGATCTGGTCAACGCATCTGAGGATAAACTCATAATCCTGCGCGCCTTCAAACTTCTCATCAATGCCGCCGACGGCATCCGCAACGCTGCGCCTGACCATCAGCAGGTGGCAGATATAGTTGTTGGACCGAAGAAGGTCCAGGCTGAAGCCGGGCTTGAAGTGCGGCTGGAAATGCTCCAGGCCGCCTTTCGCATCTTCCCGGATCTTATCCTCATCCGTATAGATCAGATCAATGTCCGGATCCTTTGCATAGTGCGACGCTTCATAGAGCGCATCCGGCGCGATCAGATCGTCATGGTCCATGAAACAGAGAAACTGTCCCGATGCGCCGGCGATCGCCGCATTGGTGTTTTCTGCGATCGAACCGTTCTTCTCAAGAGGGATCACCTTCAGGCGGCTGTCCTTTTTTGCTGCCGCATCCAGGATCTCTGCCATCGCCTCATCCTCCGGGCTGGCGTTGGCAATCACCAGCTCCAGATCCTGAAAGGTCTGGTTCAGCACGCTGTCAAGGAGCGCCCTGAGATAGGACGGCGGCGTCTTCCACGCGGGAACCACCACGGAAAACAGGGGCGCATCCGCAGATACCTGCTCCTGCCTGCATTGCTCTCTCTGCCTCTCCAGTTCCTCCGGCGATGCCTTGTGCGCCTCATACCAGGGGCCGTACGGAACCTCTTCCGGCGTCAGTCTTTCACGCACGCGAATCAGGAAGTCCTTCGGCCCGTAATGTCTCAGGTACCGGAACGCCTTCCTGAAGTAGTAAGGTTTCATTTTCTGCAGAACTGATCTGCCCATCTTATGCCCATCCAGGATACTGAAGGATGCTCTTCACCACATGCTCCATCTGTTCGTCTGTCAGATTGTAAAACAGCGGAAGCCGCACGAGTTTTTCCGACTCGCTGGTCGTGTACACGTCCTCTCCCCTGAACTCGCCGAACCTGCGCCCGGCCTTTGAGGAGTGCAGCGGGATATAGTGAAACACGCTAAGAACGCCCTGCTCTTTCAGGTAACGGATCAGGTCCGTCCTGGTCTCAAGGTCCTTTGTCTTAATATAGTACATATGCGCATTGTGAACCGCATAGTCCGGGATATACGGCTGCTGGATCAGCCCCGCATCCGCAAGCGGCCTGAGCGCTTCGTCATAATAGTTCCAGATCTCCAGGCGCCTGTCGTTGATGGCGTCGAACTTCTCAAGCTGCGCCCACAGATACGCCGCATTCAGCTCGCTCGGCAGATACGAGGATCCGTATCCGACCCAGCTGTATTTATCAATCTGCCCGCGGAAAAACTTGCTCCGGTCGGTACCCTTCTCCCGGACAATCTCCGCGCGGTCCTGGTCGGCGTCGTTGTTGAACAGCAGCGCGCCGCCCTCTCCCATGGAATAGTTCTTCGTCTCGTGGAAGCTGTAGCACCCGTAATCCCCGATGGTGCCGAGCGCCCTTCCCTTATAATACGCGTTGACGCCCTGCGCGGCGTCCTCCACCACCCGAAGGCCGTGCTTCTTCGCGATCGCGAGGATCCTGTCCATATCGCAGGCAACGCCGGCGTAATGCACCGGGCAGATCACCTTCGTCCTGTCCGTAATCGCATCCTCGATCCGGTCCGGATCGATGTTCATCGTATCCGGGGAAATGTCGACGAATACAATCTTCGCACCGCGCAGGACAAATGCGTCCGCCGTGGACACAAATGTATAGGACGGCATGATGACTTCGTCCCCCGGCTCAAGATCGCACAGCCAGCTTGCCATCTCCAGCGCCGAGGTGCAGGACGTGGTCAGATAGAAATGACGCACATCCATGCGATTCCGAAACCATTCGGAGACCTCCTTCGTGAAGGATCCGTCCCCGCACAGTTTCCCGCTCTCAAGGGCCTGCTGAAAATAAATCTGCTCCGTCCCGACAATGGGCGGCCTGTTAAAATCAATCATATCCATCTAAGCGATCCTTCTTTCTATGCTGTAATCATCCCATGCTGTGATCATCCTGTCAGAGAGGCTACATGGAAAAGACAGCGATCCCGACAAACATAACCGCGATCCCCAGAATCCTTCTCTTTGATATCTTCTCCTTGAGCGCCAGCACGCCGATCACCGGTACAAAGATATAGCTCAGCGGCTCTATGACCGGCGAATAGGTCAGCGGCACATATTTCAGCGCGTACATGGTCAGGAACGTCGACAGGAAAAAGATCGCATAAGAGCCGATGACCATGGGATTGAGATATTCCTTCAGGCGGCTCTCATGTTCCCTGTTCGCCTCCACCTTCAGCATGATCTGCGCGACCGAGGAAATGAATACCGAAATAATCCAGATGATGATGTACTTCTCGAGTCCCTCAAACATGGACCCCGGCGACAGTGCAAGAAGTGTGCTCATGACCTCACCTCCTGCCCGGCGCTCTCCTCCTCAAGGGCGGACAGCTCTTTCAGGGAATCCTGCAGCGAGCCCTTCGCTTCCCCGTTTCCATCGTCCTGGTTGTCGGAAACGCCGATGATAATCCCCACCAGAATAATGGCCGAACCCAGAAGCATCTTCCAGGTCAGGGTCTCATGAAAAATCGTTACGCCCCAGATCAGCCCCCATATGATGGTGACCGGTTTGTTCGTGAACGCAAAGGTCAGCGACATGTGCTTGAGAATCTGCTGCCACGCGAGCGCGAACGCAAACGTGATGAACAGCATGACCCCATACCAGAACATGAATTTGAACGACAGAAACTTCTGCCGTCCGGCCAGCTTGGATGCGGTACCCGCCAGAGAATTGAGAATCAGGCTCAGATGAAGCAGGATAAACCACTTCACAGGCACTTCTCCGACGTACACGTCCTTATGCGTATGATTCATAAATGGTTGACACTTCCCTTCAGCGCAAACTAGACAAGGTAGTATAGCATACTTTCTTATGCCTGTCCAATGCCCGCCCCTGCGCAAACAAACTGTGCACCTCCTTGAATCAGAATGATTTGGTTCCAATTCAAGGGCCGCTCTCGCTGCCTCTTATATTCAATCAGTAGCGAGAGCGGCCGCACATTTTCGGATGTATGTCAACCGGTTTTTTATTTTTTTGTTACTACCCATTATTTTGGGGGAACACTTTTATTATCTGACAACCATTGTGCACTGAACAGTAACATCCCATCATACCGGCCCTTTATATTCAAGACACATCATGGTCAGATCGTCGAACTGTTCGGCTTCACCAACGAAAGCATCTACCGCTTTTTTCATTCCATCGAGAATTACGCCCGAGCTCTCATCCCTGACGGCATTCAAAGCCATAATCATGCGGTCTGTACCGAACATCTCTTCTTTATCTGAGGTGGCTTCCGGAATGCCGTCTGTATATACAAAGAGCTTGTCTCCCGGTTTCAGCCAAAGCTCATATTCCCTGTATTCAACGCCCTGCATTCCGCCCAGTACGAAGCTGTGTTTATCTTTATACAGTTCAAAATCACTGTCTTTTCTTCCGATTGCCGGATACTCATGGCCCGCGTTTACGGCAGACAGTCTGCCGGTGGACAGTTCCAGAATGCCGAGCCAGACCGTCACAAACATTTCTGCCTGATTGTTACTGCAAAGCATTTCGTTCGTTTTTTCCAGTATGCCGCCGGCACTTCGTTCTACTACCGCAGAATCTTCGATGATCCTTTTGGCAAACATCATGAACAGAGCGGCCGGGATACCTTTTCCGCTCACATCTGCGATCACCAGGCATAAATGATCCTGATCCATAAAGAAAAAGTCGTAAAAATCTCCGCTTATGTCCCGCGCCGCATCCATGGACGCGTACAGGTCTATTTCTTCACGGTCGGGAAACGCGGGGAAAATATGCGGCAGCACACTCCTCTGAATCTCTCTGGCCGTGTTCAGTTCCTGCAGGACCCGATCCCTTTCTTTGAGCATATTTTCCTGCTCTATCCGTTCACGCTCCATCTCGCGGATCGTATCCATCTGATTGCCCAGGGCGATGCATGTCCGGTCGATCTCTCCCTGCATGGTCTCAAATTCTCCGATGGTATACGAAGCAGAATCTGTGGGCTCAAGTTCGCCCTCGCCCATTCTTATGATCCCCTGCTTAAGGCTGTTGAACTGCTGCATGAACTTACTGAGCCACAGCTCGTAGATTCCCAGAGCGATCAGCAGTATCACTGCGCCAACGAGCGCGACCGTTCTCCGGACATCAGAGATGACCTGCTCATAACCCTCCATCGAAACCTCACGGACCAGTGTCCAGTCGGGAGACTCCATTGTCCTGGAAAAAACGGAGACGGGAATACCGCTTTCACTCTCAAAGATCGATCCGCTGTTGCTCTCTTTCAAAAGCTTTTCCGGATCGGCGCATGCATTCGGTCCCGTGTGGTAGAACTCTGTCTGGTCGGCCGTAAAGACATGCCAGATGCTGTCTTCATCCTGCATTTCTGCGAACAGATCTTCAAAAACAGATTCGTCCACCAGCATCATTCCATAGCAAGCCCCATAATCTACGTCCATATTCTGCCAGGCTGCGATCATGATGCTGCCCGGCGTGTTTTCATTTTCAAACCCATAAAGAACGCTCCCGGACACCGGACCGGTCCAGATGGTCTCCCCGCGGGAAACATCCAGGATCTGTGTTTTCATGGCTTCGGGAAGCGGATTATCCTGCGGATCATCCAGAAAAAGAGTTCCTTCCTGAAGCGCTCCGAACAGGCTGCCATCCTCCCGCATAAAAAGCAAACCATATATCCCGTTGCGGCGTTCGATCTCCGTCTGCAGATAATCCCGGCAGTCGATCCTTGCATGGATCAGCTCTTCCGGGGAGGCATACTGAAGCCGTATATAATCCTTCACCCGGTTATCCGACATGATGCGCTGCACTGCACTGAGGGATGTGGTAATGAGCGGTGTGACGGATCTGGAAATAGCATCAAAGCTGAGCGTGTTGGCTTCCTGTTCTTTCTGCAGAACCATTCTGATGTAGGAACGGGTAGACACAAAATTCAGCATGATAACTACAAACAGCGATACGCATATCACCGGCAGCAGCAGACGGATACGGAGTGAACTCAGCTTTTGTTTCATGGCTCCTTTACCTCCGTTCCGCCTGCGTGATCTGCGTACTGCTCCGGGGTATAGGGCTCCACACCGTTCCTGCTCTGCACCTCATAAACCATCGGAACGATGACCTCGGCAGCCTCGTTCCACATTTTCTGATAAGCCTTGAAGACGGCCGGTTCATCCAGTTCGATCAGTTTACTGATCACTTCATCTCTGACGGCTTCCCATTTTTCATCCGTTTCCGCGAGGATCAGGTCCGCCTGGGCGTCCTTCAGGATCTCTTCCGCTTCTGATATGATATGAAGCTGATCCTGGTCCAGACTGTTCATACAGGAGGCGATCGCCTCGCCGCAGTCATTACGGAAATCCAGCCCCCCGCACTCGTAAAAAGCGTCTGTTGGAAGCTCCACCCCGTAATGCTCGCATATATCTTTTGAGATGTTATTGGTCATGTTCGCCTTGCTGTACTCACGGGAGATTGTGGCAAAATCCACC
>CAJOKX010000018.1 GCA_905235415.1 uncultured Lachnospiraceae bacterium
TCTATAGGAGCTGGGAGTGGCTGCAATGCAACCGATGCAAAGCGAGGGTAGGCAACGTGTTTTCAGTGTGCCCACAAACTCTCAGCAGAGTTGGCTGGCTGTGAACTGTATTCGTTTGACAAATGACGTCTGAGTCAGTATAGTTGAGTATGCCGTGCAGCCGGGGAGACAGCGGTGCCCTGTACCTGCAATCCGCTACAGCAGGGGTGATGCCGAACCGAGGCAGTGATTCTGTGGGGCAGCCCTTCATAAGCGGTGTTGACATCCGGGTCTTACGCAACAGAACTCTGTGAACCGTGTCAGGTCGGGAACGGAGCAGCACTAAGCAGAACCTTCTGTGTGCCGTGAGGTCGCCTGGATCGAGCTGGCTGTGAAGAAAGCGCCTGTGGGGTGCTGTCGAAGGGAGGCGCACGGTTTGAAAACGACGGGCAGCTCCGGGTGAGCTGCCCTTTTCATATTCATCACGCAGGAGCAGAGCCGATGCATACGATACAGCCAGATGAGGCGCAGGATCAGAAGTTCATGAGGGCAGCGATCGCCCAGGCACGCAAGGCGCAGGCCCTGGACGAGGTTCCGATCGGATGCGTGATCGTGTATGAGGGCCGGATCATCGCGCGCGGGTACAACCGCAGGAATACGGATCGAAACACCATCTCGCATGCGGAGATGAATGCGATTGCGAAGGCTTCTAAGAAGCTTGGGGACTGGCGGCTGGAAGGATGTACGATCTATATCACGCTGGAACCCTGCCAGATGTGCTCTGGCGCGATCGTACAGTCGCGGATTGACCGCTGCGTGATCGGAGCCATGAACCCGAAGGCAGGATGCGCCGGCTCAGTGATGAATCTGCTGCAGGTCGCGCAGTTCAATCACCAGGTCGAGATCACCAGGGGGGTCCTGGAGGAAGAGTGCAGCAGTATGCTGAGTTCATTTTTCCGGACACTCAGGGCAAAGAAGGCGGAAGATGCGAAAGAGCCTTGCTGAGAAAATGCCCTGCTGAATTTCCTGCTTGAAATCAGACGGGAGTATGATACAATATCGAAGTGTCTGCAGGAGCATAGAGTGATCCGGCAGACGTCCATATGACACAGGGAGAGATATCGAAGTGGTCATAACGAGCCGCACTCGAAATGCGGTCGTCCTTTATTGGGCGCGTGGGTTCGAATCCCACTCTCTCCGCTTCAGATAAAACCGCTTCACTGCAAAGCAAACTGCAGTGAAGCGGTTTTTCAGTGCTCAGAAGCGACTAACTAAAATAGTGACTTTCAAAGGCTTCTTTTCTGCAAATATTTATAACTGTGAAGTGATTTTCCCTTTGATAGAATACAAACAGTACGTTTTCGGTATGACTATGCTTCAGTCGCGGGGGAAGGTGATTCTGTATATGAATGCAAAAACGTGCACATTATAAATTATTATGGAGGGAAGCGAAAATGAGCAGAGTATCAAAGTATCTTTTTAGGGTGCTTGTAATGGCTTCGCTGCTTATGGCAATGTTCACGATTCAGCCTAAAGCAGGAAACGTTACAAGCGGGAATTGGATTTACGAGAAAAACAGTACAGGCGTTACTGTTAAAGGAACAACACAGACATTCACCAGCAGTGGTTCCTGGATGAATATTCCGCAAACCATTGATGGGTACACTGTGAATGCAATTGGCAGCGGAGCTTTTTGCCGTGGTCAATTCTGGTTTGTCTCAATGCCCGATTCAATAAAAACAATTGATAACGGTGCATTTGCAGACTGCACAAATCTGCGCTCTGTAACAATTCCTAAGAATGTTACAAGTTTAGGGTACAGTGTTTTTATTAACTGTAATAATCTGAGCTCTATTACGATTTATGGGAATCCGAATATGTGCTCAAGTGCTCTTGGAACTTCCAGGAAAACAGTCAGAACATATCGTTCATCTTCAAGAGTTATCTCTTTCTGCAATTCCTACAGCAGCTATCTGACTCTTCAATATCTGGATGCAGCACCCGCTGAAGATACAACCCCGACAGTGTTCACATATGCGGACAGCTATGGTACATGGACATTTGACAGGACATCCTCTGCTATAACCAAATACAGCGGTACTGCCATTTCGGTAACTGTCCCGACAAGTGTGAAATATGAGGGGAAGTCTTATAAAGTTAAGAAACTTGGAAGCAAAGCCTTTAACGGAAACAATTCCATTACCTATCTGTATATGGATACACCAGAGGTAGGCAGTAATGCTGTTTATAAATGCAATAATCTAAAATCGATCACGCTGGGTTATAATGTTATGTTCCTTGATTCATATTGTTTCTGGGAAAGTAAAAATGTGACGAGTATTCAGGTATATGGCAATCCCATTACGACGACATCAATCTTTTATCCAAATACCGGATTGAACGTAAACTGCAGTCGTTTTTCACTGTATGTGAGATACTATTGCTATAACTATAATATTCGCGATTGTTTTGGTGATATTCATTTAGCAAACAATGTCGGAGATAGTGCCGGCTTCTCCGCTACGATTTTTCATGGTTATGGCGGATTATCCGACACAGTCTATTTTGCAATCACTTCAGCTGTCGGTACGCAAGGACAATGGGATTTTTGGAATTCGAAACCCACAAATGGTAATTCTGGAAGCAATACTTCCAGCGGCAGTTCGTCTCCTTCGCACGTAAATAATGAGCCGGTGATTACGAGTGGAGATAAGTATTTAGCCAAAATGCTGTATGACATTTATAAGGGTTGGGTAAAAGAAAAATATCCGACAACATATCAAAACTATTACACACCCGATTATGTTTATTTCCAGGTGGGCGCTGTCAGTAAATGGTGGTAAGTGACTGCCGGTAAGTAACCGCAGAATTCCTTCCTCCGCTTCAGACAAAACCGCTTCACTGCAAAGCGAACTGCAGTGAAGCGGTTTTTTTGTGTTGTCTGCGGAGCCTTTTCAGGACAGCATCTGCGCGTAACTGCCGGGGGAGGTTCCGTATTCTTCAATGAAGGCCCTGTAGAAGCTGCTGTAGCTGTTGAAGCCGCAGGCTTTGGACACTTCAGAGGGCATGACCCCTTCTGAGAGCAGCTGGCCTGCGTTCATCAGGCGCTTGAGCATGATGAACCGGTACAGGCTGATGCCGATGGAGGCCTTGAATTCGTGCGCGAGGTAATACTTGCTCACGTACAGTTTCTGGGAGAGGCGGTCCAGCGTGAGATTCTCCGCGTAATGAAGGTTGATGTAATCAAGGGCGGAGGAAATCATCTCGCCCGGCTCATCCGCCTGGTGCGGAGGGACGCGGTCTTCTGCAGGAAGACGGCTCAATTCGATCATCAGCTCGCGCAGGATGCACTCTGCATACATATCGGATCCGAATTCGCTGTTGTCTGATTCTGTGAGAAGGCGGTTCAGGAGATAGCTGATCCGGGCCTGCATGCGCAGGCTGGGGAGGATCAGGTGGGAGTGACAGGCTGCGGTGTCGTCATAACATTTGCCAAGGAAGACGTCTCCCGCGGACAGACTGTGAAGGTATGCACTGTTAATCCACAGAACGATACGCTCATAGTCCTCTTCGTCCTGCGCGGGGAGGGGCTGGTGCAGCTCCATCGGGCCCGTCAGCAGGACGCTTCCGGGCTGCATCTGATAGACCCTGCTCTCTATGCGGAACTGATAGCGCGCCGGGCCTTTGATGTAATAGTACATTTCATAAAAGTCATGATGATGAAAAGGGACGCCGGAGATCTTGTAGTCAGAGTAGTGAAAGATCTCAAAGGTCTCTTTTTTCATGACCTGTCTGGTATCAAAAGAATGCAGTTTCACAGAATTCATCTTCATGAAACAAGTATACCACTTTCAGAACAAGATATGCAATAATCGGCCCAAAAAAAGCAAGTTACATGTATCACTATTGCGAATATAGTGTGCTACATTGAAACTAACAAAATATAGGATTGCACGTTTCAGTTTTGCACATACACAGCAGGAGGAAGTATGAAGATCAGAGAGACGTACCGGTATGCGGTTGCCTGCCCGACCAGTATGGGCGTCCGGATCACTCCGGAGGACAGGATGGCCGTGCACAACAGCAACCGGTTTTATATGCAGAGCACCAGCGCGGAGAGTAATGTGCTGAACATCTCCTCTTCGCTTGGAAATGAGTGCCTGGTGCTGACGAAGTTTGTGAAGGGCAGCCCGATCGCCGCGTTCATCAAAGGGGAACTGCGCAAGCGGAATATTGCCTATGAAGGAGCCGAGGTGGAGCAGGGCGGCCCATGGGGATACCGGCATCAGTTTAATGTCGCCGATTCCGGTTTCGGCCTGCGGGCTCCGCGCGTATGGAATGACAGGGCCGGCGAGGTCGGACGCACGCTGGATATCAGCGAGTTTGATACGGAGAGGATCTTCGGACGGGAAGGCGTCGGCATCCTGCACCTGTCGGGCCTGATCGCCGCCATGAGCCCGGAGACGACGCAGACATGCCTTGCGCTTGCAAGAGAGGCAAAGAGATACGGAACGCTGGTTTCCATGGATCTGAACTACCGCGCGAGTTTCTGGAAGGGCCGTGAGGAAGAGCTTCGGTCCGCGTTCGAGGAGATCGCTTCGATGGCGGATATCCTGATCGGCAATGAGGAAGACTTCCAGCTGTGCCTGGGATTCAAGGGACCGGAGACCGGCGGAAAGGGCATCAACGGGAAGATCGACAGCTTCAAGGCGATGATCACGCAGGTGAAGGAGAAATACCCGAACGCCCGGATGTACGCGACTACGCTGCGCGAGGTGGTCAGCGCCAATGAGCATCTGTGGGGCGCGATCCTTCTGGACGGAGATCAGTGGTATGTCGAGCAGCCCAGGCCGATCCAGGTGATGGACCGGATCGGCGGCGGAGACGGATTTGCCGGCGGCATGCTCTATGGTGTGCTGCAGGGTTGGGATGGTGAAAAGTGCCTGCAGTTCGGATGGGCCAGCGGAGCGCTTGCGGCCTCTTCCCTGAATGACTACGCGGAGCCGGCGGACGAGAAGCAGATCTGGGATATCTACGCGGGGAACGCAAGGGTGCAGAGGTAGGATACGCTAGCCGGCCGGGTTCGGCGGCCTGCGGAATGGAATCGGAACAGGCAGTCTGTCTGACCGGCAGGCGAATGACAGATAGAGAATCAGAACGAAAGGACGAACCGAGGAATACACGAATGATGAAGAAATCAGATATCGGCCTGATCGGCCTTGCGGTAATGGGCGAGAACCTCGCCATGAATATGGAGTCGAAAGGATTCACCGTGTCGGTCTTCAACCGGACCGTTGAGAAGGTGGACCGGTTTGTCAGCGGCCGCGCGGCCGGCCATAACATTGTCGGGTGCCACAGCCTGCAGGAGCTGGTGGATTCTCTGGAGAAACCGCGCAAGGTCTTCCTGATGGTGAAGGCCGGATCGTCCGTGGACGGCATGATCGACCAGCTGCTCCCGCTTATGGAGGACGGGGACATCATCATCGACGGCGGCAATTCTCATTTCCCGGACACCATCCGGAGGACGAAGTATGTCGAGGACGCCGGCAAGCTGTATATCGGCACCGGCGTGTCGGGCGGCGAGGAAGGCGCGCTGAAGGGTCCCAGCATGATGCCGGGCGGATCCCCTGCGGCGTGGCCGTATGTGAAGCCGATCTTCCAGTCGATCTGCGCGAAGGTGGAAGACGGGACGCCGTGCTGCGACTGGGTCGGAGAGAACGGCGCGGGACATTTCGTCAAGATGGTCCACAATGGGATCGAGTACGGCGACATGCAGCTGATCTGCGAGGCATACCAGCTGATGCGCGACGTCCTGCGGATGTCCAATGAGGAGATGTATGAGGTCTTTAAGGCCTGGAATGAGACGGAGCTGGATTCCTACCTGATCGAGATCACGCGCGATATCCTCGCCTATAAAGATGAGGACGGGGAAGCGGTGGTCGACGTGATCCTGGATACAGCAGGCCAGAAGGGAACCGGCAAATGGACCGGCATCGCGGCGCTCGACGAGGGCGTTCCGCTGACGCTGATCGGGGAGGCGGTCTTCGCCAGATGCCTGTCGGCGATGAAGGATGAGCGGACGGATGCCGCACAGGCGTATGCCCGGAGCATTCCGGAATTCGAGGGCGATAAAGAGGCCTTCATCGAGAGTATCCGCAAGGCGCTCTACGCGTCCAAGATCATTTCCTACGCACAGGGATATACGCTGATGCGCTCGGCTGCGCAGACGTACGGATGGAACCTGAATTACGGCGGGATCGCCCTGATGTGGAGGGGCGGCTGCATCATCCGCAGCGTGTTCCTGGGCAAGATCAAGGAAGCCTATGACAACAATCCGCAGCTTTCCAACCTGCTGCTGGATCCGTATTTCAAGGGCGTGATCGAGGAGATGGTGCCCGCGTGGAGAGAGGTGGCAGCCACCGCGATCCGCTATGGCGTGGCCGCGCCCGCGATGACGTCGGCCCTGACCTATTACGACGGTTATACAACGGAGCGCTCGGCAGCGAACCTGCTGCAGGCGCAGAGAGACTATTTCGGCGCGCATACGTATGAGCGCGTGGACCGGCCGAGGGGAGCGTTCTTCCACACCAACTGGACCGGACACGGCGGCGATACGGCTGCCGGCACGTACAACGCGTGATCGCACAGGCGGCGCGAAATCAGGCAGCATAAAGCCAGGCAGCGCAAAGCCAGGCAGCTTAGAACAATAGCACGGCGATCCTGCACAAAGGAGCGGCGCGACAGACAGCGAAAGGAGTATGGATGATGGAATTACCGATTCAGACAGACCTGACAGGAAAAGTTGCTGTTGTGACAGGCGGAGGCGGCGTACTGTGCAGCGTGCTGTGCAAGGCACTTGCATCTTCCGGGGCGAAGGTCGCGGTCATCAGCCTGCATGAGGAATCCTCGCGGAAGGTAGAGGAGGAGATCACTGCGGATGGCGGGACTGCGAAGGGCTATGCCTGCAGCGTGCTGGACAAGGAAGCGCTTGCGGCGTGCCACGAGGCCATCCTGCGCGACCTGGGACCGTGCGATCTGCTGGTGAACGGGGCCGGAGGCAACAACCCGAGAGGCACCACGGACAAGGAGTATTTTGAAGCCGGCGACCTGGATTCGGATCTGAAGACCTTCTTCAGTCTGGACAACGACGGGTTTGAGGCGGTGTTCAACCTGAACCTCGTCGGAACGCTGATGCCGACCCAGGAATTCGCGAAGGACATGATCGGACGCGAAGGATGCAGCATCATCAACATCTCATCGATGAATGCATTTACGCCGCTGACCAAGATCCCGGCGTATTCCTCCGCAAAAGCAGCCGTGTCGAACTTCACACAGTGGCTGGCGGTTCATTTCTCCCATGCGGGAATCCGCGTCAATGCGATCGCTCCGGGCTTCTTCTCAACCAGGCAGAATGCGGCGCTTCTGTGGAACGAGGACGGCTCGCCGACGCAAAGGACCGGAAAGATCCTCGCGGCGACGCCGATGGACCGTTTCGGGAAGCCGGAGGAGCTGATCGGCGCGCTGCTGTTCCTGGCAAGTGAGGAGGCTGCGTCCTTCATCACGGGCGTGGTGCTCCCGGTCGACGGCGGTTTCTCCGCGTACAGCGGCGTGTAAGGAGCGGGATCATATGGAAGATATACAACTGTGCGCAGAACTGGAGACGGGGCTGACGGATGCGGCCATCGAAGAGGCGCTCAAAGAGAGCCTTAAGGGACGGCAGATGAAGAAGGTTCTCATCATTCCGCCGGATTATACGAGATATCACTCCAACGCGGGACTGATCACGCGGATCTTTTACCGCCTCCTGGAGGAAAGGGGCGTTCAGACGGACATCATGCCCGCGCTCGGAACGCACGCGCCCGTCAGCCGCTCCCAGTGGGAGCATATGTACGCCGGGATCCCGTATGAGAAGATGATCGTCCACGACTGGCGGCACGATGTGGTCCGGCTCGGAGAGGTGCCTGCGGCGTACCTGGAAGAGATCACGGAGGGCATCTGGAAGGATCCGGTCAGTGTGGAAGTCAACCGGCGGATCATGGATGAGAGCTATGACCTGATCATCTCGCCGGGGCAGGTCGTGCCGCATGAGGTGGTCGGCATGTCGAACCACGCCAAGAACCTGTTCGTGGGGACAGGAGGCAGCGACATGATCAATAAGTCCCATATGGTCGGGGCGACCTACGGCATGGAGCGGATGATGGGCCGCGGCGATACGCCTGTCAGGAAGCTGTTCGACTACGGGTTTGAGCATTTCCTTCAGGACAGGCCCATCCTGTTTGTGCTGACCGTGACGACCGCGCCCGGCGGAAAGATCTTAACGCACGGGCTGTTCATCGGTGAGGGACGGCAGTGCTTTACGGACGCCGTGAAGCTGGCGCAGGAGAAAAATATTGATTTTGTGAAAAAAGGCCTGAAGAAGTGCGTGGTCTATCTGGATCCGGATGAGTTCAGAAGCACATGGCTGGGCAACAAGGCCGTCTACCGGACCCGCATGGCGATGGAAGACGGGGGCGACCTGATCATCCTGGCGCCCGGCGTGGAGCGCTTCGGGGAGGATGACATCGTGGACGGCCTGATCCGCAAGTACGGATACGGAGGGCGCCTGCAGACGCTGAAGGCATTTGAGGATCCTGCCAACGAAGATCTGCGCTCCAACATGGGCGCGGCGGCGCATATGATCCACGGATCCTCCGACGGACGGTTCAAGATCACATACGCGGTGAAGAACATTACGCAGGAAGAGATTGCGGACGTCGGATATATTCCGGCTTCCTACGAGGAGATGGCCGCCAGATATGATCCGGAGCGCCTCTCGTACGGATACAACATGGTGGACGGGGAAGAGATCTATTACATCCCGAATCCGGCTCTGGGACTGTGGATCAATCAGGAGACATTTGCGTAAATCCGGGCAGCGGAACGGAAGGAGTGACGTCATTGAAAGCAGTATGCATCGAGAAACCGGGAAGCGTCTATGTGAAGGAAGTTCCCGCACGTGTGCCGGGGGAGCATGATGCCGTGATACGTGTCCGCAGCGCGGGCATCTGCGGAAGCGATCTGGGCGCGCTGAGAGGGACCAACGGACTGGTTTCCTATCCGAGGGTGATCGGCCATGAGATCGCGGGAGAGATTGTCTCGATCCCGGAGAATCCGAAAGGACTCAGGGCGGGCGACCGGGTTGTCGTGGATCCGTATCTGTACTGCGGGCACTGCTATCCGTGCTCGATCGGACGCACCAACTGCTGCGACCATCTGCGGGTGCTCGGAGTCATGGTCGACGGCGGGATGACTGAGGAGATCACACATCCGGCGGATATGCTGGTTCCGGTTCCGGACAATGTCCCCTGGGAGCTGGCTCCGATTGCCGAGCCTCTGACGATTGCGCTGCACGGATGCCACCGTCTGCAGCTGAAGGCGGGTGAATTCATCGCCATCAGCGGAGCGGGCACGATCGGCCTGCTGGCCGCGCTGGTTGCGATTGCGTACGGGGCGAAGCCGATCCTGATCGATCCGGTTCAGGAGAGACTCTCCTACGCCAGAGAGCTGGGCGTGGAGAGAACCGTTCACCTCGGGGAAGAGGACCTGATTGAAAAGGTGATGGACTATACGGACAACAAGCTGTGCGAGTGCGTCCTGGAGGCCTCCGGCGCCAATTCCGCCATCCGCTCGACGCTGGATCTGGTGTGCCATGCCGGAAGGGTCGCCCTGACAGGCTGGCCGAGCAAGGAGACATCGCTCCCGACGGATGTAATCACCCGGAAAGAGATCGACATACGCGGAGCGAGAACCAGTGCGGGCGAATTTGAAGAAGCGCTCGATCTGATCTCCACCGGCAGGGTGGATGTGGGGAAGATCCTGACAAAAGTGGTTACGGTCGACGAAGCACCCGCAATTCTCCGGGAGATCTCAGAGAATCCCGGAGACTATCTGAAAGTGAATGTGATGTTTTAACCGCATCTGAAGCGGATCGCGGGATGATTGCGTGAGAGAAAGGAGAGGAATGATTGTGAGCAGTATACTGGATTCTTTTCGGGCAGTTCTGAAGGCAGATGAGAGGATCAGGGTCTATGAGCAGTCTGTGGACGAGATGAGCGGCACAGCGGCTGCGATCGTCCGTGTTGACGGCGTAAAGATGCTCGCTGCTATGGGGCAGAGGGCGGAGGCGTTTACAGGAGAGATCCGGGACGGACTGATGCTGGCGCCGCTTACGACGGAAAACTCCCGCGCTTTGATGGAGATCTTTCCGTACACGAAGCCGCGAAGCCATAAGGATCATCCGTATACGATCGGACTCGGAGACCGTCTCGGCATCGCGACCGCGGGACATGTGCGCGCGATCAAAGGATACAATGTCTATCCGGTCCTGGCGCAGCAGTCGATCCGTGAGCTGACGCTGACCAACAGGACCTTCGCCGATGTGATCGGATGCGCGGCGTTCGGAGTATTCCAGGAGGGATACAAGGACGGATACGGCGCGGACGGCGACCACCTGAAGACGAAGGAAGAGATTCAGTACGCGCTTTCTTCCAACTGCACGATGGTGACCCTGGACTGCTCCGAGCATATCGTGGCGCACGCGGCAACCGACTCCGACGAGGAGATCTCTGCACAGTACGCGCAGATTCCGGAACAGATCCGCAGGCATTATGAACAGGTCTATCTCGGCGTGAAGATGCCGATCATCGGCGAGCTGTCTGAGAAGGATCTCAGGAGAGTGGTCGTGGAGTTCTGGGATGCGATCAACCACGCACAGGAGTGCTACCGCTACATCGATGAGATCAAGACTACGGAAGTCGACTTCGAGCTGTCGATCGACGAGACCCTGACCATCACGACGCCGGCAGAGCATTTTGTGATTGCAAATGAGCTGAGCGCGCAGGGGATCTGCCCGGTGTCGGTCGCGCCTCATTTCAACGGAGCGTTCGAGAAGGGCATCGATTACGCGGGCGATCTGGAACAGTTCAACAAGGACCTGACCGTCCACCAGGAGATCGCGGATCACTTCGGATACAAGCTCTCGCTCCATTCCGGATCCGACAAGTTCATGGTTTTCTCGACCTGGGGACGGATTGCCTGTGAGCGGTGGCATGTAAAGACGGCCGGAACCAACTGGCTGGAGGCGCTGAAGGTGGTTGCCAGGAACGATCCCGCGCTCTTCCGCCGCACGCTGGCATATTCGATGGAGCACAGGAGCGAGGCGGAGAAGTACTACCATGTTTCGACCGATCCTTCCCTGATCCCGGACCCGGATCTGGAGAGCGACGCATACCTGCCGGAGTATCTGGCAAACCCGTCTTCCAGGCAGACGCTTCATATCACATACGGACAGCTGCTGAGCCAGGATTGGTTCAGGGAGGAATTCTTCCGGCTGCTGGATGAACATGAGGAAGATTACTATCAGAACCTGCAGGGCCATATCGGCAAGCATCTGCGCTATCTGACGGCAGAGGGCAAAGCGTGACGGAGGCTGGGAAGATCTATGAAAGCAATCTATATTGACGAGCCGTTCAAAGTCAGCATCAGAGATATCGACATGCCCGTCCGCAGAGAAGGGGAAGCGCTTCTGAAGGTGCTCTTCGGAGGAATCTGCGGCAGTGATCTGGGCTCCTACAGAGGAACGTTTGCGTATTTTGACTATCCAAGGATCCCGGGCCATGAGTTCGCGGCGCAGATCGTTGAGATCGGAGAAAATGACCGTGGGCTGAAGGAGGGAATGATTGTCACATGCAACCCGTATTTCAACTGCGGCGGATGCTACAGCTGCAGGCGGGGGATCGTGAATGCCTGCATGGACAATCAGACCATGGGCTGCCAGCGGGACGGCGCATTCTGTGAGTATATCACGATGCCGATTGAGCGCATCTATGACGGGAAAGGACTCCAGCCGAAGGTGCTCGCTGCGATCGAACCGTTCGCAATCGCGTACCATGGGGTGCAGCGCGCAGGGATCTGTCCGGGCGACAAAGTCCTTGTGATCGGCGGCGGGACGATCGGCGTGCTGGCCGCCAACGCAGCCAAAGCGCTCGGAGGAGAAGTCTATCTGTGCGACATTCCGCAGGCAGAAGAGAAACTGAAGCGGAGCCAGTCCGTCTTCCATTTTGCGGGAACCGTGATCAATGAAGGCCCCGAGGCGCTGGAGAAGGCGGTCAGAGAGATTACCGGAGAATCAGACCTGAGGGGGAATGCTGCCGCCAACGGGTTTGACGTCTGCATTGAGGCGGTCGGCCTTCCGCAGACCTTCCAGAACTGCATTGACAGCGCGGCGTTCGGCGGCAAGGTCGTGCAGATCGGCGTAGGCAAGCAGAACCTGGACTTCAATTTCACCCTGCTGCAGAAAAAGGAACTCAATGTGTTTGGAAGCCGCAATGCGCTGAAGAAGGATTTTCTGGAACTGATCGACCTTGTGAGCGAGGGAAAGGTAGATCTGGAAAAGATCGTCACAAATGTGTATGACTTCAAGGATGCCGCGCAGGCATTTGAAGATTTCCATACCCGCGGCGGATCGATGCTGAAGGTGGGAATTGATTTCGGACACATCCGTTAAGCAGAAAAGGAGGCGCGATTCATGAATGCTCTGGATCTTCTGGAACAGCTTGGAAAAAAGAACCTGGTGGATCTGACGCATGACCTGGAGGAGGGGATCCCCACCTGGCCGACACAGCCCAAGTTCGAGGCTGAGACCGGAAACCACCAGGACTGGGGCGATGATTCATACTGGAGGAAGATAACATTCTGCGAACACAGCGGTACCCACATCGATGCGTCGGCGCATTTCTTCAAAGGCCGCCAGACGGTGGATGAGATCCCGCTGACGCAGATCATCGGACGCGCTGCCAATATCGACGCAACCCATCTGGGAGAGAGAGGGCTTGAGAGCGTTGATGACATACGCGCGTTTGAGGAAAAGTATGGAGAGATCCGAGAGGGTGACATCGTCCTGTTCCGGTTCGGATGGGATGAGCGGTGGGCGCTCGGCGCGGCAGGACAGGCCTTTATGAAGGACTGGCCGGGCCTTTCGAAAGAAGCTGCGGAGTATCTCAGGGACAAGGGCGTCCATGCGGTGGGCGGAGACACGCTCGCCATTGACGCGCCGGACCAGGGAGACCCCGCACACAAGGTGCTGCTCGGGAGCGATATCAATATCATCGAGAATGTGGACCGGCTTTCCGAAATGCCGCCGTACTTTGCCGTGATCGGACTTCCGTGCAGATTCAAAGGCGGCTCGGGGTCGACCATGCGGCTGATCGCCATACTGGATGAAGCATGAAGCAGCCTGCCGGATGACAGATAATGCGGAACGGACAAGGAGCGGCATCCATGAGGAAGAGACCTGTTGTTGCCCAGATGGTGAAGGATACATACCTGCCCCGGATGTTCCGGGTAAGGCAGACCTTTCCGCGGCCGAAGATCGACCCGGATGAGATCCCGGCTCTGATTGAGACCCTCCTGGGCCGGGAGAAGTTCTCATCCAGGGTCCGGCCGGGGATGCGGATCGCCATAACGGCAGGCTCCAGGGGGATCGCCAACGCCGCGCTCACGACCAAATGCCTGGCGGATTTTGTCAAAAGCAGGGGCGCAAAGCCGTTCATTGTGCCGGCGATGGGAAGCCACGGAGGCGCGACCGCAGAGGGGCAGAAGGCGATTCTGACAGGATACGGAATTACCGAAGAATACTGCGGCTGTCCGGTGATTTCTTCGATGGAAGTCAAAAAGATCGGCGTCAATGAGGACGGCACCGACGTCTATATCGACAAAAATGCCGCCGAGGCGGACGGGATCATCCTGGGATGCAGGATTAAGCCGCACACTTCATTCCGCGGGCCGTATGAGAGCGGGATGATGAAGATGATGGCGATCGGCCTGGGGAAACAGTACGGTGCCGAGATCTGCCATGAGGCCGGGTTCCAGAATATGGCCAGAAATGTGCCGCTGTTCGGGCGCTGCATCCTGAAGAACGCGCCGGTGCTGTTCGCGCTGCCGACGATTGAAAATGCCTACGATGAGACGTGCAGGATAGAGGCGGTCGCCGCGGAGGATATTGAAGCGCAGGAGCCCGAGCTTCTGAAGTTTGCTTTTACGATGATGCCCAGGATCCTGGTGGACTCGTGCGACGTACTGGTTGTGGACCGGATCGGCAAGAACTTCAGCGGGGACGGGATGGACCCGAACATCACGGGAACGTTCTGTACGCCGTATGCAACCGGCGGAATCAACGCGCAGAGGGTCGCAGTCCTGGATCTGAGCCCGGAGACGCACGGGAACGCAATCGGCCTGGGGTATTCCAGCGCGACCACGCAGCGTGTATTCGATCAGCTGGATCTTTCGAGCATGTATCCGAACGCCATCACCTGCACGGTGCTCGGCGGGGTGCGGATCCCGATCGTGATGGAGAGTGACAAAGAGTGTGTCCAGGTCTGCGTCAGGACCTGCACGGAGATTGACAAGAAGAATCCGCGGATCGTCCGGATCCCGGACAGCCTGCACATCGAACACATCCTGCTGTCGGAGGCATACCTGGATGAGATCAGGGGCAGGGAGGATCTGGAAATTGAGTCAGAGCCCCGGGAGTGGCCGTTTGATGCGGACGGAAACCTGTGGTAAGGGGCAAAAGTGAACAGAGTGCAGTAAGGCGTCGGCGGCCTTTAACGCCGAAGATACCCATTGCATGGCGGCATCCTGGGGGGTAGAAGAAGGATATCCGCCGGAAACCATTTTTAAGGAGGTAAGTAGCATGAAGAAATTACTGGCAATCGGTCTGGCTGCGATGATGGTGGCAGGAACCCTCGCATCAAGCGCATTTGCTCTGGAAATTAAGACGGATGCTGAAGTTGCCGCTGAAGAGTCCGGAGCAGGCGGCGGAGAGAAGGCAGTCGGCAAAGATGCATACGGAGAAGATATCCGCATCGCATTCCTTCCGAACGTAATCGGTGACTCCTGCGCATTCGCATGGGCGGCAGGCATGCAGAAGTATCTCGACAATTTCTCAAATGTAACATTTGACGTGTATGACGGCAAAGCTTCCGTTGATACAGAAGTCCAGATCATGGATGAGCTGATTGAGCAGCAGTATGATGCGATCATCCTGCAGGCAACGGACGCGGCAGGCCTGGCGGCAGCTACCGACAAGGCTGAAGCGGCAGGCATCCCGGTTATCAACTGCAACCTGGATGCGGCTACCACGCACACCTGCCTGGTTGCGGCGGTTGACGTCGAGGCAGGACAGCTGATGGCAAGGCAGATCGGCGACAGCCTTCCGGACGGCGGCAAGGTTGTTATCATTTCCGCAACCCCGGGCGCTTCCAAGGGCGAGAACATTGATACCGGCTTCAAGGGCGTTATGGAAGAAGAGTATCCGGACATCGAGATCATCGACGAGCAGACCGGCGAATGGCTGACAGAGAACGCAAACACCGTCATGAATGATTTCCTGACCAAGTATGATCACATCGATGCTGTTCTTTGCCACAACGACGCAATGGCTGAGGGCGCTGCCGAGGCAGTCAAGGCTGCAGGCAGACTGGATGAGATGCAGATCTGGGGCTGCGACGGCGAGTCCAAGATGCTTGACTACATTGAGGAAGGCCTCTGCACCGGTACCGTTTACACGAACGCTGACCTGCAGGGACAGGCTTGCGCACAGTTCGCGATGTATGCGATCGGCTCCGGCATCACCGCTGCCAACCTGGAATCCACCCCGATCGTCAAGATCGCTCCGATCGTAGTGACAGCTGACAACGTCGGCGACATTACGGAAGATATGCGTTGGTAAAACAGCCGTATGACATCTTAGGTACTGACTGGAAAAACGGCTTGTTTTAGCAAATAAAAGGGTGCCGGAGATGGATGAGAGTCCTTCTCCGGTGCCTGTAATCACGGAGGTTGCCCTGATTATGAAACTCAGACAGGAAAGTATGCGCCGGCTGATATCCATTATCCTGCTTGCAGTTATGATGCTGATATTCAGTCTGACCAACAGTGCTTTTTTCACGGTCAGCAATCTGCTTAAGGTGCTCAGGGAAGCGTCTCTGAGCGGTATCATTGCGGTTGGTGTCACATTTGTCATCATTACGGCAGGAATTGATCTGTCGACCGGCGCGATCGTAGGATTCTGCGGCATGGTCTGCGCGAATCTGCTGTATTACTATAATCTGCCGTGGCAGGAAATATTCCTCATCTCGATTGCAGTCGGAACTGCGTGCGGTATACTGAACGGATTTATTGTGACAAAGCTCCGTGTCCCGGAGTTTATTGCCACGCTCTCAACGCAGTATCTGTACCGTTCCATGGTGTTTGTTTTCGCCATACGCGAGAACAACGTTATTACCAATAAGAAGATTGAAAGCTATCCCGTTCTGATCCTCGGTGGGAGCATCAACGGGTTCTATCTGGTCAGCATGGCGTTCATACTCTTTGCCGTGATCGGCCAGATCCTACTGAAATCAACCCGCTTCGGGACCTATGTCTACGCGACCGGCGCGAACCGCAAGAGCGCGGAGCTGTCCGGCATCAATGTAGACTGGGTGCGCTGGCGGGTCTTTATCATCACCGGTTTTCTGTGCGGGATTGCGGCGCTGTTCCAGATGGGAAGAATCGGTTCGGTTACCACGGACATGGGGACCGGGCTGGAATTTGACGTAATTGCCGCAGTTGTGGTCGGAGGCTGCGCGTTCAGCGGAGGAAGAGGCGACGTATTCGGATCTGTCATCGGAGCCATTTTCATGGCAGTCCTTCAGAACGGTATCCTGAAATACAATTTCCCGACCGCCGTCCAGCTGATCATGAAGGGCGTCGTCATCGTCATCATGGTGATCTTTGATTCCATCTACAACCAGTACGTACAGAAGAAGATCCAGCAGGCTGTGCAGAATGAAGATGCTGTGCAGATCCGGAAGGGGGGTGCGGAAGTTGTCTGAGTATCTGTTAGAAATGAAAGGGATCATGAAGAGCTTCAATGACAACCCCGTTCTGAAGAATGTCGATTTTGACGTGAAGCCGGGCGAAGTGCACGCCCTGATGGGTGAAAACGGAGCGGGCAAGTCCACCCTGATCAAGATCCTGACCGGCATCTATCCCAAGGATGGTGGAGAGATCTTCTTCGACGGGCAGAGTGTGGAGATCAACAATAAGAACGACGCTTCGAAACTCGGCATCTCCTGTATCTATCAGGAGCTGTCGCTGATTCCCACGCTGACTGTCACGCAGAATATTATGCTGGGCAAGGAGAAAAGGATCGGCGGCTTCCTGAATAAGGGGAAAATGCGCAAAGAGGTGGTCGAACTGATCAACCGGTATGGCTTCCATCTGAATCCGGACGCGAACGTAGAGTCGCTGACGATCGGCCAGAGGCAGACGGTCGAGATCCTCAAGGCGCTGAGCGAACAGTCCAGGCTGATCATCATGGACGAGCCGACTGCGTCTTTGAGCTCCAAGGAATCGGATGCGCTGTTTGAGATCATCGGAAATCTGCGAAACAACGGCGTGAGCGTTATCTATATCTCCCACCGTCTGGAAGAGGTGTACCGTCTTGCGGACCGCCTGACCGTGCTCCGGGACGGCGTGCGCGAAGCGGTGCTGGAGAAGGATGAGATCGTTCCCGCGGAAGTGGTCCGGCTGATGATCGGGAAGGAACTGAAACACTCCTCGCAGTCCAATGAGTTCCGCGTGTCGGATCAGCCGGTCAGCCTGGAGGTCAAGAATCTGACCCGCAAAGGCGTCTTCCACGATATCAGTTTCCAGGCGCACAGAGGCGAGATCCTCGGCTTTGCGGGACTGGTCGGCGCAGGGCGCACAGAGATCGTGCGCTGCATCTACGGGGCGGATCCGTATGACAGCGGCCAGATCTTCTTCGAAGGCAAGGAGATCAAACCCTCCATACCGGCCAATATAGAGCGCGGGTTCGGACTGGTTCCGGAGGACCGGCGCGGCCAGGGATTCACACCGCTCTTGTCCATCGAGCGCAACGTGGCGCTGACCAACTACGATACCCTCGCCAGAAACGGCGTCGTGAACGCCGGCGCGGAGAGGCGGCTGGGAAATGAGATGGTCGAGAAGCTGTCCATCCGTCCGTTCGATTCGCAGATCCCGGTAGGGAACCTGTCCGGAGGCAACCAGCAGAAGGCGGTCGTCGCGAAATGGCTCAGCCGTGACATGAAGGTCATGATCATCGACGAGCCGACGGCGGGCATCGATATCGGCGCGAAAGATGAGATCTACCGGATCCTGGAAGATTTTGCCTCCAGGGGAACGACAGTGCTCCTGGTGTCCTCCGATATCCAGGAGATCATGAAGGTGTCGCACCGGATCCTGGTGGTTACGAAGGGAGCGATCTTCAAAGAATTCAGTAACGGAAGGATCACGGAAGAGGACCTGATGATGGCTGAGTTCGGCATCGATGAGGAGGAGGCGGAGAAGAATGGGTGAAAATGCGAAATCCGGAACTGCTTCAGGTTCCTTCAAAAAGCTTCTCAAATCTCCGAGACTGTGGATCCTGATCGTCACGATCGCGGTGCTGAGCGTGCTGCAGCCGGGGGTGTTCCTGACCAGGGCCAACATGATCAGCATATTGCTGTCGATCTCGATCTACGGCATCATGGTCTGCGGTACGATCTTTCCGATTCTGCTGGGAGGCATCGACCTTTCTGTCGGAGCGGTCGCCGCAGCGGCAGGCGCAGCCTGCGTGGTAACCATCGTCAATCATGATTTCTCAAACCCGAGCGTACTGACCGGCGTCCTGTTCGGTCTCGGAATCGGACTGCTGGTAGGACTGGCGCACGGCATCATCGTCTCTACGTTCTCTGTGCCGCCGTTCCTGATCACGCTTGCATCCCAGTATATCGTATACGGGATCGCGCAGCTGCTGACGCAGAACAACGTCATTGCCTGCATGAAGCCCGCCACGTTCGCATTCCTGGGCGGCGGACGTCCGTTCGGGATTCCGTTTTCCATCATTATCATGGCGGTCATGGCGCTGATTTCCTACTTTATCCTGAACCGGACTGTATTCGGACGCACCGTCTACGCAGTCGGCGGCAATGTGGAGGCGAGCCGGCTGTCAGGCGTCAGGAGCCGGATGGTGATTATCGTCTGCTATATGTTCTCAGGGCTCACCTCGGCGCTTGCAGGCATTGTCCTGGCGTCCATGAACCGGCAGGCAATCGCCAAGGCGGCGCAGGGATATGACAACTTCGTGCTGACGGCGCTGGTGGTCGGCGGCGCTTCCCTGATGGGCGGCGAAGGAAATATCACCGGTGCGATCTGGGGCGCGTTCCTGGTCGGCATGGTCTCGAACGGCCTGCGCCTGCTGGGCATCGCCTCTGAGTATCACGGGATCTTCAAGTGCATCGTCATCGTGGCGGCCGTGTCGCTGGATGCAACCATGCGCTACCGCAAGAGCGGCCTGCAGCGCAGAAGAAGAAGGAAGGTGTCCGTATCATGATTCCGTCACTGGAAGAATTCTATTCAACCGTGCCGCGCCCCGGAGAGATCTTTCTGGTCTGGATGGGGCAGGCAGGGTTCCTGATGCGCAACAGCAGGGGGAAAGTCCTCGGAACCGACCTGTATCTCTCCAATCTGTCTGAGATACAGGACGGCAACAAGCGCCTGATGATGCCTGTCGCAAAGAGCAGCGAGCTGTCTCTGGACCTGCTGTGCGTGTCGCACCACCACACAGATCATCTGGACGTGCTGAGCATCCCGGACTGGATTGGGAACGGCACGCATGTGGTCTGCGACAGGGAATCCTGCGCAATCGCCCGGGAGAAGGGCTGGGATATGGATCTGTTCACAGGCATGGCCCCGGGAGACGTCTATGAGGCGGACGGCTACCGGGTCGAGGCTGTGGAGGCCTATCACGGGGACGCTGCGAAACAGGCCGTCGGCTACCTGATTCAGACAGAAGGGATGACGGTTTATTTCACCGGTGACACCTCCTGGCAGAAGGATCTTTTGTCTTATGCGGTGGAGCAGGACATCGATCTGCTGCTGCCCCCGATCAATGGGGAGTACGGAAACATGGGAGAGCGGGACGCCGCCGAGATGGCAGGCGCGGTGAAGGCAAAGCTCACCATCCCATGTCATTTCTGGACCTTTGCACGGCACTACGGAAGCCCGTATGACTTTATCCAGGAGATGAAGGTCAACTATCCGGACTGCCCGTTTTATGTGATGTGCCAGGGGGAAATGATACGATATTCCGGGAGGACGGACCATGGAATCCTTTATGGGCGGGGAGTTTCTGCTGAATACGCAGACGGCGCAGACCCTTTATCATACGTATGCGGAACAGATGCCGATTGTGGATTATCACTGCCACATCAATCCGCAGGAGATCTTTGAAGATAAGCAGTATCCCAATATCGCGCAGCTGTGGCTGGGCGTGGGCGGCTCCGGCTTCGGGGATCACTATAAGTGGCGTTTCATGCGCGCCTGCGGGGTGGAGGAGGCGTATATCACAGGAAATGCGCCGGATGAGGAGCGGTTCGTCAGATGGGCGCAGTGCCTGGAGAAGGCCATCGGCAATCCGCTGTATCACTGGAGCCATCTGGAGCTGCAGCGCTATTTTCAGATCACGCAGCCTTTGAAGGGGGACAACGCGCGGGAGATCTACAGGCAGTGCAATGAGAAGCTGAAGGATCCGTCGCTCTCTGTCAGGGGGATTATCCGCCAGAGCGGCGTCAGGCTGATCTGCACGACAGACGACCCGGTGGATTCTCTTCAGTGGCATGACAAGATTGCGGCCGATGAGAGCTTCGACGTGAAGGTGCTGCCCGCCTGGAGGCCGGACAGGGCGCTGGATCTGCGAAGGGCGGACTATACGGACTATATCGGGAATCTCTCAAGGGTCAGCGGAGTCCGGATCGAATGCTTTGAAGACCTGAAGGCGGCCCTCCGCATAAGGATGGATTATTTCTCGAAGCGGGGATGCGTGGTATCGGATCACGGCCTTGACTATGTGATGTACGCGCCCGCATCAAAGGAGGAGACAGACGCCATCTTCCGAAGACGCCTCGCGGGGCAGATGCCGGATGCGGAAGAGGCGCGGAAGTTCATCTGCGCTTTCATGCTGTATATGGGAAAGGAATACCATGACAGAGACTGGGTCATGCAGATGCATTTTGGCTGCAGCCGGAACAACAACGGCAGGGCGCTTCGGACAGTCGGCCCCGATTCCGGCTACGACAGCATCGCAGGGCAGATCCCTGCAAATGAACTGATTGCGTATCTGAACGCTCTTGAGGAAGAGGACCGCCTGCCGAAGACGATCCTCTACAGCCTCAATCCCAATGACAACGCGCTCATCGATACCATCATCGGATGCTTCCAGGACGGCACGGCCCCATCCAGGCTCCAGCACGGGGCCGCTTGGTGGTTCAACGACCATATGGCGGGGATGACGGAGCAGATGGAATCTGTTGCCGGCATCGGTTCCCTGGCGGGGTTTGTCGGGATGCTGACAGATTCCCGGAGCTTCCTGTCCTATACCAGGCATGAATACTTCCGCAGGCTCCTGTGCAGGATGTTCGGACAGTGGGTGGAAGAAGGCATGTATCCTGCGGACATGGAAGCGCTGGGACAGATCGTGAAGGATATCAGCTATAACAACGCGGTCCGGTATTTCGGATTCCCGCTGGAAGAGGCGTAGAGAAGGCCCGCGCGCTCAGACATCCACCGCATCGGGGGGCGCTCCCCGCGCTCAGACATCCACCCGCATCGGGCAGCGCTCTCCGTGCGCGCAGACATCCACCCGCCTCGGGCTGCGCTCCCCGCGCGCTCAGACATCCACCCGCTTCGGGCTGCGCTCCCCGCGCGCTTCCATCGCAATGCTTGCGATGCTGTGCTCCACCATATCGCTGACCGCATTCTCTGTGTAGAAGGCCATGTGGGGGAGCATCAGGACGTTCGGCAGATCCTTCAGGATCGACATCTCGCGGTGGCCGATTACTTCATACTTATAATCCCCGTAGAAGATCCCCAGTTCATTTTCAATCACATCCAGCGCGGCGGCTCCGACCTTGCCGCTCTCGAGTGCATCCAGGAGGGCGGCGGTATCGATCACGCTGCCTCTTGCGGTGTTGACCAGCACGACGCCGTCCTTCATGATCTCCAGGGAATCCCTGTTGACGATATGATAGGTATCGGGGATGGCGGGCACATGGAAGGTGATTACGTCGCTCTCACGAAAGAGCGTCTCCCGGTCCACATAGGACGCGTACTGTCTGACACATTCCTGCTCAAAGGGATCGCTTGCCAGGATCCTGCAGCCGAATCCGCTCAGGTTCCGGATCACATGCTGTCCGATGCGTCCCGTTCCGACGACGCCGACGGTGAGATCCCCGATCTGCCTTCCGATGCTTCCGGGAAGGGAGTAGTCCATGGCGTCCGCCCTGCGCATGATCATTTTCATCTTGCGCAGCGCCATCAGGATCAGCATCACGGTGTAGTCCGCGACGCTTCCGGTGGAGTAGGAGACGTTGCTGACCGTGATCCCGTATCTGGCGGCGGCTTCCACATCCACATGGTCGTATCCGATCGTGCGGGTGGAGATGTGCTGTACCCCGGCCTCTTTCCAGATGCGGATGATTGGCTCCGTGATCGCAGTCGTGATGACGGAGACGCCCTGGCAGTTTGCGGCAAGCGCGGCGGTCTGCTCTGTCGGGGGTTCGCGGATAATCACGTACTCTGCGTTATAGGCGTCCCGGAATTTTTCAAAATAGATGCCTTCATCATAGTCGCGGTAGTTGTAGACGGCGATACGAAGTTTCTGATTCTGCATAGCTCTAAACCTCCCTGAAGAGACATTCTTTGAATCAACAGTCCGTTTTCCCCAGGGAAGCCGGCCTGCCCCGGATCTGGGGAATTTGACCCCTTTCATAATAATACAACCGCTGTCAAAAACCAGAAGAATCGTTTAGAATATAGGAGGACCGGATGAAACAGCACATTTTCAGGAGCACGTATGAATGAATTCGCCCGTCTTTGCCTGATGGTTTGCCCGTTGATCTTTCTGGCCGGGTTTGTCGATTCGGTTGCAGGAGGAGGCGGGATCATCTCTCTGCCGGCCTATCTCATGGCCGGCCTTCCGGCGCATCTGGCGGCGGGTACGAACAAGGTCGTCAACGGGTGCGGCACGCTGGTTGCGACGCTCAAATATTTCCGGAGCGGGAAGGTGATCGTCCCGCTGGCGGGAGCCGCGGCGGGGGGCGCCCTGATCGGGTCGTCGGCGGGCGCGCAGATGGCCGCCATGATCCCGGACGATGTGCTGCAGAAGGTGATGCTGGCCGTGCTTCCCGCGGCCGCGCTGTTTTTGTTCTTCAGGAAGGACTTCGGCGCGGAGGAGAGCGTGGAGAATCCGGTCAGAGGAAAGCGGGCGGTTGTGATCTCCGTGCTCATCGGGGTCGTGATCGGATGCTATGACGGCATGATCGGACCCGGAACGGGCACCTTCATGATCATGGCCTTCACTGCCTTTTTGTCGATGGACCTGCTCACCGCGTCCGGATGCGCGAAGGCAGGCAATCTGGCGTCCAATGCGGCGGCAGCCGTGGTCTGGATCCTGCACGGGTCGGTCCTCTGGAAGCTGGCGCTGCCCGCCCTCATTTGTAGTATTCTGGGCAATTACCTGGGCGCGAGGTTTGCGATCAGAGGCGGCAGCAGGCGGATCCGCGCGATGATGTTTGTTGTGCTGGGACTATTGTTTCTCAAGATGCTGCACGATCTGATGTGAGCGGGAGAGAAAGGTTGAATGGAGAATCATATGAGAAAGATCAGGTGGGGGCTGCTTGGGTCCGGCGTGATTCTGGACCGTTGGATGAAAGGCGCTCTGCAGCAGGATGATATGGAGATCGCGGCGATCTCTTCCAGGACGCACGCCAGGGCGGAAGCGATGGCGCGCAAGTGGAACATTGACAAGGTCCTGACCTATGAGGAGATGATCCGGAGGAAGGACATCGACGTCGTCTATATTCCGGTTCCGCATGACGCGCACAGGGATCTGGCGATCGCCGCCATGAATGCGGGAAAGAGTGTCCTCGTGGAGAAGCCTGCCGCAGTCAGCGCAGAGGAGTTTGCGCAGATGACGGAGTGCGCCCGGGCGAACGGCGTGTTTTTGATGGAGGCCGTCTGGACGTATTTCTTCCCGGCTACGGATTTTATCAGACAGTGCGTGGGGGACGGAACGATCGGAGATGTGCGCGCGATGAACGTCTCATTTTCCTTCCGCATCCCGGATGACTACCAGGGCAGGCTGATCCGGCCGGAGAACGCGGGCGGAGGCCTTCTGGACGTCGGCGTATATGACCTGCATCTTGCGCAGATCATATTCGGGCGGGATCCCGTCTCCATCATGGGATCCGCCGCGGTCGATACGGACGATCTGCATCTGCAGGTGGATGAGCAGGCTGCGATCATCGCGCAGTATGACCGCGGGGAGCTTGCCGTTATGACCTGCGGCATCCGCACCGACATGTTCGATACCGCCAGGATCTACGGGACGAAGGGCCATCTGACGATCCCGCGGTTCTGGAGCCCCGACACGGTCATCGTCACCCGCGGAAATGAACGGGAGACCTTCTCATTCCCGGTGGAGCAGAAGGTCAGCGGTCTTGCGGATGAGGGATTCCAGTATGAGATCCGGCATGTCAATGACTGCATCCGGGCCGGGATGACCCAGTCGCCGGTCGTATCCTGGGAGAAGACAGTCAGCGTGCTGTCCCAGTGCGATACGCTGCGGCAGTCGTGGGGACTTGCATAAAGGATCTGAAGGAAACCTGGGCCGCTGTGAAGGAAACCTGGGCGGTCTGAAGGAAACCGGGGACGATCTGAAGGAAACCTGGGCGGCCTGAAGGAAACCGGGACCGCTCTGAAGGATACTGAGGCTGCTCTGAAGAAAACCTGGGCGAATGTTGAGAATGGGGGTTTTATGGAGATAAAAGCACTGCTGTTTGACCTGGACGGACTGATCTTTGATTCAGAGAAGGAATACTATCGCTGCTGGAAGCAGGCGGGCGAGGACTGCGGCTTCACGATTCCGCATGAGACGCTGCTTGCCCTGCGCTCGTGCGATTCGCTCGTCGCCAGGCAGAGGCTGGAGGAGGCGCTCGGACAGACGGGCGTCTATGACGGCATCCGCGCCAGGCGCAAGGAGATCATGCGGCCGTATCTGACAGAGCATGAGCCTGAACTGAAGGATGGCGTGATCAGCTTTCTGCAGAAAATGCGTTCCTATCCGAATGTCCGCAAGGCGGTTGTGACCCAGTCGCGCAGAGAAGATAAAGAATCTCTGCTTGAAAAGGCGGGCCTTCTGCAGTATTTTGATGAAGTAGTATCAGCAGATGACGTGAAACGGGGCAAACCGTTTCCGGACATGTACGAGTGCGCGTGCAGGAAGCTTGGCATTGTGCCGGAGGAATGCATCGCCTTTGAGGATTCCCCCAACGGGATTCAAAGTGCGTATGCAGCCGGGGTCCATCCTGTGATGATCCCGGATTTGTCCGGGCCGGATGAAGAACTGGAACAGATGTGTTTCGGGGTGTATCCGAGCCTGGAAGATTCATTTTCCGCAATTGCCCCGCACCTTGCGTAGAAACCGGGACAGGGGTTTTACATGGAAAGAAGCAACATCAAACAGAAGGTAAAACGGCTGGAGAAAGAGAGCGGATCCAGATCTTTGTGGGAGACCGAGAGATACCGCATACCGATGATTCTCTGCGGCGCGCTGATCTATTCGTTCGGAGTCAATCTGTTCCTGCGCCCGCTGCATCTTTATTCGGGCGGGTTCATGGGATTTGCGCAGCTGATCACGAATCTGCTGCGCAGCAGCGGATTGTATCACAGCAAGATGGATCTCGCGGGTTTCATTTACTATCTGATGAATATCCCCGGACTCATCATTGCCTATAAGACGATGCGCCGCCGTTTTCTGTACAAGAGTGTGCTGAGCGTATCGCTGATCACAGTGCTTCTGACGCTTGTGCCGATTCCGAAGGCTCCGATCCTGGATGAGACGATCGCCAACTGCCTGGTCGCCGGCATTATGGGCGGCGCCGGCGTGGGGATGATCCTCCGGTCCGGATCCTCCGACGGAGGCATGGATCTGATCGGCATGATCCTGATCCAGCTCAAGGGCCACTATTCGGTGGGCATGGTCAATATCGCCGCCAACGCGGTCCTGTACACGATCTGCCTGATCCTGTTTGACGTTCCGACAGCCATCTATTCGCTGATCTACTCCGTGATCAGTTCAACGACCTGCGACAAGGTTCATACGCAGAACATCAACGTGGAGGTCCTTCTGGTGACGAAGCTGGAGGATACAGAGCCGCTGGAGGTCGCCATCATGGGATCGACCGGAAGAGGCATGACGAAAATGAGTGCAACGGGCAGTTATTCCGGGCAGGGCGAGACGGTGTTCCTCATTGTCCTGAGTAAATATGAGGTGCAGGAATTCCTCAATGTCGCCAGAGAATATGATCCTTCCGCATTTATCATTTACGATGAGAATATTCAGGTCGAGGGTCATTTTACGAAGAAGCTGACCTGACCTGGAAGGACTTTGCCGCACGGCAGGAGAGCCGGGATGGAACAGAAAAAAGCGTATATCATAACAGCCGTCGGCGCGGGAGGCAAGAGTACCTATCTCTTGCATCTCGCGCTGTCTTTTGTCTCCCGGGGCAAAAAGACTGCGCTGACAACAACCACGCACATCTATGCGCCGGAGGGGGAGCGGGATGAAGAGGGCGTCATCCGCACTGCCTCCGGAATCGATTACATCGGAACGGACGCTCCGGGCGGGAAGCTCGCAGCGCCCGATGAAAAGATGTGGGAGCGCATGCTGCGTGCATATGACGTACTGCTGGTGGAGGGAGACGGAAGCCGGTGCATGCCCGTGAAGATCCCGGGGGAGGGAGAGCCGGTCATCCCCGAAGAGACGGATGAGATCGCGGTGATCATGGGACGGCACGCCATCGGAAGAAGGCTGGACGTCGTCTGCCACCGGTATGACGAAAAGCGCCTGGAAAACGGGATCGTGACCGAAAACATGCTGGAGGAGATCGCGCAGGAATTCTACGTCGACCCGATCAGGGAGCGGTTCCCGCATGCGAAGGTCTATTATGTGCCCGGCACATATGAGCCGGAGGAAGAGGGGCAGACGGAAGGAAGAGAGCGCCTGCCGGTGACGGCGGTCCTGATGGCGTCGGGATACGGACGCAGGTACGGCGGCAACAAGCTGCTCTGCGATCTGGACGGGGAGCCGCTCTACCGGCGCTCCCTGGATCATATCGTGCAGGCGCTCGGAAAAGAGCATGTTGTCGTTGTGACGCAGTACCGGGAGATTCTCGATGACATGAAGAAGGCCGGGATCCGTGCCGTGCACAATCCATGTGCAGCGGAAGGAATCTCGGCTTCCATCCGGATCGGAACCGCCGCGGCGCTGGAAGAAGAGGCGGAGGCGGTAATCTTTTTTGCCGCCGACATGCCCTATCTTCCGTGCGGGGAGATCCGCCGGTTTGTAAGACAGTTCCTGTGGTCCGGGAAGCTGTTTGGCTGTATGGAATCAGGACCGGAGCATACGATGACCAATCCCGGCGCATTCCGCCTGTATGACGCGCCGGGCGGAAAAGAGGACGGCGCGCCGGGGCGGGTGCGGTCCCATGCCGCCGACAGCCTTCTGTCCCTTGCGGGGGATGCCGGCGCCATGCGGATCATGAAACAGCATCCGCAGGAAATCTATCATTATCAGACGGCGCCGCAGTACGTGCAGGACATCGATACTCCGCCTGTCCGGTGATCCAGGCCAGTCCGGTGATCCCGGCTGTCCGGTGATCCCGGCCGGTCAGGAGATCCCGGCCTGTCAGGTGATCTCGGCAGGGACGAAATCGAACTTTGTAACGTCGAACATCCCGCGCGTCGAGATCTTGAGCTCCGGAATGACGAGCAGGCTCATGAAGCACAGCGTCATGACCGGTTCGATCTCGCGGTTGATGTCCAGCCGCTCATACGCGGTGTCATGCATCTCTTTGATCCGGGCGGCGACTTCCTCGCCGGGCAGGTCGCTCATCAGACCTGCGATCGGAAGCGGAAGGGAGGAGATCACTTTATTGTCCTCCACCAGGACGAATCCGCCTTCCTGCTCGATCAGCGCCTGGATCGCTGCGTACATCTCTTCATTGCTCACGCCGACACAGATGATGTTGTGGGAATCATGCGCGACGGACAGTGCAACCGCGCCTCTCCTGATCCCGTAGTTCTTCAGGAATCCCAGGCCGATCTTGCCGGTATTGTGATGCCGCTCCAGGACCGCGATCTTGACGATGTCCTGCGCAGGATCAAAGATGAAGTCGCCGTCCTGATCCAGCTTCACATCCGCCTCTGCCGCCTTTGTGGTGACCCCGTCCAGGACGATCTCGATCGCGCGCACGTGCGTGCCGGTCAGATGCATCTTCAGCTGATCCACCGTAAACGGCTTCACGTGCATAGAGCCGCGCACGGAGAAGATCGGCGTCTTCTCAAAGGACGGAAGGTATTTTCCGTCTTCCGCAATCTTTTTGCCTTCGATAAAGACCGCCTGCGCGCGGAAGTCTTCCAGATTGTTGAACAGCACGATATCCGCTCGTTTGCCGGGGGCAAGTCCGCCGCGGTCTTCGAGCTTGTAGCACTCCGCGCAGTTGAGGGTGGCCATGCACAGGGCCATGACCGGATCGATCCCGGCCTTCACCAGCATCCGGAGATGGTTGTCGATGTGGCCCTCTTCCAGGATGGTCCTGGGCTGGCGGTCATCGGAGCACAGCAGGCATCTTTTGTAATTGAACGGCGTGATCGCGGGGATCAGGTTCTTCAGGTCGTGGCAGGCGGATCCGTCGCGCATCTGCACGTACATCCCCCGTTCAAGCCGCTCGGTCATTTCTTTGACGGTGGAGCATTCATGATCCGTCTTCACGCCGGAGGCGGCGTACGCATTCAGCTGCGCGCCTGTCAGTCCGGGGGAATGTCCGTCAATCACTTTGTGCATGTTCAGGGCGACCAGCAGCTTGTTGAGATCTTCGTCGGACTTGTTGATGATGCCCGGGTAGTTCATGAATTCTCCCAGTCCCGGGACATGCCGGTCCCCCATCGGCCACTGCATGTCGAAGGCATTGACAATGGCCCCGGAATCCTCCAGGGGCGTGGCCGGTACGCAGCTGGGCATCATATACCGGACGGACAGCTCTGTCTTCTCCGCCGCGCGGATCATGTAGTTAAATCCCTCCAGGCCATAGACGTTCACGATCTCGTGGGGATCCGCGATCACGGTGGTGGTCCCGCGCGGGACGACCATCCGGCCGAATTCCTCGGGAGACGTGTAGGAGGATTCGATGTGAATATGCGCGTCAATCAGGCCGGGCGCTGCATAGGCGCCGTTGGCGTTGTATTCTTCCCGGCCCCGGTAATCGTCGCCGAATCCGACGATATGTCCGTCTGTAATCGCGATGGAGTCCGCACGGATCGTGCCGGTATATACATCCACCACATTGCAGTTGTAGATGACCAGATCCGCCGGAACCCGGTGCATCGCGGCGTCAATCATAGTGCTCAGTGTCCGCTTGTCCATATGTTCCATACTTATAACCTCCCGGAATCAGACACGATATCCATCCGTTTACTCTTCCGGCTGTACGATGCAGATCCGGGTCAGAAAAGGAAGAGGGACGGACAGATGAATTGTCAGACAAATTGATTTACATCTTCCAAAAAGTCTGGTACTTTATACCCAGATTCTACACCTGGTAAGATGCTTAAACAAGACGTTTCTCAACATATTTTGTGACAGTTTACAGGCGTGCCTATGACCTTCTGCACGGAGTTCTGTGGGCACAACTGAAAACCATAGGCAGCCGACTGAGCTTTGCGAGTTGCTGCAGCCATGGTGCTGAACGTCCAGTGGACGTTCGTCCAGCA
>CAJOKX010000019.1 GCA_905235415.1 uncultured Lachnospiraceae bacterium
GCCAAAGTAATCGGGATCAGCCTCTTCGCCCTCTACCAACTCCTTTTGGGCGTCGGTCAGCGCGTCCCATGCGGCTTTTGCCTCGGCGCACTGCGCATCAGTATTCTCGTTTCTTTCCTGCACATAGATGGCGTCGATCAGTTCGGCCACATGGTCCGCGGCAGCCTGATCCGCGTCAATTTGACTGTCGGACAATTCTGTGCTGTCCGGGGTTTCAGCGCAGACCGCCGGTGTGAAAGCCATACAAAGCGCCAGAAGGACGGATAACAGTTTCAGTGGTGTTTTCATTTCTTTTTTCTCCTTTCTGTCTTTGCGGGATGAATAAAAAAAGAAGACTGCAATTATTCTGTCCGAACAAAACACAGAAGCAAAATGCATAATGTCTCCTTGTGTCTTAGCCGACAAAATGGCTTGCACTCTTCTCACCAAAGACGTGTGAAACCCCAAAATACGGCAGTATCCCTGACTTATGAAACGCAGCGCAACTGCTGCCGGAAACACATTCTCCCAAAGAACAAACTCTTTTTGCCAAATGATATTTCCGTTCGTCCAAATACAGAAATGGTGGTTGTTCCGGATTCGAACCGGATTCTCTTTTCATCTACTCAGCTTACAACTTTTCAAACCGTATTTTGATGCAGTATTCAATTTTGCGGTTATCATAATATGGTAACCGAGAGTTGTCAAGTTTTTAGGCTTCGTTCGTTCAGCCTGTGCGCCTTGTCAGAGTATGTCAGCATAGGTCTGAACGTTTTTCATTGCTGTTCCATTTTTCCGGGAGCTGTCCGGCTCTTACAGGTCTGCCGCCTGGATAATTCCCATCAAACAAAGCCAAAGGAGTTGGGCATAAAAAAACCCCGGAAACGTTGAATTCCCAGGGTTTTTCGTATCTTTCCTGCAACCGTCAGCGCTTGCTGAACTGCGGCGCTCTACGAGCTGCCTTCAGACCGTACTTCTTTCTCTCCTTCATACGCGGATCTCTGGTGAGATATCCTGCGGACTTCAGAGCCGGTCTGTAGTCTGCGTCTGCCTCAAGCAGTGCGCGGGAAATGCCGTGGCGGATTGCGCCGGCCTGTCCGGTCATTCCGCCGCCCTTTACATTGACCAGGACGTCGAACTTGTCAACGTTCTCTGTCAGCGCCAGCGGCTGACGGACGATGGTCTTCAGGGTCTCAAGGCCAAAGTAATCATCAATATCTCTCTTGTTGATCGTGATCTTGCCGTTTCCCGGTACAAGATATACACGCGCAACTGAACTCTTTCTTCTTCCGGTTCCGTAGAATTTATCTGTAGCCAAAGTCTTTTCCTCCTATCAGATCGTCAGCGTCTCAGGCTTCTGAGCCTGATGCTTATGCTCAGGTCCGGCATAAACGAAGAGCTTCTTAGCCATCTGTCTTCCGAGCGGTCCTTTCGGCAGCATGCCGATGACTGCGTGCTCGATGACCTTCTCCGGTTTCTTGTCCAGCATCTCGCGCAGGGACGTTTCCTTGACGCCGCCGATGTACTTGGAATGTGAGAAATAGATCTTCTGATCGAGCTTCTTACCGGTTACTTTGATCTTGTCCGCATTCACAACGATGACGTAATCGCCTGTATCGAGGAACGGGGTGAAGGTCGGCTTATTCTTACCGCGGAGCGTGGATGCAACGACTGTTGCAAGGCGTCCCAGCGTCTGTCCTTCAGCATCAACTACATACCACTTTCTATCGATGCTCTTTGCGCTTGGCATATAGGTTTTCATGTTAGATTGTCCTCCATGTATCTTGATGAGCCCGGCGATGTTTTACCTCCGCCTTGCCAGTATAGATAAGCATCCTTTCCGGGGTAGGCAGATGCTATCATTCATGAAAAGAAGTGTTCCTCCAATGAGGCACACTCAGATATTATATGCGCGGCCTCTCCTGCTGTCAACCGGTTTTTCCGGCGCTCTGGGCTGTGTCTGTCTTCCGTCAAAACCAGGCGTCACAGATACTCGATCTCCATCAGCGTCAGGCCTTCCGGACGGGCGGTATCTCCGGCCCTGAAACGGTCCTTCGCCTCCAGGATCTCTTTCATTTCCTCCGGAGGGATCAGGCCGCCGCCGATCTGCATCAGCGTTCCCGCGATAATGCGGACCATATTGTAGAGAAATCCGTTTCCCGTGATGGTCAGTGTGATCATGTCCCCTTCCCGCTTCACGTCGCAGCTGTAGATCGTGCGGACATGATTCGGGCGGTCCGGCTTAGCCGTGCAGAAGGAACTGAAGTCATGCTCTCCCACCAGATACTGTGCGGCCTGCTGCATCTTCGTCTCGTCGAGGCTGTAATAGTAGTAGGTCGAATATCTGGAGACCAGCGGATTCGGGATCGGCCGGTTCCAGATCTGGTAGCGGTAGGTCTTGCGCGTTTCGCAGAATCTGGGATGAAATGAGTCCGGCACCTGTTCTGATTTCTGTACGCGGATATCCGGAGGAAGGTACGTGTTCAGCGCCAGCGCGATCTTGTCTACCGGCATGCGGTGGTTTGTATTGAACACGGCAACATTGCCCTGCGCATGCACGCCCGCGTCGGTCCGGCTGGCTCCGAGTATGTGGATCTCTTCCCCGAGCAGCAGCGACAGATTCTTCTCAAGCTCTTCCTGGATCGTGTCCCCTTCCGGCTGTATCTGCCAGCCGTGGTAGGCCGTTCCGTCATATGCAACTGTCAGCTTCACTCTCTTCATAGATTCTATACAAATTTCCAAAGCAGGATCATCAGGATCAGATAGGCAAGTATGCACACATACGCCACATAGTCGCGCCGCTGATAGACGAGCGGTTTCATTTTCGTCCTGCCCGATCCTCCGTGATATCCCCTTGCCTCCATAGCAAGCGCCAGGTCGTTTGCTCTGCGGAACGCCGCCACAAACAGCGGGACCAGCAGAGGAATCATCGCCTTTGCCCGCCGGATGACGCCGCCTGATGTAAAGTCGGCGCCCCTTGCTTCCTGCGCGCGCATGATCTTGTCGGTCTCATCCATCAGGATCGGGATGAACCGGAGCGCGATGCTCATCATCATTGCCACTTCATGCACCGGAACATGGATCCTGTTCAGGGGACCAAGTCCCGTCTCCATGCCGTCCGTCAGCTGGTTCGGCGTCGTTGTCAGCGTCAGGATGCTGGAGCCTATGATCAGGTAGGTCAGGCGGAACGCCATGTGAACCGTGATCCGCACGCCTTCTGCGGTGATGGTCAGAAATCCGATCCTGAAGATCACCTTTCCCGGCGTCAGGAACAGGTTGAACAGCGCCGTGATCACCATCAGGATAAAGATCGCCTTCAGCCCTCTCAGAAGAAAGGAGACGGGCACGTGCGACAGGCCGATCACGATGGCCAGCGCCGCGGTCGCCGCTATATAGGATGAGACGGAGCCAAATGCAAACAGGGTGACGATGAATACCAGCGTGCCTATCAGCTTCACTCTCGGATCCAGTTTATGAATGACCGAATGGCCAGGATAGTACTGGCCGATCGTAATATCTTTCAGCATGTATCATTTATCTCCGAGCGCGCGGAGGATCTCATCCGCCGCCTGCCTGATGGTGGTGACGGAATCATCCACGTCCCAGCCTCTGTCTCTCAGTTCATGCGCCACATACGTGACCTGCGGCGCGGCAAGTCCGATCCTCTCCAGCTCTTCCACATGAGAGAATACCTCCTCGGGAACTGCGTCGTACAGGATCTGCCCGTTGTCCATCACAACGATCCGGTTTACATAATTGGCGACATCCTCCATGCTGTGCGAAACCAGGAGGATCGTCATATCCTTCTCTTCGTAGAGTTTCTTCAGAAGCTCCAGAATCTCATCGCGGCCCATCGGATCCAGTCCCGCAGTCGGCTCATCCAGCACCAGGACCTCCGGCTCCATCGCCAGGATTCCGGCGATGGCGGCCCTTCTCTTCTGCCCGCCCGACAGTTCAAACGGGCTGACCTTCTCAAAGCTCTCATCCAGTCCGACCGCGCGCATGGCTGTCCGCGCACGGGAGAGTACCTCTTCCTCCGGCAGACCCTGGTTCTTCGGTCCGAAGGACACGTCGCTCAGCACATTTTCCTCAAACAGCTGATACTCCGGATACTGGAACACCAGGCCGACTCTGAACCTGAGATCCCGCATCGGATACCCTTCTGCGCTGATATCTTCTCCGTCCACATAGATCGTTCCGGAGGTGGGTCTGGTCAGACCGTTCAGATGCTGGATCAGTGTGGATTTGCCCGATCCGGTATGTCCGATGATCCCGGTAAACTCGTGTTTCCCGATCGACAGATTGATATCCTTCAGCGCTTCCCGCTCATAGGATGTCCCCGGTTCGTAGATATATCCCAGATGTTCTGCCCGGATGAAAGGCTCTTCTTTTTCGATCGCCTTCTCCGGATCGTGCCCGGCCGCCCGGTCGGAAGTATCACTGCCTTTCGCATGAGCGCTGTCATCTGCTGCGCCAGGCATCGATGCGGCAGACACCTCTTCACCCGGCACCGCATCGCCTGACTCCGATACGGCAGGCGCCGCTGCACCGGACACTGCTGTGCCGGTCCCCGCTGCACTGTTTTCTGCGCGCAGTGCTTCCAGGCTCCCGATCAGTTCCTCCCTGGTGAGGATTCCGTCCTCCAGATCCGCCCCGCCTTCCTTCAGCGCATGGGCAAGCAGCGTTACCTGCGGTACGCTCAGGCGCAGGTTCGTGAGCTGGTCCACCTGGCTGAAGATCTCCCTCGGGGTTCCTGTCAGGACCACCCTGCCTTTGTCCATCACGATCACGCGGTCTGCGTCCACAACTTCTTCCATATAGTGAGTAATCAGGATCACCGTCACGCCCTCGGTCCTGTTCAGTTCCCGGACCGTGCTGATCACCTCGGCTCTTCCGCCCGGATCCAGCATGGCAGTCGGCTCGTCCAGCACGATGCAGCGCGGCTTCATGGCAAGCACGCCTGCGATGGCGACGCGCTGCTTCTGTCCGCCGGAGAGTCTGTCGGGTGAGGACTCTCTCATTTCCCACATACCGACTGCGCCCAGCGCCTTCTTGACTCTCTTCCAGATATCCTCGGTCGGAACGCCCATATTTTCGGGACCGAATCCGACGTCCTCCTCCACCACAGAAGCAATGATCTGATTGTCCGGATTCTGGAACACCATCCCCGTACTCTGCCGGATATCCCACAGCCTGGATTCATCCCGCGTGTCATATCCGTTGACATAAAGCGTTCCGCCGGTCGGAAGCAGCAGCGCGTTCAGCTGCCTTGCAAGCGTTGATTTGCCGGACCCGTTATGGCCCAGGATGGCTATGAACTGCCCTTCCTGTACCTCCAGGTCGATGTCCTCGAGCGCAGTCTGCGTGCTGTCCACCTCTCCGTTTTCATTGTAATGCGGATAGCGGAAGCAAAGCTGATGTCCTTCTATGATATTGCCGGTGCTTCTGTCTGTCATATCTTCATAAAGCGATGCGCCCATACAGGCGCATCATATCCTGTCTTTACCTCTTTTAAGAACGCCCCGGCGCTCTCGCCGCGCCGCGCTCTTGCCTCGGTGCTCTTGCCGCGCCGCGCCCGGTGCGGCACCACCATCTTCCTTCTTTTACGCAAGTCTGTCCGTGATCTCTGTCAGTGCCCGGATCTTTGAAAGAAGCGCTTCATCCAGCTGCTCCTCCGTCATCCGCCAGGTCCAGTTGGCGCCCAGCGTGGACGGCTGGTTCATCCGCGCCTCTTCTCCCAGGCACAGATAATCCTGCATGGGGATGATGCACTTGTCCGCGACGCTCTGAAACGCGGTCCGGATCATGGTCCAGTTGCGCTCCTCCGGCGTCGTCTCTTCCGTAAATCCCATGTAGACGTCGGCCCGTGCACGGTCCCCGGGCAGCAGTTCTCCATACCATGCACGCAGCGTCTGGTTGTCGTGCGTCCCGGTGTATACAACACAGTTTGGCGTATACAGATGCGGCATATACCCGCTTCCGGTATCTCGGGAGTCAAATGCGAATTCCAGCACCTTCATGCCCGGGAACCCGGAGTCCTTCACAAGCTGGATCACGCTGTCCGTCAAAAAGCCCAGATCTTCCGCGATGATTGCGTCGCTGCGCATGCCCGGCACGTCTGAGAGCGCATGGAACAGCTTCATCCCCGGTCCCTTCTCCCAGTGTCCGCGCGCGGCCGTTTTGTCGCCCGCCGGGATTGCATAATATTCATCAAATCCGCGGAAATGATCCACGCGCACGACGTCATACAGCTTCAGGCAGTGCGCAATGCGTCTCTTCCACCATGCATATCCGGTTTCTTCATGGTAATCCCAGTCATAGAGCGGATTGCCCCACATCTGTCCGTCTGCGGAGAACGCATCCGGCGGACAACCCGCGACAGATGAGGGCCTGTGCGCCTCATCAAACTGAAACAGTTCAAAGTCTGCCCATGCATCCGAACTGTCCGCAGACACATAGATCGGGATATCCCCGACGATCTTCACGCCCTTTGTGTGCGCGTATTCCTTCAGAGCCATCCACTGCTGCATGAACTTGTACTGCAGGAATTTGAAGAGCCGCACTTCCTGTGCTGTTTTCTCTCTCATCTCCTCCAGCGCCCGGGGATCCCGCATGCGGATCTCATCCGGCCACTCCATCCAGCTCCTGCCGCCCAGCAGGTTCTTGATGCCCATGAACAGCGCATAGTCTTCCAGCCAGGCTGCGTTCTCCTTCTCAAAAGCCCTGTAGGCTTCCTCCTGCTCAAAATCAGAGCGCTCGCAGGCCTTGCGAAGAAGCGGGTAGCGTCCAATGTAGAGCTTCTCATAATCCACCTTCTTCGGATTGTCCTGTCCGAAGTCGGCCGCGTCGATCTCGCTCTTCTCCAGCAGCCCCTCCTTCACCAGGGTGTCGAGATCAATAAAATACGGATTGCCCGCAAATGCGGAAAATGCCTGGTAGGGCGAATCCCCGTATCCGGTCGGCCCCAGAGGCAGAATCTGCCAGAAGCTCTGCCCTGCTTGGGCGAGCAGGTCGACAAACCGGCGCGCACTGTTAGAAAAACTGCCGATTCCGTAGGGGGACGGAAGGCTCGATACTGAAAGCAATATTCCTGCACTTCTCATACGCATATCTCCTGTTTTTTAATCAATCCCGAACCGGAAACATTCAAGCATGCGGCGGCCCGCTTGCCGCGCCGCGCCCGGTGCGTCAGCACCCTCTTCCTCAGAGCGCGGCTGCAATCCGCCGTCACACTGCCTGTTTCCTCACATCCCTGCATTTGAACTATACATTTGGAACGCATTCCGGTCAATCCGTTTGAGATCTTTCTGACGGAATTCTCTTCCGCATCAACCCATTTTCCGGAAGATATGCTATGATGAAGTATATCGATCTCACAGAAAGGAAGTACACAGTATGGCACAGAATCCAGTCATCACGATCACGATGGAAGACGGCGGCGTTATCAAGGCTGAACTCTATCCGGAGATTGCTCCGAATACTGTCAATAATTTTATTGCCCTCGCAGGCTCCGGTTTTTATGACGGACTGATCTTCCACAGAGTCATTCCCGGATTCATGATCCAGGGCGGCGATCCGGAAGGCAGCGGTATGGGCGGCCCCGGCTACTCGATCCGGGGTGAATTCCGCAGAAACGGCTTCCGGGAGAATACGCTCCGGCATACCGCAGGCGTTCTCTCCATGGCGCGCGCGATGAATCCGAACTCCGCAGGTTCACAGTTCTTTATCATGCACAAGGATGCCCCGCATCTGGACGGCGATTACGCCGCGTTCGGAAAGGTAACCGAAGGCATGGATGTCGTCGACCGCATCGCACAGTGCGAAACGGACTATTCAGACCGGCCCATGGACGATCAGAGAATCAAGACCATGACCGTGGAAACCTTCGGCGTTTCCTACCCGCAGCCCGAGAAGGTCTGAACACTCAGTCCCGCGGGGAATGAAGGATCCACAGATCCTCCCTGTCATATGCAAACCCAAGCCTCCTTGCCAGCGCAGCGGAGGCTTTATTGTCGGGGTGGATCCTGGCACAGACCTCTTCGATCCCGAGCGCTCCGAACGCCAGCTCCAGGATCGCCCTGCATGCCTCCAGGGCATATCCTTTTCTTCTGTAGGGTGCATCGATCAGATAGCCCAGCTCGATCCTCCCGAGCGGACTGTTCTCATCTGCGCAAGGTTCCAGTCCGCACCGGCCGATGATGCAGGAGGGATCCTCCTTCAGGCACACCGTCCACAGACCGAATCCGAATACGGAATAGACGGTATGGATATAGGAGAGATAGATCTCAAGCGCCTCATTTTCATCCTCCGGAACCGGCTCGGAGATCTCCTCTTCCCCGGCAGAGCGCATCATACAGTAAATCCGGGAGAAGTCCCTTCCAGAACTCTCCCGGATGATCAATCTGTCAGTCTGTGCAATCATTACACCAGCTCCAGCACGACTTCCATCGCACCGTCACCACGTCTCTGACCAATCTTGATGATACGCGTATATCCGCCGTTGCGGTTCGCATACTTCGGCGCAATCTCATCAAAAAGCTTCGCCGGAATATCAACTTCCTTGGTATTCCTCTTGCGTCCTGCTGCTTCCTGCGGAACTTCCGTAACAGGATAGAGCATCTTCAGCATCTGGCGTCTTGCGTGAAGCCTTGCAGGATTGTCCTTGCGGATCTCCTTCTCAACTTCATCATACACAGTCTGCTTCTTGCCGTTGACGACTTCCTTGACTCTCTTTCCGTCCTTGTCCTTGCGCGGAACCTTCGCCATCACCTTCACGGTGGTATAGTCGTCCTTTTCCTTGACTGCAAGTGCGATCAGGCCTTCAACGATCTTCTGGGTTTCCTTCGCCTTCGCTTCCGTGGTGATGATTCTTCCATGATAGATCAGCGCGGTAACCTGGTTTCTGAGCAGAGCTTTTCTCTGGGAGGCTGTTCTGCTTAACTTTCTGTAACCTGACATTGTATTCTCCTCCATTCGTGCATCGCGGGCGTGCATTCTTCGGTCTTACCGCCCGTGTGCGTACTGATATCTTTCGTGTTTCACATTCTGCCCGAAGATCAGATCAGGCATCCTCTCCCGAGCGAAGTCCCAGCCCGAGTTCCTGCAGCTTGGCAAGGACCTCTTCCAGAGACTTTCTGCCGAGATTCCGGACCTTCATCATATCTTCCGACGTCTTATTGCACAGCTCGCCGACGGTATTGATCCCCGCCCTCTTGAGGCAGTTGTAAGACCGTACCGAGAGCTCCAGCTCGTCAATCGTCATATCCTGCCGGGTGCCGCCGCTTGTCTCGCTTTCAACCGGCGCAAGAACCGGCTGCAGCGGTTTGTCGGACAGGTCGATGAACAGCTTCAGATGATCGCTCAGAACCTTGGCTGCCATGCTGACGGCCACATCCGGGCTCATCGTTCCGTTGGTCCATACATCCAGCGTAAGCTTGTCGTAATCTGTATCCTGGCCGACACGGGTATTCTCAACGGTCATATTGACACGCTCTACCGGCGTATAGATCGCATCCACTGCGATCATGCCGATCGGCATATCGTCCTTCTTGCCCTTATCCGCGCTCACATAGCCTCTGCCATTCGTGATGGTCAGTTCCATGCCGAGCTTGCAGTCCGGTCCGCCGTTGAGCGTCGCGATGACCTGATCCGGATTGACAATCTCGATATCCTGATCCACGTCGATATCAGCGCCGGTGACAACGCCTTCATTGCTCACTTCGATGTAGGCGGTCTTCGGGTCATCCGTGGATGAGGTGTTCCGGATCGCAAGATTCTTGACATTCAGGATGATCTCCGTCACGTCTTCCTTGACGCCCGGAATGCAGCTGAACTCATGAAGCACACCGTCGATCTTGACCTGGCTGACTGCTGAGCCCGGAAGGGAGGAAAGCATGATTCTGCGAAGAGAATTGCCAAGAGTTGTTCCATATCCTCTCTCGAGCGGCTCGACTACAAACCGGCCATGCTTCTTATCTTCCGACATCTCCGCAATGGTAATGTTGGGAATAATGAAATCGAACAATTCTAACCCTCCTTGTAGGTGTTATTGTTCTCAGGTACCACCCTGCCCGCAGGCGCGGGCACGGGTCATGCCGCATCCTTATTACTTGGAATACAGCTCGACGATCTGGACCTCGTCAACCGGAACATCGATCATCTCTCTGGTCGGAAGCTCCTTGACGGTTCCCTTCAGTGCCTCGGGATCGCTCTCAAGCCATTCCGGAATCAGTCTTCCGTGCGTTGCTTCCGCGATATCCTTATATCTCTGGGAATCCCTGCACTTTTCCTTCACTTCGATCACATCGCCGACCTTCACAAGATAGGACGGAATGTTCACGCACTTGCCGTTGACGGTGATGTGCTTGTGATCTACGATCTGCCTTGCTTCCATACGGGTTCTTGCGAATCCGAGACGGAAGATAACATTGTCCAGTCTGGTCTCGAGGAGCACCATCAGGTTGGTACCGGTCATGCCCTTCATGCGGTCTGCCTTCTCATAATAGTTGCGGAAAGGCTTCTCGTTGACACCATAAATGAACTTTGCCTTCTGCTTCTCACGAAGCTGCATGCCATACTCGCTGACCTTATGTCTGGTCTGTCTCGGCTGGCGATTGGACTTCTTGTCATAACCCAGGACAGACGGTTCCAGTCCGAGGGCTCTGCATCTTTTTAATACAGGTGTTCTGTTAACTGCCATTCTGATTCTACCTCCAATATATTATGGCAAATGAAACGCTCCGAGTCTCTCATACGAACTGGCCGTATTATACTCTCCTGCGCTTCGGCGGACGGCATCCGTTGTGCGGAACCGGGGTGACGTCGCGGATGGAGACAACCTCCAGTCCGTTTGCGGAGAGTGCGCGGATCGCTGCTTCTCTTCCTGAACCCGGGCCCTTTACAAACACGTCGACAACCTTCAGGCCGTGCACAAGGGCTGCCTTCGTTGCTGTCTCAGCTGCCATCTGAGCTGCATAAGGGGTAGATTTTCTGGAACCTTTGAATCCAAGGCCGCCGGCACTTGCCCATGAAAGGGCGTTGCCCTGCGCATCCGTCAGCGTAACGATCGTATTATTGAAGGAAGACTGAATATGCGCCTGGCCTCTTTCCACGTTTTTCTTAACGCGCTTTTTGGTCACTTTCTTTGTTGATTTTCCTGCCATTATTCAATAACCTGCTTTCTTAATCTAAGAATCGATCTTTTCCGGATTACTTCTTCTTGTTCGCTACGGTACGGCGCGGGCCCTTGCGGGTACGTGCGTTGGTCTTCGTCTTCTGTCCGCGGACCGGAAGTCCTCTTCTGTGACGGATTCCTCTGTAGCATCCGATCTCCTGCAGTCTCTTGATGTTCATAGCAACATCTCTGCGAAGATCACCCTCAACCATAACGTCGAGATCTTCAATTGCAACACGAATCTTATCAACCTCTTCGTCGGTCAGATCTCTGACGCGGGTGTCCGGATTGACCCCAGCCTTGTCAAGGATCTTGTTCGAGGTTGTACGGCCGATCCCGTAGATATAGGTCAGACCGATCTCAACTCGCTTCTCTCTTGGTAAGTCTACACCAGCTATACGAGCCATGTAATTAATCCTCCTGAATTCTTGTCTTTAAACTGGGATGCGCGCTCTGTGCGCATCCAGCTGCGCCTCTTCATAGAGTCCTGCAGCCTTTCCGTCTCATTAAGCGGCTGCCTTTTCAGCTTCCGCAATTGTGCGTATCCAACCGCAGCGGCAGCGGCGGACCTTTCCGCACCGGATCCTGAGCCGGTATTAAGGACAATATAACTTCGAATCTGCCTGACACACAGGTTTCTTCTCATCATATATTGTCAGCGTCCATTCTGTATTCTGTAAGGAGAGCCTTGTGCTCATCCGGTCTCTCCTGCGCGCCTTTGCGCGCGGACGCATTCCGCTTCATTCAATTCGCCTTCCGGCATACTGCCATCAGCCCTGTCTCTGCTTATGCTTCGGGTTCTCGCAGATGATCATGATTCTGCCTTTTCTCTTGATAACCTTGCACTTCTCGCAGATCGGCTTCACAGATGATCGAACCTTCATTCCGGCGCCCCTCCTTTCTTTAATATATAAGAATCGTCTGTGCACTCTGTTTCGAAAGGGCGCAAAAACCCCTTCGGCCAAAGACACTCGATAATTATATTCCAGCGCCGCATCGAATGCAAGCAGAAAAATACCGGGAATTTCGATAAAAATATCGAAGTTCCCGGTAAAATCAGTGCACTTTATACGAATCCGTCCGGCCGCAGCTGCAGGCTGCCTCCGGCGCAGGTCGTCTCCCGCGCTGCCGCGCTCACAAGCCCTTCTTTATCAAAGGTCCACCTTCGGGATCGAAGCAAAGCCCTTCTCGAGATCCGCGTCGGTCGGAATGTAATCCGTCATGGTCTTGTCGTTAAACTGCTGGTATGCAACCAGGTCATAGTATCCAGTGCCGGTCAGGCCGAAGATGATGGTCTTCTCTTCGCCGGTCTCCCTGCACTTAATCGCCTCGTCGATCGCGGCGCGGATCGCATGGCTGGATTCCGGTGCGGGCAGGGTGCCTTCTGTGCGGGCAAACAGCTCGGCTGCCGCGAACACGGAGGTCTGCTCCGCGGATACGGCGCGCATATATCCGTCCGCATACAGCTGGGACAGGACCGGGCTCATGCCGTGATAGCGCAGGCCGCCCGCATGGTTCGGCGACGGGATGAAGTCGTGGCCCAGTGTGTACATCTTCGCAAGCGGGCAGACCAGTCCGGTGTCGCAGAAATCATAGGCGTATATTCCGCGGGTAAAGCTCGGGCAGGAAGCAGGCTCCACTGCGATGATATCGTAGTCCGCTTCTCCGCGCAGCTTCTCTCCCATGAACGGGGCAATCAGGCCGCCCAGGTTGGAGCCGCCGCCGGCACAGCCGATGATCACATCCGGCTTGATTCCGTATTTATCGCAGGCTGTTTTCGTCTCCAGGCCGATCACGCTCTGGTGAAGCAGAACCTGGTTCAGCACGCTGCCGAGCACATAGCGGTATCCTTCGGTTGAGACGGCTACTTCCACAGCCTCCGAGATCGCGCATCCGAGCGAACCGGTCGTTCCCGGATGCTCTGCGAGAAGCTTTCTGCCGACCTGTGTCGTATCGGACGGGGAGGGCGTAACCTCAGCGCCGTAGGTCCGCATGACCTCGCGTCTGAACGGCTTCTGCTCATAGGAAACCTTCACCATATAGACCTTGCAGTCAAGGCCGAAGAATGAGCAGGCCATGGCCATGGCGGTGCCCCACTGGCCGGCGCCGGTCTCTGTGGTGATGCCCTTCAGTCCCTGCTTCTTCGCGTAATACGCCTGCGCAATCGCGGAGTTCAGCTTATGGCTGCCGGACGTATTATTGCCCTCAAACTTGTAGTAGATGTGGGCAGGCGTATCCAGCGCCTTTTCCAGAAAGACCGCGTGTGTGAGCGGCGACGGACGGTACATCTTGTAGAAGTCCTGGATCTCCTGCGGGATCGGGATCTCACGGTCCGTGTTGTTCAGCTCCTGTTCGCACAGTTCTCTGCAGAAAACCGGCGACAGGTCGTCGGCCGACATCGGCTGCAGCGTCCCCGGGTTGAGCAGCGGAGCCGGCTTGTTCTTCATGTCGGCGCGGACGTTGTACCAGACTTTCGGAATCTCATTTTCTTCCAGATAGATCTTGTAGGGTGTGTTTTGTGTACTCATATGCTTTCTCCTTTTCTGAGCAGGACAAGGAAACAAAAAAACCCCTGTCCATCTACGGTTTTCGTAGGGACAGGGGATACATTCTCCTGCGGTGCCACCCAACTTGGCGCATAGCGCCCACTCATGCATACATAGAAATATGCGGGATATTGGTAACGAAGATCCCTCTCCGGCGCACCTACTGCCAGGCATGAATCGCCGGGAGTTCGGATTGCCCTCAGAAGCCCATTCCGGATACATGCCCTGCCGCGGTCACACTGTCTGCGGCTCCCTGAAAGAGCAGAGGTAAACGTACTATTTCTTCTTCAACGGTTTAAAGTACTATAACACAGGCGGCGCCTTTCGTCAATAAAATTGAATAAACAAGTTTAAATTTCCCGATGGCCGCCCCTTCCGCAGCCTTCTCAGCAGTATCGGTCTCTGCGCGGCTGGATCTGCCCTTCCAGGGCGGCGATCCGGTGATACGGCGCATGGTTCTGATCGATGCAGGCGCGGGCCGCTTCTATCTGCTCCTCATTGATCAGGAGGCTCATGCCGCAGGACAGATCCTGCTGGATGGAGCGCGGAGCGGGCGCGATCCGGTTCTCGATCCCGTTTTCCAGGAGCAGGTCCCGCATCGCCAGGCCCTGCTCATAATTGGCGAACAGGATATAATACCGCAGTGCCATATCAGGAAAGCATCTCGATAAATGCGCCGATGCGGGTGCGCAGCTGTCCGGCGTCTGCGTCCTCATAATCGGTCTCCAGGCTCAGGACCGGGATTCCCGCTTCCTTCAGGGCTCTGGATACCGCGTATTTCTCCGTATCATACAGGCAGCAGAACTTCAGGCTGCAGTCGATGACGCCGTCCACCTGGTACTCTTTCGCCAGCCGGAGGATATCGTCGATTCTTCCTGTATTCGGCGTAAAGCACGCACAGTTCGTCTTCATATAGCGCTCGGCCAGTGCCATGAACTGTCCGTCCAGCGTGGTCTGCGTCTCATCCACCAGGTTCTCAAAATAGCGGGTTCCGGTGCACATTTCCTCACAGACAACAGCTCCGCCGGACGTCTCGATGATGTTGTGCAGCTTCCAGTTCGGAACCGCCATCGGCGTTCCTGTTACCAGGATCCGCTTTGTCCCTTCCGGCACCACGCTCACGCCGTCTCTGATGCGCTCCTCCAGCTCGTCTGCAAGCCTGTTGCACATCTGCGCGCAGCGCTGCGGATCATCAAAGAAGGAGATCTGCGTCATCAGAAGAGAATCTCTTCCGGAGATCGGAAGGCAGGCGGACTTGCGGCATTCATAGACTCTGGCCAGTGCCTTGCGCTTTTCGTTCACGATGCGGATGGCTTCCGCCAGCTTCTCTGTCGTGATCTCATTTCCGGTAAATTTTTCAACCTTCTTCGCAAATTTCGCGATCTCGTCTTTCCACTTGAGGATATCTTTCTCCCTCTTCATCTGCGGGACATCCATAATGTGCATGGGGACGTCCTCGCCCAGGATCTCGTATGCCTTCTTCTTCGCGTCGCAGGTTGTCTCTCCGACGTACATATCCGCAATGCGGAAGAACGGACATGTGCGTCCGAGCCTGGCGCCGACGGAGGCCTTCACGAGCGGGCAGGTGCTCTTGGGAAGAACCTTCTCTCCGTCCGGAACCCAGAACTGGGATCCTCCGCACAGTCCGGTCACGATCCCGTTTGCAGCGATGACCACCTCGTCGGGCACATAGACGCAGAAGGTACCGAATACCTTCCGTCCCTTTTTCTGTTCTTCAACCAGCTCCGCGGGCCGGATCCCGTGTACCTCTGAAATGACAAGATCCCAGAAGTCCATTGCTTTCGGCCTGTTCTCCTGAGAAAGGAATACGTCTCCCACCGCTGTCGGAAGCACCTGGCACAGGTTGTCATGATTCTCCAGGTCCATTCCCAAGTCTTCCCACATCTTTCTGTAATCTGCCATTTTCTTCTCCTTCCTCGTACGATCGTTTCATTGCCTTTACTTCACAGAAACTGCCCGCCATTCGGGTCAGGCGCCTGCAATCTCCCCGACTGCCCGGACTGCTTCCTCCACTTCCTCCGGGGTGTTGAACCAGGAGAAGCTGAAACGGACAGCTCCCTGGTCCTGCGTCCCGAGCGCTCTGTGCATCCGGGGCGCGCAGTGTGCACCGGGCCTGGTCGCAATCCCATAGTCTACGCTCAGTGCGTCAGACACCTCCGAAGAATCATAGGAGCGGATATTCAGCGCAACCACCGGCCCTCTTTCAGGGGTTGTGAAATCCCCGTAGGTCTGCACTCCGTCGATTTTGCGGACGCCTTCGTAGAAGGCGCGCGCGAGGCTGCGCTCTTTCTCCATGATGGTCCTAATCCCGGTCTTTTGGATGAAGTCGATCCCTGCGCTCAGTCCCGCCAGGCCGTGCGCGTTCATCGTCCCGGCTTCCAGCCGGGTGGGATATTCCTCCGGCTGCCTTCTGCGGTACGACTGCACCCCGGATCCGCCTTCAATCAAAGGACGGATCTCCACGCCCTCCCGGATGCACATGCCGCCGGTCCCCTGCGGGCCCATCAGCCCTTTGTGTCCGGTGAAACAGAGCACGTCGATCCCCATCTCTTCCATATCGACCGGCATGCATCCGGCGCTCTGGGACGCGTCCACGATCAGGAGGATCCCGTTTTCCCGGGCAAACCTGCCGATGCGCGCGATATCGACGATCTCGCCTGTGAGATTGGAGACGTGGGTACACACGATGGCTGCCGTATCCGGCCGCTTCAGGCGCTCAAACGCGTTCAGATCGATCTTTCCCGATCTGTCCGCCTGTACGAAATCAAGCCGGACGCCCTGCGCATCCTGCATCCGGTACAGCGGCCGGAGGACGGAATTGTGTTCCAGATCCGTGGTGATGACATGGCATCCCGGACGAAGGGCGCCCTGTATCGCGATGTTGAGTGCCTCCGTTGAATTGCAGGTAAACACAACGTGGTCCGGCCTGCTGCACCCGAACAGCTGCGCTGTCTTTACGCGTGCGTCATATACGATCCTCGACGCATCCAGCGATGTGCTGTGCGCGCCTCTGGATGCATTTCCCGCTGTCGTCATCGCCCGCACGACTGCATCCGTCACAGAGCGCGGCTTCATCAGGGTGGTCGCGGCATTATCCAGGTAGATCATCTTCTTCTCCTCATCGGTCTGTCTGCAGCGCGCACAGCGCAGCTCCCGCCGCGCCCGCGTATCTCCCGTCCGCGCAGGAGATCACTTCACAGTGCAGCGCTCTTCCCAGTCTGCTTCTCAGATAATCAAACCCGCACAGTCCGCCGGTCAGGCAGACGGTCTGGTCCAGCTTCAGCCTTCCTGCCTGGGAAGCAACCTTCAAAACGATCGATTCCACCACCGCGTAAGCAATGTTTTCCCGCTTCTCGCCCTTTCCGATCAGTCCGATCACCTCGGATTCGGCAAATACGGTGCACATGGAACTGATGGAGGCGCCGCCGCCTCTCTGTGCAAGGGCGCACAGCTGATCCGGCGTGACGCTCAGTGTATTCGCCATCACCTCCAGGAACCTTCCCGTTCCGGCAGAACATTTGTCGTTCATGAGGAAATCCGTAACCTGGCCTCTCTCCACTGCGATCAGCTTTGTATCCTGGCCTCCGATATCGATCACGGTCAGGTCCTGCGTCCCGTGGATGTGGCAGGCCCCCTTCGCATGACAGGTAATCTCGGTCACCTGCCTGTCCGCAAACGGAACCGACGCGCGGCCGTATCCGGTGGAAACGACCCTGCTGTCTGACGCGTGGATCCCGAGTCCCTCCAGTTCCTCCCGGATGGAGGCTGCGGTTCCGACACTGCTCCATCCGGTCGGGCGAAGCAGACGGTGCAGGATCTCCCCCTCCCCGTTCATGACGACGGTCTTTGCACAGGTGGACCCGATGTCAATTCCTACGTAATGCTCTACACCCATAGCCGTACCATTTCCATCTCATGCCAGCGGATCCCGGCTGCCTCCAGGCAGCGCGCCGCCTTCTCCTTCTCTTCCGCCTCCGTCTTCCAGGACAGTCCGCAGCCCGCGCTCAGCTGACGCGGAATCGGGATGATCCGTCCCGGGATGTGCTGCTGCGTCAGCACCTTCTCCGCCGCCATCGCATCCGCGGTCTGTGAAAATGTAATGACCAGGAAGTCTCTGCTCTCCCGCATCTGCTCTCTCCGTTACGGGCGGATCACCAGGTCCGCCTGTGTCAGCTTCTCTGCGATCTCATACATGTTTGTAACGCCGCCCACCTGAAGCTTGTCCGACAGATTGTAATAGTTCAGGCACGTTCCGCAGGTCAGGATCTCGACGCCCAGCGCCTCCAGGCTCTTCAGATCCTCGATCGATGCAGATCCCTCCGTAGTGATCTTCGCGCCGCCGTTGTAGAACAGAATCGCGGACGGAAGGGCGTCCTGCTGCGTCAGCGCAAACAGAAATCCCTTGATCAGGATCGCACCCAGTTCGTCATTGCCGCTGCCCATCGTGTCTGACGTGACCGCCACCACAATCTTCTTTTTGCGGTTGACCGGGACCAGGCACTCGTCCGGGATGTCATCCGCCGTATCCGCCGCATCCCCGACCGTAATCGTGACCTGGTACTGTCCGTCTGCAATCTTCTCGGATTTCACCCCGTATCCCTTCTGGTTCGCCATCTTGGTCAGGTTCTGTACAGAGATCTCATTGTCCACCAGCGTCTCCACTACGCCGGGGCCCTCCAGCTCTTTGATCGCGTTTTTGGTCTTCACAACCGGAATCGGACAGGTGTCGCCCAGTGCATTGACTGTTTTTTTCATTTTTACTGCCTCCTTGCCATACTGCTTTCTGCACAATCACAGATCCGCCGCCGCGGATCTTATCTTTCACGTGTCACCATGATCTCCGGATCTCTTTTTTCAAGAATCTCCCCGACGATCTGCGCCGCAAGCTTCTCCTGCCGCAGATCCTCCAGAAGCATGTCCGCCTGATCCGGGGAAACCGCGATCAGAAGGCCGCCTGACGTCTGCGGATCAAACAAAACCTCTTCCATGGCAAATGAAATGCCCTCAAATCTCACAAAGGGACCTGCGTGATTGCGGTTGCGCTGTCCTGCCGCTGTCAGCAGGAACTCGTCCGCGCACGCCAGGGCTCCGGGAAGAACGGGAACCCGGTCTGCATACACGCTGCAGGAGAGCCGTCCGTCCATCATCTCATGCAGATGTCCGAGAAAGCCGAAGCCTGTCACATCGGTGCAGGCGTGGATCTCATACTTCCTGCAGCACTCTGCCGCGCCCCTGTTCAATGTCGTCATGGAAGCAATCGCTTCTTCCATGGCGCCGGGCGGCGCTTCGCCGACCCGGTCCGCGCTGCACAGGATTCCGCATCCGAGCGCCTTTGTCAGGATCAGCAGATCCCCTTCCCGTCCCGTGTTATTGGCCCAGATATGATCCGGATGCACGATCCCCGTCACGGACAGTCCGTACTTCACATCCGTGTCCGCAATCGTATGTCCGCCGGCCAGAGAGGCGCCTGCTTCCAGCACCTTTTCGGATCCGCCGCGCAGGATGTCTCCCAGGATATTCAGGTCCCAGGACTCCGGGAAACAGACGATGTTGAGTGCGGTCCTGACTGTGCCGCCCATGGCGTAGACATCACTCAGGGCGTTGGCCGCCGCGATCTTTCCGAATGTATAGGGATCCTTCACCATCGGCGGAAAGAAATCCAGCGTCTGGACATACGCGATGTCATCTGTCAGTCTGTACACCGCAGCGTCATCGCTGCTGGAATAGCCGATCAGAAGGTCCGGATCTTTCTCCGCGCGCGGGAGCATGGAGAGCACCCGGCTCAGCGCCTGCGCCCCGAGCTTGGCCGTGCAGCCTCCGCCCCTGCAAAAAATGATCTGGTCACTGTCCATATCCATGTTCCTCCGCACTTTATTGTAACAGCAATGGCCAACTTGTTCAAATTAGTTTTATTAAAACATCTTTGTTATTTATTATTTTTCTGTATGAATAGGATATGCACAAACAAAAAGCTGTGCAGTCCGGTCTCATTCCCGGAAACTGCACAGCTGCTGCGTTCTTTATGGATGCGCCGGGGCATGCGGCGCGGTGCGGGCCGGACGTTCAGATGTCCAGCTCGGGCGGTTCATCCAGATGCTCTGACACATACTTCCCGTTTTTCTTCCGCTGTCTGACGCATTCTGTCAGCAGGTATTCGATCTGCCCGTTGACGGAACGGAAATCATCCTCCGCCCACGCCGCAATCGCGTCATAGAGCTGCTCGCTCAGCCGCAGCGGGATCTGCTTTTTTGCTGCCATAACTCACCGCCTATCCGATCTGAATCTCCATTCGGCAAGGTACCGTCTGTCCGGGCGGCGCCTCAGTACAGGGAGCCGGAATTGACGATCGGCTGGGCGTCATGATTGCCGCACAGAACCACAAGCAGGTTGGACACCATAGCCGCCTTGCGCTCGTCATCCAGTTCCACGATATCCTCTGTGCTCAGTTTGTCAAGTGCCATCTGCACCATGCCGACCGCTCCGTCAACAATCATCTTCCGCGCGTCGATCACGGCAGACGCCTGCTGCCTCTGCAGCATGACCGCTGCGATCTCCGGCGCATACGCCAGATAGGTGATTCTTGCATCCAGGATCTCCAGGCCGGCGTCTTCCACCTTGTTCTGGATCTCATCCCGGATCCGGTTGGCTACGATCTCTGTCGAACCGCGCAGGGAACCGTCATCCGCCTGTCCGTCCCCGGTCGTGTCCACATTCGGCGCCATGTCGTACGGGTACACCTTTACAATGTTCCGGACAGCCGTGTCACACTGCAGGGACAGGTATTCCTTATAATTGTCTACCGTAAAGACTGCCTTTGCGGTATCTGTGACGCGCCACATCACCGCAACGCCGATCTCAACCGGATTGCCCAGTACGTCATTCACCTTCTGCCTGCTGTTATTCAGGGTCATAATCTTCAGAGAGATTACATTGCTCACAGGGTGCGTCGTCATGGTTCCTGACGAAAGCAGACTCGACAGGGATGTGGCGCGGGATCCGCCTTCAACGTCCGAGCTCTGTCCGAGCCTGGTCTTCTTTGCGGGATTCACGCTCACAGAAAAAGGATTGACCGCGTAGAAGCCGGGGCCCTTCAGCGTTCCCGTATAATTGCCGAACAGTGTGACAACCAGTGCCTCCTCCGGCTTGAGCACACGCAGACCAAGCATCGGTATCCACGCAATGCACACCACAATGATCGACACCACCAGCAGCCAGACCGTCTCGTTCGCTGCGGCATAGACAATTCCCAGGATTGCGGCGATCTCAACGATCAAGCATCCAAGCAGAACCGCAAGTCCGTTTTTCCTGATTGATAACACCTTTTCCTGCATCCTTCTCCCTCCTCCCGGATCTCATAAATGGAACAGTGTTTGTTGAGTGATATCATATTGATATCACTATGGAGTCACTTTGTCAACCGTTTTCTGACGTTTTTTCGCTCTCAAAGAAACGCAGTGCGGAGGGCTGCCGTCTGGCAGCCCTCCGCATGATTCCTTCCGGATATCACCGGAACTGTTTCCATACTCTCCTCTCGCCTTCCACCGCATCCTCGAATCCATATTGATTCATAAGGATCGATATGACATGGCTGGACGCGTCGCTGACGATCGCGCCCGCCTCCGGGCAGTCCCCGGGCAGATGCTCCAGACAGGTACCGACCAGAGCCGACATCACGCCCTTCCCGCGGTACTCCGGAACCGTATAACAGCCTCCGAGCTCCGCGATCAGTCCGCCCGGGTAATCGCTGTGCGGAAGCCGCCGGTACAGAAACAGGATGCAGATCCCGATGATCTCCTCCCCCGAAAATGCTCCGTACACGATCCATTCAGCCGGAAGCTGTCCTTCTTCAATCTCTTCGAATCCGCGCCGTCTCTGCAGCGCATTGATATATGGAATGTCTGCATCCTGCAGTCTTCTGTAATGAAACATCTCTCCTCCGGGGTCTTTCCCCTCTCTCCTTATGTCACGACGCCTGTGCACGCATCTGGTGACGGCGCACCAGCGCGACGACCACAACGATGGCAGCCAGGGTCAGCGGTGTCGCGGCAAGGGCCGCACTGCTCTGCGCCCGGAAACCGATGATGCCCGCAAGAAGATATCCTGCGCAGCAGACAGCGGCAACCGTCAGCGCATACGGAAGCTGCGTGTTGACATGATTGATATGGTCGCAGTGCGCGGCGGCCGACGACATAATGGTTGTATCCGAGATCGGACTGCAGTGATCTCCGCAGACCGCGCCGGAGAGGCAGGCTGCAATCGAGATAACCAGCATCTGGGAATCTGCCGGGAACACTGCGCAGACGATCGGGATCAGGATGGAAAATGTTCCCCAGCTGGTCCCGGTTGAAAACGCCAGGAAGACCGATACCAAAAACACGAAGGCCGGGACAAACATCTGCACGGATCCGGCGGAAGCTTCCACGATTCCGTGGATAAACTCCGGCGCCCCGAGCAGTCCGGTGATCCCGGACAGGTTCCAGGAAAGGATCAGGATGATCATCGGCGCGCACATGCTTCTGAAGCCCGCGGCAAACGCTCCCATAAAATCCTTAAACTTCATGACGCCGCGGCTCATATACAGCCACAGTGTCAGCAGCAGCGCCAGGACGCCGCCCATTACCAGCCCGGAGACCGAGTCGGCCTGCGCGAATGCATCCACCAGGCCTGCGCCCGAAAATGCGCCGCCGGTATACGCGATCGCGATGATGCACAGAACAATCAGCGAGACGACAGGGATCACAAGGTTGGAAAGGCGCGGCTCTCCCTGCGCAGGATGCGCTTCCTCTTCATACTGCATCTCGCCGGAGGTAAACAGGTCTCCCTTGAGCGCATTGTTTTCATGAAGCTTCATGGGACCGTAGTCCACCCGCATGAGAATCAGCGAAAACAGCATCACCAGGGTTCCGAGTGCATAGAGGTTGTAGGGAATCGTCCGCAGAAACATATTGAACCCATTAATATCATACTGCTCCGGCACCGCATAGCTGACCGCTGCCGCCCAGCAGGAAATGGGTGCGATGATGCAGACAGGGGCTGCCGTCGAATCCAGCAGATACGCGAACTTGGCGCGCGACACCTTATGCCGGTCCGTCAGCGGGCGCATGACCGATCCGACCGTCAGACAGTTGAATCCGTCATCCACAAAGATCAGAAGTCCCATCAAAACCGTGGCAAGCTCCGCACCGGCGCGCGATTTGATATGGACAGCGGCCCAGTTTCCGAACGCTTCAGCGCCGCCGGATTCATTGAGAAGAACCACCATCGTCGCGAGCAGTATCACAACGACCAGGACAGACGCGTGGGAGGTGTCCGTGATGCCGGAGATCAGTCCCGCGCTTTCATGAAACAGCAGCGTATTGAGCGCAATCTCCACATTCCCGCCCGCGTAAAGCATCGCCCCGACGGCGATCCCCACAAACAGGGCGCTGTACACTTCCTTTGTGATCAGGGCAAGCACAATTGCGATCAGCGGAGGGAGCAGGGAAAATGCGCTTCCGCAGACCGCACCCGTCGGGGATGATGCCAGGCTTCTTGCATGGATCGTCAGAATCACACATACTGCTATGATACACAGCGCAGATATATTGACCATGACCTTCCGGTTTTTGGAATCCGTCCTGCCGGAGCCGTTTTGTTTCGGGTTCTGCATTGCTTCTTTCTCCCTTCGTTTCTTAAAACGCCAAAAACATAAACTGCCGTACGCTTGCGCAGTACGGCAGCATCAACCCTTATTCACAGATCAGGATCCGTGTCATTCCACAAATGCCACGTCGCCGGCCTCTTTGTACTGGCCGGACGCTGCCGGATATCCCAGCGCAGCGATCCCGTATACCGTATGGTCTTCCGGAATCCCGAATTCCGTCAGCATAGCGCGGATCGAAGGCTCGTCGCAGATATCGCGCAGCTGGTTGATCCATACGGAGCCCACGCCATAGGAATACGCCGCAAGGAAGATATTTTCAAGTGCGCATGCATCATCTTCCTTCCCATAAGGACTCTCCCTGAGATTGGACGGAATGATGAGCGCTGTCGGCTCATACATGTTGTATCCTTCTCTTCCCAGGATTCTTCCGGTCTCCTGAGCAAGAAGGCGGATCTTCTCCTTATTGGTGACAACCGTAAACTTCCAGGTCTTTTTCCCCATCCCGCTCGGAGCGTGCAGCGCCGCCTGCACAAGATCCTCCAGGATCTCCTTCGGGACCGGCTGGTCTGTAAACTGCCTGATACTTCTTCTGGACAAAATCGCCTGCATCACTTCATTCATGGCATCCTCCTTCCGGCCGGCTGCAAACCCGCCTTACAGAATCTTCTCGGTTTCCCCGGACATGGCAATCTCGAATGCAGAGGCATCTTCCAGGTGGAAACACATCATCTTATAGCCGGTCTCATCATTATAGATCCCGCGAAGATGCGGCATCATCTCCAGCATCGCCTCCGCATATTTCGGATCAGTTTCAAACACAACCCTTCCGGTATAACGCAGCCACCTGCCGCCCTCTTTGCATGCGGAAATCTCCGTCTTCGGATTCGCCTTCAGCTGGCGGTAAACTGCCTTGAAATCCCCGATTCCGAAGATCACCTTTCCGTCCATCTCAAGATGGGCTCCAAGCGGGCGAAGCTTCGGCTGGTCACCGTCCACTGTTGCAAGGAAAAACACACCCGCCTCTGTCAGAAAATCATTGAGTCTGCTCATATAGAACCTCCCATGGGGGCTGTCCCCCTGCATTTACTTGCAATCTCTTTCATCATAATGCAGGCGCGGCTGTCCGTCAATCACGCGCATCTGCCTCAGCGCCGCGCAGAATGCCCCTCCGCAGGCACTGCACCGGGCTTATTTACATACGTCAACCCATCCCTTACTGTGGGTGAACCGTTCCATCTGGTCGATCGTCATCTCGATCGCGCTGTTGCTGCTTCCGGCAGCCGGAAACACGGTCTCATGTTTCCTGAGGGATACGTCCAGCCACACCTCGACGTCATCATGAATGGCGAACGGACATACTCCGCCCGGAGCGTGCCCGATGTATCTCTCCACATCGTCGAACTGGATCATGCTCGCTTTTTTATGAAACTGCTCTTTGTACTTTTTGTTGTCGATCCTGGCCCGGCCCGACACGATCACAAGCACCGGCCTGTCATCCACCAGAAATGAAAGCGACTTCGCGATCCGGTCCGGTTCCGTATGGAGCGCCTCCGCCGCAAGATCCACCGTCGCGCTGGACTGTTCAAGCTCGATCACCTTGCCTTCCAGCTCTGTGCCGGCGAAATATTCCTTTACCTTTTCAATTGCCATAATACTCCCCCCCGGCAGATCTTACGCTATGCTGCCGATTCACGGCTCATTGTACGACAATTCCTCCTCTGATACAACCTCCGTGGGGTGTCCCACTGAGGTGCAGCCTCCGGCGGACGCCATGACCGCGCAGTGGAAGGCCGCTAAAGCGGCCGCGCGGTCGGGCGCAAGTACGCCGATGGCGTACTCGAACCACAGTGGGTGTGGCATCCGGCAAATGGTTCTGATATACTGAAACGGTAGTCTTTGAACCAATTCCGCAGGGAGGCGTCTGAAAGATATGAAGAAGAGAATACTTTGCTTTGGTGATTCCAACACTTGGGGATATAACAGCGAAACCCGCGACCGGTTTGATGATGATGTCCGCTGGACCGGTATCCTGCAGAAGCTTCTGGGGGAGGAATATACGGTGATCGAGGAAGGTCACAATGGAAGAGCCACCGTCTGGGATGATCCGGTTGAGAACCGTCTCTCCGGCCTGACCTATCTGTGGCCCTGCATGGAATCCCAGTCGCCGTTTGACCTGATTATCATCATGCTCGGGACCAACGACACCAAAACGTATTTCAGCGTAACTGCAAGGAATATTGCAGACGGAGCCGGAAGGCTCGGCAGGATTGCCGCCGCCAGTCCCTTCGGTCCCGGCGGGAATCCTCCTCAGGTGCTCCTGGTCTCTCCCATCCGGATTGAGTACTGCGAGGATATCGCGTATATGTTCGGGCAGCAGGCGGCCGATAAGAGCCTCGGATTCTCCGAAGCCTTCCGCACCGTTGCAAATGAGAACGGATTCCATTTCATGGATGCTTCCCTGTACGCCAATCCCGGGAAGGGCGACGGCCTTCACCTGGACGCGGAGAATCACGCCTCTCTGGCCAAAGGCATGTACGAGAAGGTTGTGTCGATTCTGGGATAAAGGCAGGAGGATAACAGATGTCTGTTTCAAGTGATCACGTCAGATCCATCTGGACGCAGTCGGATGACGCCCGGGATGAAGGGCTGACAACGCCGGAAGATATTAAGCGCTTCGATGATATCGCATACGGAGAAGATCCGATGCAGGTGCTGGATGTATACCGTCCGAAGGAGCTGCAGGGAGACCTCCCCGTATTTGTGCTGGTGCATGGCGGCGGATGGGTCTACGGCGACAAAGATCGCTACCAGTTTTACGGGATGTCCATGGCGCAGAGAGGATTCGCCGTCATCAATTATTCCTACAGGCTTGCGCCGGAACACAAGTTTCCGGCATCGCTGGAAGACACCTGCCGGGTGATCTGCTGGATGCTGGAAAATGCCCAGGCCTACGGTCTGGACACGGAGCATGTATTCCTCGCCGGCGATTCTGCAGGCGCGCATCTCGCCGGACTGTTCACCAGTCTGTGTGTGAATCCGGACTATGCACAGCATTTCGGATTCAGCGCCCCGGAAGGCTTCCGGCCGACCGCCGTGGCGCTCAACTGCGGGATATACGCCCCGGCCGACGATATCGACGATGTCCTGGACATGAGCCTCGAAGAAAGAGACCAGATTCCTTATTTTGACCGGATCCTGCCGGAATTCATGGAAGATCTCCTGGAAGATCCCAGATCCGGCAAACTGCGCTCTCTGATCCGTGTCCAGGACTGGATCTGTGCCAAATGGCCTCCGGTCTACCTGATGACCGCGCATGGAGACTACCTCATGGAAGCAGCCCCTGCGATCGCGCAGAGGCTGGAAGAGGTCGGCGTTCCATGCACATATGTCGTCTACGCATCCGAAGACGACCCGGCATACCATGATTATCATATCAACGTCCAGGATCCTGTCGGGCAGAAAGCCAACGACGATGAAGCTGCGTATTTTCATTCATTTACGCAGGCTGTAGATCCTGGTTAAGACCGGGGTTCTGATACTCCGGGAACCGGGTTTTGATATAGTCCTTAATCGTTTTTACGCAGCCGTCGAATCCGATGGCCCCGCTGTTCAGGCACAGGTCATAATTGCGGCAGTCGTTCCAGTCATGGCCTGTGTAATATTTATAATAATCGGCGCGGTGCTTGTTCGTCTCCTCGATATACTTCATCGTTGTCTTCCCGCCGAATGCCCCTCTGAGCTTCGCCTGTTCCAGACAGTACGCCGGGCTTGCATAGATGAAGACCCTGACAACATTCGGGCGGTCTTTCAGGATATAATCTCCGCATCTTCCGATGATGATGCAGGATTCTTCATCCGCCAGCGCGCGGATCACCTTGGCCTGATAATTGAACAGATTCTGGTTCGACAGAAAATCCTTGCTCTCCGGCGGAATGACCGTTCCGTCGTATGCCTTGCTCGCGACGCGGAACAGCGTCGTTTTTTTCAGCTTCTCATCCGCCTGCGCAAATAAAGCTTCACTGATGCCGGAATCGTCTGACGCCATCCGAAGGATCTCCTTATTGTAAAATGGGATCCCGAGGTCTTTTCCGAGCATCTCTCCGATCGTCTTTCCGCCGCTGCCATAATATCGGGCAATCGTTATTACGATATGATCCATATCCGCCCTCCTGTTCCGCCGACCTGCACAAAAACAAACCCTGCGGCCGGCATTCTGCACACAACAATTTCTATATTCAATATAGCACTCCATTCAGCATGTGTAAACAAATCCGAAACACCTGATCCCGGGATACAGTTCACAGGCCCGCCAACTCTGCTGAGAGTTTGTGGGCACACTGAAAACACGTTGCCTACCTTCGCTTTGCATCGGTTGCATTGCAGCCTCTCCCAGCTCCTATAGAAGCGTG
>CAJOKX010000020.1 GCA_905235415.1 uncultured Lachnospiraceae bacterium
GCAGGGATCCTCAGAAGACTCCTGTCCAACGGATATGATATTGTGCTCTGCGGCAGCAAAGAGTGCCTGGACCTTGCCCGTAAGAGCGGAAAGATCTATGAAAGATACGGCCTGACAGAATTTCAGCTCAGTCGGTGAATCCCCCGCCTCTGCAGGCGGACGCACCGACTGAGCTGAAGCTTCCGGCGGATCGCGGCCGCGCTCTGAGGAAGAGGGTGCTGACGCACCGAGCGCGGCACGTTATGCTGAATAATGCCCATGGGTGTGGTGCGGATGGAACAGGTGCCTGCTGCTTCGCGGAGCGCTCGTGTTCGCCGCGGCGCCGGAAAGAGGCGCGATCCTGCGCAGGATGACCAGGGCCGTGATCAGGCTGTATATGCCGCCCAGCGTCCATGCCGCCTGGTCCGCCATGCAGATGGCGTTATAACCGATAACGGGCACCAGTATGATCGCAACAAAACTGCGCGCGCACATCTCAAGGACGCCGCTGATGACGGTACGGCCTGAAAAACCAAGTCCCTGCACCGTCAGACGGCTCACGTTCAGAATTCCCAGAATCCAATAGAAGAAACCGCTGATAAACAGGGCTTTTGCGGCCGCATCCAGGATCCGCGTTTCATCTGCCGGAAGGAAGATCAGGCAGGAGGTCCTGCCGAAGAGGATCAGGCACAGTCCGATGATCAGGCCGTATACGACCGATATCTCCAGACCGATCTTAAATCCGTCGCGCACCCGGCGGTACTGCCCGGCTCCGAAATTCTGGCTGCAGAAGGTGGAAGTGGCAGTCGCGATGGCGTCAAACGGGCACATGGAAAAGCCCTTGATCCTGCTGACTGCGGTCAGCGCCGAGATGTAGATGCTGCCCAGGCCGTTGTTGGCAGCCTGCAGCACCATGCTTCCGATGGCCGTGATGGAGAACTGCATTCCCATCGGAAGGCCCATCAGCAGGAGCTGTTTTTCCAAAGCCGCGTCCGGCTTCATCTCATCCTTTTGAAAATGAAGAATGTCATACTTCAGAAGGATCGTGATCGTGCACAGGATCCCTGAAACCGCCTGCGACAGTACCGTTGCGATGGCGGCTCCGGCGCAGCCCAGATGCAGGGTGCAGATGCAGAACAGGTCCAGAAGGATGTTGAGGACGGATGAAATCACCAGAAAGATGAACGGCGTGCGGCTGTCTCCGACAGCACGAAGCAGTCCTGCGGAGAAGTTGTACAGCAGGGTAAAAGGAATCCCTGCAAATATAATAAAGATGTAGATATAGGTATTCCCCCAGATGCCCTCCGGCGTGTGCAGAATGCGGAGGATCCCTGAAGTGGAGAGCAGGCATACAACGGTAGCGACGCTCGCGATCAGGATGGTCAGGAGGATTCCGTTAAAGATATACCGGCGCATACCGGGAAGATCCTGCGCACCGAACCTCTGCGCAACGGGCACACAGAAACCGACGCAGCACCCGATACAGAATCCGAACACCAGAAACTGGACGCTGGTGGTAGCGCCGACAGAAGCCAGGGCGTTTGCTCCCAGATAACGCCCGACAATGGCTGCATCCATCAAATTGTACATCTGCTGAAGAAGGTTGCCGAACAGAAGCGGCAGCGCAAACAGGGCGATCAGAGAAAAAGGACGGCCCTTTGTCATTTCTTTCATTGTATATAAATACCCCCTTTAGAAGCACCTTGAAACAGCTTCTAAGGTCAGTATTATAGGAGGTCTGATTTCGGAATTGAAGATGGGAAAACCAACAAAAAGACGCAGAAGAATGGGCCGTTATTGGTCATTGTTGTAAATCAGATCAGGGTGTTCTCATTTTCCTCAAATAACAGATCGTTAATCGCAAAAAGATCGAGTCTGTGACTGATTCCGTAGAGGATAATCGCGTCCCACTTGTTTTTGGCGTACAGGGGGCCGGTCCCGGCGCGGAACAGGAGATCCTGTGTCTCGTCGACGGTCAGCGACAGGCCGATGCAGATACAGATCAGACGGTTGCGGGAGGGAGAACGTCTTCCCGACAGAAGCTGGTAGAGATATACGTCGCTCATGCCGGATGCTTTTGCAAGCTGTGCTTTGCTGATCTTCTTCTCCGCGAGCTTGTCTTTGAGAAGATTCGGGAAATCAGATTCGGCAAAACTGTCCATGTTCTCTTCCAGGAACTGCTTCAGCCCGTTTGCCTGTGCGAGCTGCGTCTTCATTTCGTCTGTACTTCTTTCCGCCATGGTGCACTCCTTCCCCTCTGCTGTCGATCCTGTGCGGTGAATCGGAATCGGGATGATATTTCTTCTGAATTCTACTATAATAGGGTTGTCTTCACAAAACTATATGCATTCTGCATATGGTTTTTATTTTCCGGATCGGAGAGAATGAATGGAACTGTACGACTTTATTGATCAGTATGTCAGAGAGAGCTTTGAGGAGGAGCGGATCCTGAAGACGTCGCCCAGAGGATCGGTTGCCAGGATCCGGCAGAAGTCCAGTCACCGGTATTATATCTTCCGCCGCTACAACGGGTCGCTGCCGGTTTATTTTTCCCTGCTGGGCAAGGAGTGCCCCTATCTTCCGAGGATCTATGAGGCGGCTGAAGGAAAGCAGTCGGCAAAAGACGGAAGCGGCGGATCGAAGGACATGCTGGTCCTGGAAGAATATGTGGTCGGAGACAGTCTGTCGGATCTTCTCTCCTGCGGTCCGCTTACGCCGCAGCAGACGCGGCGCATCGCACTGCAGCTGTGCAGGGGCCTGTACGTCCTGCATTCCCTTGGGTGGATACACCGGGATATCAAGCCGGACAATGTGATCGTCAGCGCCCAGAGGGCCGTTCTCATCGATTTTGATGCTGCGAGAACCTATGATCATTCCAAAACGCAGGACACACAGATCCTGGGAACGGTCGGATATGCGCCGCCGGAGCAGTACGGCATCTCCGAAACCGACTACAGGGCGGACATCTATTCGATGGGCGTCCTGATCAATGAGATGCTCACATGCCAGCATCCGTCCAAACAGCTGGCAGGGGGCCGGTGGGGAAGAATCGTTTCCCGGTGCACGATGATCCATCCGAACAAACGATATCATTCTGTGAAAGAGCTTATGGAGGCGATCTGATGAAGAACTGTATGTACTGCGGAAAACCCCTGCAGGATTCTGCATCCTGGTGCCCGTACTGTGAAAAAGAACAGTCAGAGAGCGACGTTGTCAAGGTGCCTGTGCGCCGCCGCCGTGTTATCTGGATCTGTATCCTGCTTCTCGGAGCGGCATGCGCAGTGAGCGCTTTCTGGTTCCTGCACCACAGGCCAAAGGTCTATGAAGGGGGCGCTGTCATTTCCTATACTGTTGACGGGACGCCCTGCGATGTCCTTCTGTCCTTCAGCGAAAAACAGGGGGCGATCGGATCACCGGGAGAGGAATTTGAGACAAAACTGCCGGAAGGAGAGGGATCTGCCCTTCTGTCCAAGCTCTTTGTCTACAGCAAGGAGGATTCTTCTGTGCGGGAGAAGTTCCTGGAACAGATGGACAGCTGCACGGTCAGCGCCATCCCTCAGTCTGACGCGATGAGCGTCACAATCGCGGAGCCGGTCCGGGGATCGGACAGGGGGTCTGCCTGCGCCTTGATGAGCGACGTCCTTTACAGCTCCGATACCGGAACCAACCGGATCTGCTGGGAAGTGACGATGAAGAATAAAGACGTCATCCGGCTGTATCAGAGCGTGAAGTGCGAGGTGCAGCAGGTGATTGAATATTCGTATGAAGATACGCCGATGGATACCGTAGAAGAGATCGAGGCTCTGATCGACAGGACCATGCAGGAGGATCCGGATGCGGTCCTGAATCTGTACCTCCCGCCGGTTGTATATGACGATCCGCTGACCCTGGATGAGCGCACGGCCAATCTGATCGGAACGATGGATGATGAGGGCAGGATGACGACCTTTACGCAAACGGTCAGGGTTGAGACGCGGCAGCCGCAGACCGCTGTGTTTTACGGCCTGGCCTTCGAGGGAGAAGGCGGCGCCGGCATCATCAGCACGGAAGCGCTGAATCTGAGAGACTGTGATTTTACCGGGTTTGACGACGGGGTTCGCGCGGAGGACGGTTCATGGGTATCCCTGGAGCAGTGCTCATTTATAAAGAACCGGACCGGATTCCTTTTCGATTCCTATCGTTCGAGCGCCACCAATCTGGTATACAGCGACAATCTCTTTCAGGAGAATGAAACGGCTGTAAAACTTGTGAATGTCCCCACGACCGGGACGCTTCAGTTTATCAGCTGCAGGTTTGAGGACAATCAGACGGATCTGGATGATCCGAAGGGATACGCACAGATTCAGTAGGTTCAGCAGGCGCTGCACAGAAGAGAATCAGCAGGTGCTCCGGGAAGAGAATCAGCAGGCGCTCCGGGATGCTTGACAAGTGTCCGGCCATGCATTACGATTGGGAAAACTGCTAGGGGAGCGCAAGCTGAGAGAGTACCAGTTACTGACCCTCATTACCTGATCCGGACCATACCGGCGTAGGGAAGCATTCAAGATCTTATTTTGATATGCTCAGATCCCCCCTTGCATTTTGCAGGAGGGGATCCTTTTTTATGGAATCAAGCAAAGAAAGGAGATGGAACGATGGAAGCAAGTGTAGCAATCCAGACACTTCCGGGCGTGCAGGATGAAGAGGAACTGTGCAGGATAGTGGATGAGGTAATCGCATATATCAAAAGTACGGGGTACAACTATTACGTGGGTCCGTTTGAGACGACGATAGAGGGCCCGTACGATGAGCTGATGGACATTGTGAAAGAATGCCAGCATATTGCCGTCAGGGCCGGCGCACCGTCGGTTGCGGCTTACGTGAAGGTCAGCTACAAGCCGGAAGGAGAGGTTCTCTCAATTGAAAGAAAGATCGGAAAATACCACCCGTAAGCTTCCGGCGCTGACCGCCCTTGCGCTGATTGTTTTTTTCTGGTGGGCGCTGTGCGAATCCGGCGCGGTCCCCTCTTATATGCTGCCTTCCCCGGCAGATGTGGTCCGGGCGTTTGTCTCGGACTTCCCGAACCTGACGTTTCACGCGAAGACGACCCTGCTGGAGGCCTTCTACGGGCTCCTGATCGGGATCGCTCTTGCCTTTGTGATTGCGACTGTGATGGACAGGTTCCGCACGCTCAAGGAAGCGCTCTCGCCGATCCTGGTCATCACGCAGACCATTCCGACCATCGCCATCGCGCCGCTTCTGGTGCTGTGGATGGGATTCGGAATGGCCCCGAAGATCACGCTGGTGGTCATCACGACCTTCTTCCCGATCGCGGTCGGCCTTCTGGACGGCTACCGCTCCGTTGACCTGGATGAGATCAACCTGATGCGGGCGATGGGGGCGGGAAGCGGCCAGATCTTCCGCTATGTCAAGTTCCCGTCGGCGCTCCCGTTCTTTTTCTCCGGCCTTCGGATCTCCGCGTCCTACGCGGTCGTCGGGGCGGTGATCGCTGAATGGCTGGGCGGCTTTGAGGGACTTGGCGTATATATGACAAGGGTCAAAAAAGCATATGCATTTGACCGGATGTTCGCAGTGATCATCCTGATCGTCGTCATCAGTCTGCTGCTGATGGCGCTGGTCGACCTGATCCGGGATCTTGCGATGCCGTGGCACAGGGTAAAAGCGGTGAATCAGAATCACAATTCATAGTGGAGAGGAAATGAGAATGAAAATGAACGCAAGGAGTTTTGTATCTGCAGCTGTATCCCTGGCTCTTGCCGCATCGCTGGCAGTTCCTGCCTGCGCGGAGGATACGGAAAAGGAGGCACCCAAAAAAATCACATTCTGTCTGGACTGGACGCCCAACACCAATCACACCGGCGTCTATGCGGCGCAGGCACTCGGATATTATGAGGAAGCAGGCCTGGACGTCTCCATCGTACAGCCGCCGGAAAATGGGGCAACCCTGATGTGCGCAGCAGGACAGGCACAGTTCGCGGTTGACGCGCAGGATACCATGGCTGCGTCCCTGGATCTGGAGGAGGCATCACCGCAGTCGCGGCCATGCTCCAGCACAACACCTCCGGGATTCTCTCCCGCGCAGGCGACGGCATCACGTCTCCGGCAGGACTTGCAGGCAAGGTTTATTCCACATGGGAGTCCCCCATTGAGCTGGCCATGATTCAGTACTGCATGGAGCAGGACGGCGCCAGCTTCGACGACGTGAAGCTGATTCCGAATGACATCACCGATGAGCCGGCGGCGCTGGAGGCCCATCAGACGGATTCCGTCTGGATCTTCTACGGATGGAGCGGCGTCAATGCAGAGGTGGAAGGCGTAGAGTGCGATTTCTGGAACTTCAGCGATATCGCGCCGGAACTGGATTACTATACGCCCCTGATCGTTGCGAACAACACGTTCCTGGAGGAGGATCCCGAGACGGCGAAGGCGTTCCTGGATGCGACGCGGAAAGGATATGAATACGCCATCGAACATCCGAAGGAAGCCGCAGATATGCTGATCGAGGGAGATTCGACCGGATCTCTGACCGGGTCTGAGGAACTGGTCTACGCCAGCCAGGAATGGCTCTCCGGCCAGTACATTGCCGATGAGGAGCAGTGGGGCGTGTTCGACCCGGAGAGATGGGATGCATTTTACGGATGGCTGTATGAGAACGGCCTGGTGGAGCATGACCTGAGAGGATGCGGTTATTCCAACGATTATCTGTCATAAGGAAGGAAACAGACCAAAGCAGCTATGGAAGCACTGCGTACAGAGCATATCACAAGATCATTTTCCGGAAAGACGATCATCCGGGATATCTCGATCCGGCTGATGGATCATGAACTGGTCTCCCTGCTGGGCGTGAGCGGGGCAGGGAAGACCACGCTGTTCAATGTGATCTCCGGAATCCTGCCGCCCGATGAAGGCGGGGTGTACCTGCACGGGGAAGACGTGACCGGGCGCCCCGGCAGGATCAGCTACATGCGCCAGAAGGACCTGCTGCTGGAGCATTTGAAGATGATTGACAATGTGTCCCTTCCCCTGCGCCTTGGCGGAATGAAGAAGAAAGAGGCAAGGGAGAAGGCGGATCCGCTGTTTGAAGCGTTCGGACTGCAGGGGACGCAGATGCTCTATCCGGCAGAGCTTTCGGGCGGGATGCGGCAGAGAGCCGCCCTGCTGCGGACCTACCTCGGATCGTCGGGCGTTGCGCTTCTCGATGAGCCCTTCAGCGCCCTGGATATGATCACGAAGGGACAGATGCACGGCTGGTACCTGGACATTATGGAGAAGATCGGCCTGTCAACCCTCTTTATCACACATGATGTCGACGAGGCCGTGATGCTCTCGGACAGGATCTACATCATGACGGGATCACCGGGGCGGATCCGGCACGAGATCGTCATCAGACAGCCCAGAAATGAAAGATCGGAATTCGATCTGACGCCGGAATTCCTTGCATATAAGAAGGAAATCCTGCAGATCCTAAAAGGAACAGATTCGTGATCTACCCGCGGATGGATACGGAATTGATGAGGCCCAAACAGCATGCGCTGCTGTTTGGGCCTTTCGTTTGGCTTTTCAACCGGGTGTGATCCGCGTCCCGGTCCGGATCAGACGGAACATCCGCACAGCGCCCGCATAGTAGAGCTCCTCTGTCCGCGCACATGCCTCCTCCAGGCTCATGGGCGCATCGACGGTGGTCATCAGGGACTCGATCCCGCAGTCAAAGAGCGACTGCGCGCCCTCTCCGAGTGATCCGGACAGCCCGACTGCGGGAACCCCCGCGCTGCGCGCATGCTGTCCCACGCCCTGCATTACTTTCCCGAAACAGCTCTGCCGGTCGCTTCTTCCCTCCCCGGTCACTACCAGGTCCACGCCCTTGAGACGCTCGTCAAAATGAATCAGGTCAAGCACGGTCTCGATCCCGGAGCGCATCCGGCCGTGGAGAAATACCGTCAGGGCGGCTCCGAGCCCGCCGGCAGCTCCGCTTCCGGGGATCTGGTCCGGATCCACCGCAAAGCGGCGCAGGATCACATCCCGGTAGTTCTGCATCCCGCTCTCCAGAATTTCCAGGTCTTCCGGGGAAGCGCCCTTCTGCGCGCCGAAGGTCATGGCCGCGCCGTCCGGCCCGCACAGAGGATTGGTCACGTCGCACATGACGGTAATCCGGGTCTCCCGGATCCTGGGATCCAGGCCGGAGAGGTCAATCTCCCGCACGCGCGCAAGATCCGCTCCGCATCCGGAAAGAGGGTTTCCGTCCGCATCCAGAAAGCGCGCGCCCAGCGCGCACAGACACCCCATGCCCCCATCGTTGGTCGCACTGCCGCCGATGGCAATAGACAGATCACGGTATCCGCGCTCCAGGGCGTCCAGGATCAGTTCCCCGGTCCCATACGTCGTTGTATGAAGCGGATCGCGCGCGTCTGGCGGGATGAGGGGAAGGCCGGAGGCGGCTGCCATCTCGATGACGGCCTTTCCATCCTCAAGTCTTCCGTAGGCGGCGGTGACCGGGTCCATCAGGGGACCATGCACCTTCGCATAAACCTTCGTGCCGTGCACGGCCGCAATGACCGCGTCCACAGTGCCTTCCCCGCCGTCCGCAACCGGCACGCTGCTGCAGGTAACATCGTCAAATACCTCCCGCGCCGCCATTTCCAGAAGCTCGGCGGAGCGGATGCTTGAAAGGGTTCCTTTAAAAGAATCAGAAGCAAACAGAAGATTCATACCGCACTTTCTCCTCCGCACACAAAGAACCGGCAGGTGTTATGAGTATTATACTCGACGATTCCGGCGCTGCAATCATGGCTGTGTTGCATCCGGCACACAGGAAGTGATACTATCAACGTATTATGAAGAGATATCAGCTTGCAATCTTTGACCTGGACGGTACGATCCTCGATACGCTGGATGATCTGGCGGATTCGGTAAACGATGCGCTTCATGCGTGCGGCTATCCCACGCTTCCGGAAGAGGAAGTCAAGTCCTATGTCGGGAACGGGATCCGGAAACTCGTTGAGCGCAGCGTGCCAAAGACCTGCACGAGGGAGCAGATGGAGGAGACACTGTCCTGTTTTGTTGATTCTTACCTGAAGCGGTGCTGCTGTAAGACGCGCCCGTACAGCGGAATCAGCACTCTTTTTGATACCCTCCGCCATGCCGGCGTACAGTGCGCGGTAGTTTCCAATAAGATCGACAGCGCCGTCCGGATCCTGTGCGATACGTATTTTCCGGGGCAGATCGATTACTGCGCCGGAGAGAAGAAGGGGATTCCCAGGAAGCCTGCCCCGGATATGATCCGGGGAGCGCTCCGCACCCTGGGCGTGGAAGAGGCGGATGCGGTCTATATCGGAGATTCCGACGTGGACATCACGAGCGCGCAGAACGCCGGACTGCCCTGCATCAGCGTAACCTGGGGGTACAGGGACAGGCAGTTTCTTCTGGAGCACGGGGCCGTTTTGCTGGCAGACACGGTGCAGAGCCTGGCGGATCTGATCCTGCAGGCCTGAGGGCTTGTCCTCCGGCCCGGTCGCCGCTGAAGGAAGAGGATGCTGGCGCACCGGGCGCGGCGCGGCAGGAGGGCCGAGGGTTTTTGAACCGATACAGGCTCCTGCTATAGGCGCTATTTATTACCAGCAATAGAATAAAGAGGATTGACAATAGAATGAAGGAACAGTATACTCTGTTCCAAGATCAACCTATCGCACGGGTGGGTATATAAAAGGAGGAATGAATATGTCAGGAATCAGAAGAAAAGCATGGATCGTCAGCATCGCAGCGGCTGTTTCACTGATGGCAGGTGTGGCTGTGCAGGCAGATGAACCTTTCAGGACACTGGATGAGATTAAAGAGAGCGGAAGCATCAACATCGGCGTGTTCTCCGACAAGAGCCCGTTCGGATATGTGGATGAGAACGGAGAATACCAGGGATACGATGTGTATTTTGCAAACCGGCTCGGTGAGGATCTGGGCGTAGAGATCAACTTCGTTTCCACGGAAGCTGCCAACAGGATCGAGTATCTGCAGACCGGCAAGGTCGATATCATCCTGGCGAACTTCACCGTGACGGAGGAGAGAGCCGAAGAGGTTACCTTCGCGCTTCCGTACATGAATGTCGCCCTCGGCGTCGTGTCACCCGAAGACGCAGTCGTTGAGTCTCTGGAAGATTTCCCGGAGGATCAGCAGATTATCGTCATCTCCGGAACAACGGCAGAGACCTATCTGGAGAAGAACTATCCGGATATCAAGCTCCAGAAGTACGATGCGTACGCAGAAGCGAAGACGGCGCTGGAGAACGGAAACGCTGCGGCATGGGCCAATGACAACACAGAGGTCATTGCATTTGCGGTTGAAAATGAAGGCTTTGAGGTCGGAATCCCGTCCCTGGGCAGCCAGGATACGATCGCTCCGGCGGTTGCAAAGGGAAATGATACCCTGGTCGACTTCATCAACGATGAGATCGTCGCTCTGGCAGAGGAATCCTTCTTCCATAAAGACTATGAAGAGACTCTGATTGATACATACGGTGAAGAGTATGAAAACACGCTGGTCATCGAAGGCGGTCTTACAGATGTGCCGGAGGACGCTTTAGAGACAGAAACAGAAGCCTGAATCCTCAGCACCGGAAGCGGTGCGGCGGACAGTTATCGCATAAACCAACCGGAACGGGGGCAGCCTGATGGCTGCCCTGTTCTGGATTTCTGCGTTTTATTCGCGGCGCGGAAAGAGGCTCAGTGCAGACTCTCGACATACGGGGCTCAGATGTGTATAATCTGGACTGACCCGGGAAGAGACATCCCGGACCATGCACTTCCTTGTAAATGAAGAAACGAAATGGGAACCAACTGGAATGAGTATTGAAGTAATGAGATCGTACCTGCCGCTGTACAGGGACGCGCTGCTGCTCACGCTGAGGATCGGGTGGCAGGGCGTCCTTCTGGCGCTGATTCTCGGAATTGTCTGTGCGGCCATCCTTCAGATGAGAGTGCCGGTTCTGCGCACCATCGTGGTGATCTATGTGGAACTGTTCCGCAACACGCCGCTCCTGGTGCAGCTGTTTTTCCTGTACTTCGCGCTTCCGAAGATCGGAATCCGGATGACGCCCGAGATGTGCGGAACACTCGGCCTGGGCCTGATCGGAGGCGCCTATATGTCGGAGACGTTCCGAAGCGGCCTTGACAGCATCGCCCCGATCCAGGAGGAGAGCGCGGTCAGTCTGGGCATGAGCCGGTCCCAGGCATTTCGGTATGTCATTCTCCCGCAGGCTGTATCATCCAGCGTGCCGGGGCTGGTTGCCAATGTAATCTTTCTGCTGAAGGAGACCAGCGTCTTCTCGACGATCAGCCTGATGGACCTCATGTTTACGGCCAAGGACCTGATCGGCATGTATGCAAAAACGCTCGAATGCCTGACGCTGCTTGTCATCTTTTACCTGATCATGCTGCTTCCGGTATCCATCCTGGGCAGTGTACTGGAGAGGAGGATGCGCTATGCAGAGTTTGGGGATTGACGTTCTATTCAAGGGCATTAATTTTCAGCGCCTCCTCGGAGGACTGTGGGTCGCCCTGCGCATCAGCCTGATCTCCGTGGCAATCAGCATCGTGCTCGGAATCATCATGGGCCTGCTGATGGTGAACGGAAATAAAGCGGTGAAGGCGGTGTGCCGCGTGTGGCTGGAGATCGTCCGGATCATGCCGCAGATGGTGCTCCTGTTTGTCGTTTATTTCGGAACAACAAGAGTGTTTGGCTGGAATATCCCCGCAGAGGAATCGGCAATCATTGTCTTCAGCTTCTGGGGGACTGCGGAGATGGGAGACCTGGTGCGCGGCGCGCTGATCAGCATCCCGAAGATCCAGTATGAGAGCGCGATGGCGCTGGGGATGCCGACCGGCACGATGTACCGGTATGTCATTTTGCCGCAGACGATCCGCCGCATGATCCCGCTGTCGATCAACCTGATCACGCGAATGATCAAGACAACAAGTCTGGTGATGATGATCGGAATCGTGGAAGTACTCAAGGTCGCGCAGCAGATCATCGAGGCCAACCGGAGGACTTCTCCCAATGCGGCGTTTGGCGTGTTCGGGGCGGTATTCCTGATGTACTTCTGCATCTGCTGGCCCATCAGCCGTCTGGCTGCGGCGCTGGAAAAGAGATGGTCCGACGAGGATCCGGACAGCAGAAGGCATGGAAGGAAGAAAGACCGCAAGTCCTCAAAGAAGAAAACAGCAGGTACCCTGCAGACCAAAGCCGTGTCATAAGGATGGTGGAAAATGGGAAAGGACAATACAATACTGGAAATCTCGCATCTTCATAAAGCGTATGGGGATCATGTGGTTCTGGATGATGTCAGCCTGACGGTGCAGCAGGGGGAAGTGGTAGTGATCATCGGCCCCTCGGGCTGCGGAAAGAGCACGCTGCTCAGATGCATCAATGCGCTGGAGGATATCCAGGGCGGGCAGATCCTGCTGGAAGGAAATGAAGTCAGGCAGGATTCGAAGCTGATCAGCCAGATGCGCCAGAAGATCGGAATGGTGTTCCAGAGCTATGACCTGTTTCCGCACAAAACGGTGCTGGACAATATCACGCTTGCCCCTGTCAAAGTACAGAAGCGGCCGAAGTCGGAAGCAGAAGAGGAGGCACTCGAGCTTCTGCAGAGGGTCGGACTGGAAGAGCGCAAAGACGACTACCCCAGACAGCTGTCCGGCGGCCAGAAGCAGAGAGTCGCGATCGTACGTGCTCTGTGTATGCACCCGGAGATCCTGCTGCTGGATGAAATCACCGCGGCCCTGGATCCGGAGATGGTGCGCGAGGTCCTGGACGTGGTACTGTCCCTGGCGCGCGCAGGAAGGACCATGCTGATCGTCACCCACGAGATGTCATTTGCCAGGGCGATCGCGGACAGAGTCCTGTTCCTGGAGAACGGTGGGATCGTAGAAGAGAGTACAGATCCGGAAGCCTTCTTCCGGCAGCCGTCCACGGAAAGGGCGGCGCAGTTCCTGCACACCTTCGACTATGAAAAGCCGGTGAAGGAGTCCCGGGAGGCCAAGGGCACCGACAGGATGGAGCTTGCGGAAGAGCCGTGACGCGCTTTCAGTAGCGCACTTCCATCAGAGTCAGGCCGCATGCGGGGGCCGTGTGGGAGGCAGCGCCCTTTCGGCATGCCTCCAGGATGTCCCCGATTGCGCCCTCCTTACTTCTTCCGGCGCCCACCTCCACCAATTCCCCGGTCAGCAGGCGTACCATATGGTTCAGAAAGCCGTCCCCATAATAGTCAAGGACGATGGTGTATTCGTCCGGTCGTGAGATGCGGATATCCGTGATGGTGCGGACCGCACTTTTTTTCATTTTCAGGCCGCAGAAGCTGGTAAAGTCATGCGTGCCGATCAGCGCGCGGGATGCGCGGAACATGGCGTCCGTATCCAGGTCCTCCCCGTACTGCCACAGAAAGCGGCGGTTCATCACATCGCCGTACGGAGCGGTGCGGATACGGTACTGATACCATTTGGAACTGGTGAGATAGCGGGCGTGGAACCGGTCGGAGGCGCGGGTAAGCTTCGGGATGACGATATCGTCCGGAAGGTAATGGTTGAGCGCATCCAGCAGCGCCTCGTCCTGCAGACGGATCTGCTCTGAGCGGACGGGGGACGCAGACGCAGGAGTGAGAGACGGATCCGGCGCATTTTGCGCATTGCGCTTCGAACCGGCGCCCCTTGCCTGGACCCTTGCACCCGTACCGCTCCAGGAAGCCTTCAGGACTTCATACCCGCGGGCGAACCGCTCCAGGCACTCTTCCTCCACACGGAAGCTGGCGCTCTGCCCGAGCGCATGCACGCCCGCGTCCGTGCGCCCTGCGCCGAACACTTCCACATCTGTTTCCAGGAGCCGGGAGAGCAGTGTCTCCAGCTTGCCCTGGATCGTGTTGTCACATCCGGGCTGCTTCTGCCAGCCCTTATAACGGGTGCCCTCATACTGGACCGTCATTTTGTAGTTGATCTGATGCATGGATGCAGTCTTCCTTCCGTCTGTTCTCTGTATGTATACATGCGGATGGTCAGGCATTTCCCTGACACCATCAAACTATACCGTAGTTTTTGACCCGGCACAACCGCGCTGTGGAAGAGTGCCGCAGTGATGGCGCGGCCCGGAGCCGGCATGAGAGCGGCGCTGCGCAAAAAAAAGGCCGCCGCATTACGCGGCAGCCAGGTGGAGGTTCTACATGCAGGATCAGTCGTCAATCTCTCCGCCATTGGCGATTGCCGCACACATCTCCCGTACGAGCCCTGTGGTTGTGTCATCTTCGTCCATTTCCTTCGGAATGGACTGATAGATGGTTGTATACTCATCACCGTCGATCGTTTTGGTCTCACGGATCATGTTGAGGTCAGCGTCGAAGAAATCAAAGCGGATCTCCTCGCCGTCCATATTGAACGCGATGACGTAGTATTGACCGTCCGGAGCTTCTACATCGGGCAGCTCCTCGTAGGTGAAGTCGTCCGCAAGATCCTCGATGTAATCATTATCGATCAGCACGGAGGGATCCAGGGGATCGGGGCCGAAATCAACCGATCTGAGTTCGTATTCCGTACCCGGCTTAAATGCCGCCTGCGCCAGGAACATGTCGAGCTCCGTATTGGTGTAGAATTCGTCATCCAGCTCGGGATTGTTGGCGAGGATCTCCTGACGAACCTCCTGGTAAGCCCAGTCGTTCATCTCGCCCCACACTTCCATGGCCGCATCCATCTCTTCATTCGTATCTCTGACCAATGTGACATCTGTCGGATGATTGAATACATAGTAGATATCTTCATCTTCGGCAAACACTTCCATGCCGTCCATCGCGCCGCAGCGAAGCTCCTTCATCTTTGCTTCGGGGACGGCAGAGATGCCGAAGAGGAAACCGGCGCCGTTCCCGCCCTGGCCCATTGCTTCGGCGGCTTCGACAGAACCTTTGTCATAGACGGCAACGATCATTCCGTCCTCCAGACCGTCTTCCTGTACGGTCAAAAGATCACTGAACTGCGCGGGGATCTCGAACACAATCCCCTGTGTGTTGACCTGTACCGGCTCCTGCGCGAATGCGAACGATGCGCCGAGAGCGGTAACTGCTGCTGCAAGAATGGTACCTGTGATAATCTTCTTCATGATCTGGTCCTCCTTTTCTTTCAATGTTCGTAAACGAATATTGGATGGTTGTCCGTCAGTCCGGTTTTGTCAAACTGTCCGTGTTATATGAAGTTGTTTAATGAACTTTTCTATTGCTATATACGCTGCCGGGCGGAGGATTCCATGCGGTGCGGTAAAAATAACATGGATTTTCGGGGCAAATGTGAAGGGTCTGTGAATCATCAGAAAAATTAGCACTCGCCACTTGACAGTGCTAGTAACAAGTGCTATAACAAGATCAGCCTGAAGGAAAAAGCACAGATTTCAAAAATAACATCCAAAGGAGGATATATAGTATGATGATGGTACCGCGTATTTTTAATGACAATCTGTTTGACACCTGGTTTGATGATGAATTCTTCTGGCCGGAGTTCAGAAGGGAAACACCGAAGACAGACGGGAAGAAGACGTATGCACAGCGTCCGGCGGCAATCATGAAAACGGACGTAAAGGAGACCGAAAACGGATATGAGGCTGCGATCGATCTTCCGGGCTTCAAGAAAGAAGATGTGACCTGCGAACTGAAGGACGGATATCTGACGGTCAGCGCAACGAAGAATGTCGACAATTCCGAGAAGGATGAGGAAGGAAGATATATCCGCAGGGAGCGCTACACCGGCAGCCAGAGCAGGAGCTTCTATGTCGGCGAGCATCTGACGGAGGACGACATCCGCGCCTCCTTCGAGGACGGCATCCTGAAACTGGATATTCCGAAAAAGGATGTGCAGCAGGTCGAAGAGAAGAGACATTTTGTTCAGATCGCGGGATAAGGCAGGATCTGATCACAGAGCGGCCCGGGAACAGTCCCGGGCCGTTTTTGGAAAAAGGCGCATCTTGCGGAAGGAAATGAGGTGATGGGTGATGAGCGTGAAGAGAGATTACTATGAGGTGCTCGGATGCAGCAGAGATGTATCCGATAAAGAACTGAAAAAGGCGTACAGGAAGCTTGCGCGCAAATATCATCCGGACAGCAACCAGGGCAGTGAGGATGCGGAGAGGCGGTTTAAGGAGATCAATGAGGCGTATGCTGTCCTGAGTGATCCCGAGAAGCGCAAAATCTATGACCAGTTTGGAATGGCTGCGTTTGATGAGAGCGGCAATTCTGCCGGACAGGGAGCGTATGCGGGCAATCCCTTCGGGAACAACCCATTCCAGGGGGCGGGCGGCCGGACCTGGACGGACGGAAACGGTACGTACCGCACATGGAGCTTTAACGGCGACGGCGTGAATATGCAGGATATCTTCGGCGACCTGTTCGGGGACGGCGTTCATTTTGACGCGGGTTCAGGCGCAGACGGGATTCATTTCGGTACCGGAACAGGTGCAGACGGGATTCATTTCGGGACCGGAACAGGCGCGGATGGGATGCATTTTACCGGATACGGGAACGGGGGCGGATACCGCGCTCCGGAAAAACTGGACCTTGAGAAGGAGCTGTACATCCCCTTTACGACAGCAGTCTTTGGAGGAGAGGTCATGGTATCCACGCCGGACGGAAGCGTGATGCTGAAGATTCCGGCCGGCTGCCAGTGCGGCAGGAAATTCCGGCTTGCAGGAAAAGGAAAAGCAAGCGCATCTGATCCGAAGATCAGGGGAGACCTGTATGTGATCATACAGATCACGGTCCCGAAGGATCTGAGCGCGGCGCAGGTGCGCAAACTCAGAGAATATGAGAAGCTGCGCAAAGAGCAGGGGAAGAGCGCAAAGAGCGGAAGCAGCGGAAACAGAGGCTCAGCGGCGTAAACGCCGCCAGGGTGAAGATGAAAAGAACAAAAGAACAAAGCATGCGGGAGAGTGCCGGAGGACCGGTCTTATGCCGCATGCTTTTTGTTTCGGTTTCCATTGGACGATACTGCTGTTCAGAGGAAAGGTCAGGAGAAGTCAAACAGATTCAGGCCGGTGACCTCGTCATGCTTTCTTCCCACATGTCCGTCCAGTACGGTGACGGTCAGCTCACAGGTGCCGGAGATTCTGCACTCTGTCATGTGCCCGCCATGAATGTTCATAGTGTCATCACTCAGGTTGACGTGAAGGTGCAGGTAAGGCTCCCCGTCCTTCTCGGTGATGCTTCCGATGATCGAAGAGACTTCCTGTTCACCGAAGTATTCTTTCCCTTCAAACTGGTGATCGGCGACCCTGTAGATTCCGACTTTCGCGTAATCTGCCGCGCCCAGCCCGCTGACGGAACCCAGCAGGATATGCTCTGCCTTGCAGAAGGCCGTCAGCGATTCCATGACCTCCTCGCCCCGGTCGATCCGCACAAGATACTGATTTCTGAATTTTCTGTATTCCAATCAAATCACCTCCCGATGGCGTATCTGAATCCTGTTTTTCTTTCATTTCTTTTATACTACAGAATTCGCCTGCCGGGTACCTGATCTTTGGGGGCACCTGCAGTATATCAGTTGACAGGTGCGCCTCCTTCCATATATAAAAAGAATGCCGCCATGCGCACAGCAGGGACTGGCCAAAGGGAGTCGGCAGCAACAGCAGTTGAGAAGGAGAGAGTATGAGTCTGACGGTATCCAATCTGACCAAATCTTATGGAAACACCATAGTGGTGGACCATCTGAGTTTTTCCATGAATGAACCAGGCGTATATGCGCTGCTGGGAACGAACGGCGCAGGCAAGACCACCAGCATCCGCATGATCCTGGGAATGCTTGCACGCGACGGCGGGGAGGTAACCTGGAACAATGCGCCGCTGACCCGGGATACTTGTAATATCGGGTATCTTGCGGAGGAACGCGGCCTGTATCCGAAGTATCCGCTGATGGATCAGTTGCTGTATTTTGCCAGGCTGCGCGGAGTGACCGGGCAGGCGGCCAAGGACAGGATCCGGTACCTGGCACAGCGTCTTGAAGTGGAAGAGTATCTGTATCCGGCGCGAAAAACGGGCGGAAACACAAAAAGGGGATCGCTTTTTGGCAAAGGCTCCGGCAAATCCGGCAAAACGATGCGCACAGATCAGCTGTCCAAGGGAAATCAGCAGAAGATCCAGCTGATGGCGGCGCTTCTGTCGGATCCCGAGCTGATCGTTCTGGACGAGCCGCTCTCCGGCCTGGATCCCGTCAATGCGGATCTGTTCCGCGGGATTATCCGTGAGGAGATTCAAAAAGGAAAATATCTGATCATGTCCAGCCATCAGATGGAAACGGTGGAGGAGTTCTGTACGGATATCACGATCCTGAAACGTTCCAAAACGATCCTGCAGGGGAATCTGAATGAGATCAAAAAGAGCCGCGGGCGCGTGAAGCTGCATCTCAAGGTAGAGACGGACATCGCGGAACTGATCCGGGAGCAGGGGATCGGGATTGTCTCGGAGAAAGAGAATGAATATAACCTGAATGTGACGGGGCAGGAGCAGGCCAACAGCCTGCTCGGGGAACTCATGTGCCGGAAGATTCCGGTCATCACATTTGATCTTCGGGAGCCCTCTCTTCATGAGATCTTTGTGGAAAAGGCAGGTGAGCCGGATGACGAACGCTAAGCAGAACCTGCAGGGGACGGGCGAGGTTTTCCGGTTTACCCTGCGCCAGATGCTCAGGAACAAGGCAAATGTCATCACGCTGCTGATCCTGATGCTGTTTGCTCTCATCTCTCCGTTCATCTTTGCCCTTACCGGTGAAAGCAGCACAGATAAGGGCGGTGTGCAGGCGGGATACAGCGCTGTGGATACTACGATTCCGCAGCTGACAAAAGAGCAGAATGACCTGCTGGGACTTGACGTAAGCATCGACGTACAGTCCCTTTCCGGCTATATGGATCCGGAGATGGAAACGGATGATTTTGAGACGCGCTACTATCTTCAGTACGGGTATGCGATGCTGATTATTTTTATCAGTATCCTGTCCTCCTCGTTCATCATCCGTTCGGTGGTCGAGGAAAAATCCTCCAGGCTTGTGGAGTTCATGCTGGTCAGCGTCCGTCCGTTAGCGCTTCTGGCCGGAAAGATCCTGGCGATCATCGTGTACATTGCGGGAATCATAATCCTGATGATCGTCTGCTTCAGCTTCTCCTCATGGTTTTGCACAGCGATCCTGGGGATGCAGGCGGACATGGCTTCTTCTGCCGTTTTCACCCTGCTTGGCCGCATCCGGCTGCAGGATGCGGCGGTCATCCTGATCTCGTGTATCACCGGCATTCTTACGTTTGCGATTTTGGCCGGACTGTGCGGGGCGGGGTGTTCTTCGCCTGAGGATGCGAACGGAGCGAACAGTGTGCCTATGATTTTGATCATGGGCTGCTACCTGCTTTCCATCGTGGTTTCTTCCGCGGACAACAGCGCGCTGAACCTGGCCGCAAGCCTTCTGCCGGTTCTCTCTGTGTTCTGCGCGCCGGTTCAGTATATGCTCGGCAATATCCGTTTTCCGGTTCTGCTGTGCGCCTGGGTCATTCAGGGCGCCGTGATCGTGCTGCTGATACACCTTGCGTCCAGGATCTACAATGACCTGCTGATCTATCAGGGAACCCGGCTAAAGCTTGGACGGATCATCCGGATGGGAATCGGAAGAAAAGGAGGTGCCAGCGCATGAAAAGCAAGGATACGTCTGTTTCCGGAAGCGGAAGGATGAAGAATTTCAGTGCCATTTTCCGGTTCACCCTTATCTGCCAGTTCCGCGCGAAGGGATGGCGCCGTTCAACGGTTGCGGTCGGACTTCTTTTCTTTGCCCTTGCGCTGGGAGTGATCCTGCTTGCAGAGGGGTCGGGCGCTTTTGAGAGCGGCACAAAAGGCGGAGAGGACACAGCCACGCGGCCCAAAACGGTCTATGTTGTAAATGAGACAGGCAGCGGAACGGCCAGCCTCGATGTCCTGGATCCGTATCTGCCGCCGGAGCTTTGCCCGGAGCACTATGAGATCTGCCGGAGCGCGGAGGAGGCCGCTTCAAGAGCGGCGAAGGATCCGGAAAGCCTGGTTCTTTTGTTTACCAGGGAGGACGAAAATGGCGCCGCGGTCCATGTGCTTGTGCCGGATGACAGTCAGCTGGCAGAGGAGACGGCATCCGCCTACGGCGCCGCCCTCTCGCAGAACCTGCCGGTTCTTCTGATGGCGATGGGCGGTATTTCCGATCCGGAGACGATTCGGGATGTGTATGAAGTGCTGGAGGCCGTGCAGGTCTATCAGCAGACCGGGCAGCTTCCGGAAGGAACCGTGCTTCCGGAGGGAATACAGCTTCCCGAAACGAAAGGAGCGGAGGGAGAGGAGGCAGATAAGAGCGAGTCTTCCGGGGAGGAGGATTTCAGCATGCAGGGGATCCTGGAGTTTCTCCTTCCTTTTTTCAACATTCTGATTCTGTATTTTATGGTACTTGCATACGGGCAGAGCGTGGCCCAGTGCGTCCTGATGGAAAAGACCTCCAGGCTGATGGATACCTTCCTGCTCTGCACCGATCCGCCTGTCATGGTGACCGGGAAGGTGCTCGCTGTGGTGCTTGCGAGCATCCTCCAGTTTCTGATCTTCCTTGCGTCCTTTTTCCTGGGCATTGCCGCCGGTCTTGGCATCGTTTCCGGCATACATCCGGACAGCACGCTGGCTGTGTTATCCGGATATATCCCGCAGCTGTTTCATCCGGACAGCATTCCGGCCGCCATCCTCGCGGTGCTGCTCATCTTCGCGGGCTTTGTGCTGTACTGCTCCCTCTCGTCCATCGGCGGAGCGCTGGCAGGAAAGCAGGAGGATCTTTCCTCTGCGAATATGCTCTTTACCATAGCGCTTGTGATCAGCTTCTTTGTCACCCTGTACGGAGGCGGAGTGCCCGCCATGGGCATGGCGGATGGTTATTCTCCGGTGTTGAACTGGGTTCCGTTTACCGCGGTTCTGGTCCTTCCGAGCCGCCTGGTCCTGGGGGAGGAGAGTCTTCTTCAGGGAGCGGCGTCGCTGGGCGTCACCCTGGGCGTGTCCCTTCTGATCATGGTGCTGGCGGGGAAGATCTATGAGAAGACGGCCCTGTACCAGGGCGATGTGCCGGGGCCCGCGAAGATATGGGGGATGCTGCGGGGGAAGGCATGAACAGATGGCGTACATTTCCTGAGGAGATAGCGTACAGTTTCAAGGAGAGAGAATGAGAGTTTTCATCGCATCGGATATACACGGATCCGCTTATTATTGCAGAAAAATGCTGGAGGCGTTCGGAAGGGAAGACGCGGGGCGGATGCTCCTGCTCGGAGATATTCTCTACCACGGTCCGCGCAATGATCTTCCCAGGGACTATGCCCCGAAGGAAGTCATTGCCATGCTGAATCCTCTGCGGGAGAAGATATACAGCGTGCGCGGAAACTGCGAGGCCGAGGTGGACCAGATGGTCCTCGGATTCCCAACTCTTGCAGACTACTGTCTGCTGAGCGCGGGGGAGCATATGATTTTCTGCACGCACGGGCATATCTATCATGAAGAGCATCTTCCGCCGATGATGGCCGGCGACAGCCTTCTGTATGGACACACCCACATCCCCCGGGCGGAGAAGAAGGGGGACAAATGGATGCTGAACCCGGGGTCCGTTTCCATTCCGAAGGAGGGCAGCGCGCACAGTTACGCGGTGCTGGAGAACGGGATCTTCACAGTGAAGGATCTGGACGGCGCGCCGGTCATGAATGCTGAGATCGGGTGAAGGGCGGATCGCAGCCGCGCTCTGAGGAAGGCGGTGCGAACGCACCGGGCGCGGCGCGGCAAGAACTCCGCGGCAAGAGGGCCGATGCGCTCTTGGAATGTTAAATAATGTGAATTTCTCATATCCCTATCTGTTAAAATGTTGCAAAATCTGGCTTTATTTTCGCATTCATTTACAAAAACAGACAATGCGCTGTGTTGACTTGTGAGAGTTTCTGTTATATGATGATCATACATAGTCATCGGCGGCCGGGTCGGCTGCCGGCGGCGGATTCGTGAATGGAAGCACGAGGAGTCATTTATTCAGAAGGGAGGATCCTTGAATGAAGAAGAAACTTTCATTGGTTGTGATGCTGGCTATGGTGCTCAGCATTCTTGCATTCGGCGCAGCTGCTCAGGCGGATGGAGATGAGTATGAGATCGCCGTTGTCGTCAAGGTCGTCGGAATCGACTATTTCAGCGTTTTCGAGGAAGGCGTCAAGGAGTTTGCCGATGAATACGGCGTCAACGCTTATGTAACCGGACCGTCCACCGCGGATGCTGCGGAGCAGGTCAATATTATCGAGGATCTGATTAATTCGGGGGTGGACGCGATCTGCGTGGTTCCGAATGACGCGACCGTCCTTGAGAGTGTGCTCCAGAAGGCACAGGATCAGGGCATCGTAGTGGTCACGACAGAATCTCCGGACCAGGTCGGCGCGGACTACGACGTAGAGATGATCATCAACGATGCGTTTGCAGAGCTGGTCGCTGAGGACGCGGCTGCTGCCTGCGGCGGAGAAGGCCAGTATGCACTGTATGTCGGCAGCCTTACCGTTCCGCTGCACAATGCGTGGGCAGATCATGTTGAGGAGTATCTCGCAGATAAGTATCCGGATATGACCCTCTGCACAGACCGTATCGCCTGCGGCGAGGATTCGGCGCTTGCACGTGAGACCACGCTGGATCTCCTGAAGACCTATGACGATCTGAAGACCTTCATCTGCTTCGGCAGCCAGGGCCCGATCGGCGCGGCAGAGGCAGTCACCGAAGAGGATCTGATCGGCGACATCACCGTAGTCGGCAACATCATCCCGAGCGAGGGCGCTTCCTATCTGGAGAGCGGCGCCATCACCTCCGGCTATCTGTGGGATCCGGCTGATTCCGGATATGCGTCCTGCTACATCGCACAGTCTGTGCTGAACGGAGACACCATCGACGAGAATTATGAGATCCCGAATATGGGTGACATCGATCTGCAGGATGCGACTCTCTGGATCGACAATCCGATCACCATCACGGCTGATAACTGGGAGTCCTTCGGATTCTGATGAATCTGATTTGAAACAGAGCGCTTTCATATACCAGGTGACATAGTGCCAATAGGAAGAAGCGGTTCTGCGCAAGATAATAGTGGATTGAATGCCGGGGCTGTTGTATTGCAACAGCCCCGTCTGCATCCCGGGGATATCTTTGTGCGGAACGCGGATATCTTCCGGATGGCGGAATGTACCGGGATGTATCCTTATGAGGAATGCAGATGAGTGAGAAGATTATTGAGTTAAAGCATGTCAATAAGCATTACGGAGGGGTGCACGCCCTGAAGGATGTGGATTTCGATCTGAACAGGGGAGAGATTCTCTGCCTGATCGGGCAGAACGGCTGCGGCAAGTCCACGATGATCAAGGTAATCTCCGGGGTCATCGACGTGGATGAAGGGAGCGAGATTATCCTGAACGGCACGTCCTCCGGCAGGGTCAGCGCGATCGAGGCGATGAACAGCGGCGTGCGGGTCATTTACCAGGATCTGAGTCTGTTCCCGAATCTGACGGTCGCGGAGAATATCGCGTTCGACCGCCACATTGATCCTTCGGTGCGCGGCGTGAGCTGGAGCGAGATGCGCGCGCAGGCGGAGGAAGTGATGGACAGGATGCACATCCATCTGGATCCGGACCGCCTGATCGAGGAGCTCTCCATAGCGGACCGGCAGCTGGTCGCGATCGCGAGGGCGCTTGCGACAAATGCGAAGATCCTGATCATGGATGAGCCGACCTCCTCGCTGACGAGGAAAGAGGTCAATGTCCTGTTTTCCATCATCAAGTCCCTTCAGGAGAAGGGCATGACCGTTATGTTCGTCAGCCATAAACTGGATGAGATCATAGAGATCGCGGAGCGGATCACGGTGATGCGGGACGGCAGGATCATTACGACCATCAGCAACAAGGACGTGGATGAGACACAGCTGGCGCAGATGATCAGCGGACAGTCGATCTCCTATCACCAGGACTTTTCCCCGTGCGGGGACAGGACGGTGCTGGAGGTGAAGAACCTGTCCTGCGGAAGCCAGTACAGGGACGTCTCATTTTCGCTCATGGAAGGGGAGATTCTCGGAATCATAGGCCTTCTGGGATCGGGACGCACCGAGCTTGCCACTTCCATATTCGGAATGAATCCGCCTGACAGCGGGCAGATCCTGCTGGAGGGCAGGGAGGTGCACTTTAAGAGCAACCGGGACGCGATCGCGGGCGGAATTGCCTATGTGCCGGAGGACCGGCTGCTGCAGGGCCTGGTCCTGAATCAGAGCATAGAGAATAATACGGTGATCTCCGTGCTGAAGAAGCTGAAGACGCATCTGGGCCTGATGGACCGCAGGAAGAGCCGCGAGCTGACGCAGAAGTGGATCGAAGAGCTCAGCATCCGCAGCGCGCAGCCGCAGATCAACGCATCCACGATGTCCGGCGGCAATCAGCAGAAGATCGTGATCTCCAAATGGCTCTCGACGGAGCCGAAGGTGCTGATCCTCGATCAGCCGACGAACGGGATCGATATCGCGGCCAAGAGCACGATATATGACCTGATCCGCCAGCTGTCGCGTCAGGGCATGAGCATCATCCTGATATCGGATGAGGTGCCGGAGATCTATTACAACTGCCCCAGGGCGCTGGTGATGCACAAGGGGCGGATCGTGAAAGAACTGGACTGCACCGCGGTTACAGAGAACCAGTTCAGTCAGGAGGTGCTGAGTGACTAAGCAATCATCAGAAAATAAATTTACGAAGAGTTATGAATTTATGCTTCTGGTTGTCGTGCTGGCACTGGTCGCCGTCCTGGCGATAGCAACCGGGGGCAGGTCCATCCAGCCCGAGAATATCATCGATATGCTGACGAGCAATTCGGCTTACGGCGTGATTGCAGTCGGGTGCCTGTTTGTAATCATATCGGGCGGTATCGATATTTCCTTCATGGCGGTGGCGGCCGTCGCGCAGTATGTGATGGCATTGTTCATGCTGAATGTCGGAGGGAATTTCCTGTTCTGCTACCTGATCGTCATCGTGACCGGCGCGGCGTTCGGATTCGTGAATGCGGTGCTGGTGAACCGGCTGAAGGTGCCGACCATGATCATCACGATCGGTACGATGAATATCATTTACGGGGTGATGATGAAGGTGTCCGGAGGAAAGAGACTCCACGGCTTCCCGTCGTGGTTCTCCTCCAAGACCAAGCTCTCCCTGTTCCTGATCTCCGTCGGTACGCTGATTGCGATGCTGGCTGTCGCGTACTGGATTCTGCGCAAGACCAAGGTCGGAAGAAAGATCTTCGCGATCGGCGGCAACATGGAAGCCGCGCGCAGAAGCGGCATCAATATCCTGAAGGTGCAGCTGTTTGTCTACGGATTCGCGGGCGCGGCCGCAGGGCTCGGCGCCCTGATCAAATGTTACCTCACGCAGCAGGCGTCGATCGAGGCGCTCTACGGGGATGAGATGGATGTCCTGGCGATGGTCGTCCTGGGCGGCGTATCGCTCTCGGGCGGCAAGGGCTCCGTGCCCGGAACGCTGCTCGGCATCCTGATTATCGCCCTCCTGGGCAACGGGATGACGCTGGTCGGCGTATCGAGTTACTGGAAGGATCTGGTGATCGGGGCTGTGATCCTGATCAGCTTCTGCATCACCGGATGGCGGGTCATCCAGACCCAGAAGAAGGAGAAGAGAGGAGGGTCTGCGGAATGAATAGCAAGAGTGTACGTTCCGGCGGTCTCGGGCAGCATGAAGACCTGATGCTGATTCTTCTGACGATTATTCTGGTCGTGTTCTTCAGCATCATGAAGCCGTCTTTCTTCTCACTGGCTTCGTTTGCGTCGATCGCAAGACAGATCCCGGAGATCGGGCTGTTTACGCTGGCCATGATGCTGCCGATGCTGGTCGGCGGAATTGACCTGTCGATCATCGCGACGGCGAACCTGGCGTCGATCCTGATGGGGATGTTTATGAACCGGTATATTCCGAAGGGTGAGGAGAATGTCCCGGTCGTGATCGCCGCGCTTGGAATCGGCGTTGCAGTCTGCGTACTGGTCGGATTCCTGAACGGCGTGATCATCGCCATCTTCCGGATTCCGGCTATGCTGGTCACCCTCGGCATGCAGATGGTTGTGACAGGCATCAGCCTCGGAATCACGAGGGGCGGCACCCTGTCCGGGTTCCCGGTTTCCTTTACATCGATCGGAAACGGGGATATCGCGGGGATACCGATTCAGTTTATCGTGTTTCTGATTGCGGGCGCGGTGCTGCTCGTAATCATGCAGATGACGTCCTTCGGCATTCGCCTGAAGATGTACGGTTCGAATCACACGGCCACCGTGTATTCCGGAACCAATGAAATATCGCTGCTGATCCGGACACACATGCTCTCCGGCGTGTATGTCAGCCTGGCTGCCATCATCATGTCGTCGAGGCTGACGTCGGCCTCCGCCGGCGCTGCGGCCAACTACCTGATGCGCGCGATTCTGATCGCGGTGCTGGGCGGCGTGGATCCGAACGGCGGGAAAGGGCGCGTGATGGGAGTCTTCTGGGCCGTGCTGCTGTTCCAGTGCATGGCGACGGGACTGAATGTCCTGCGGGTGAATTCCTACATCGTAATCGCGCTGTACGGAGTGATCCTGCTTCTGTCCGTGTTCGTGAGGACGAAGAGGCAGTAAGAGACAGCAGGAAGAGGCAGCAGAAGGCGGCAGGGCGGCAGAAGGAGACTGCCGGGGAAGACAGCAGGAAGAGACAGCAGAAGACGGCAGGAGACACTGCATCCTGCATATGGAGATAGATGATGGAAAATAAACATACGGAACTGAATTTGCTCGCATTTGACTGCGGCAACAGCAGCATCCGCACGATTCTCTGCCGTTTCGACGGGGAGAAGATCGTCAGCGAGGTAATTCTGCAGGAGCCCAACCATATCATAGAAGACGGAGGTCTGTTCTACTGGGATATGCCGCAGATCTTCTCCATCATGAAACGCGGGCTGGGACTTGCGGCGCAGAAGGCGGACCGCATCGATTCCGTCGGAATCTGCACATGGGGCGTTGATTTCCAGATGGTGGACGATGAGGGGAATCTTCTGGAGCGCGCGCTCTGTTACCGGAACAATATCGGGGAAGAGGCCTCGAAGGACCTGACGCCCGAGCTGAGCAGGGAGATGTTCTATCGGACCGGGATCCTGTGCGACAAGATCAACACGGTCTTCATGCTGAAGGGGCTGCACCGCTACGCCCCGTCAATCCTGGAGAAGGGCCGGAAGATCCTGATCGTGCCGGACGTGTTCGTTTACCTGTTCACGGGCGTCCTGATGAATGAGCCGAGCGAGCTGTCCACCACGCAGATGCTGGATGTGGAGAGCATGCAGATCGACCGGGCGCAGTGCGAATACGCAGGCGTCTCCCCGGATATCTTCTCGCAGATCGGCGTCCACGGGCAGAAGGTCGGCAATATCCGCAGGGAGATCCTGGACGAGTTGGGAATCTCCTATAATATTCCGCTGATCTGCGTCCCGTCGCATGATACCGCCTGCGCGGTGCTGGCGATCCCGTCCGTGGAGGAGAAGTATCTGTTCGTCAGCTCCGGCACCTGGGCGCTGGTCGGCGCGCAGTGTCCCAGACCGGTCATTACCGATGCGGTGCTCGAGGCGAACCTGACCAATGAGACGGGCGCGTTCGGAAGGACGACGCTGCTCCGCAATCATGCGGGGATGTTCATTATACAGAGACTCAAGGCCGAGTATGAGGAAGAGACCGGGGCGAAGACCGGCTGGAATGAATTCACGGCTCTGGCGGACACCTGGACCGGAGAGACGGTTCTGTTTGACGTCAATGACAGCCGTCTGTTTAATCCGAAGCATATGGCAACCGAGATCAGGGCCATGATCCGTGAGGCCGCGCCGGATCTTCCCGCCGGGGAGCAGATCAGCTGGCCGATGCTGACAGCGTCCGTATACCAGGCGCTCGGCAGCAGCTTCGCGAAGGTGCTCAGACAGGTTGCGCAGTGCACGGGAGATACCTATGACTGCGTATATATCGTGGGCGGCGGTTCAAAGAACGCCATGATCAACCAGAGATGCGCGGACGGGATCGGCCTGCCCGTGTACGCCTGCGACATGGAATGTTCGTCGGTCGGCAACGCTGCGTCTCAGCTTGCGTATCATTTCCCGCAGCTTGCGTATGAGGACCTTCGTAAGATTATCCGGAATTCACTGAAGACAACAACCTATCACCCATCCTGACACAGGGCGGATAAGCAGAACGAGGAGGAAGCAGGAATGAATTATAAAGATTTGATTATCCGGAGCGGCGTGCGGATGCTGCACTCCGGTCTGACGGTGGAGACCTGGGGAAATATCAGCGTGCGCGACCCTGAGACCGGTCTGATCTATCTCACCCCGTCCGGAATGCCGTATGATATTCTCTGCGAGGACGACGTGGTGGTCATGAACAGCGACTTCCAGGTCGTGGAAGGAACCCGGAAGCCGACGATCGAAGCGGGGATGCATATCCGGATCATGAATGCGCGTCCGGATGTCAATGCCGTGCTTCATACGCATCCGGTCGATTCCCAGATATTTGCCTGTCTGCACAGGGATATCCCGCCGGTTATCGATGAGGCGGCGCAGCTGCTGGAAGGGCCTGCGAGATGCGCCCGCTATGCGCTTCCCGGAACGGATGAGCTTGCGGACAACGTGGTCGAGGCGCTCGGAGGCGGGATGGCCTGCCTGATGGCCAACCACGGGGCGGTCTGTGTCGGCGGCGACATCGACCATGCGTTCCGCGTCTGCACCGTGCTGGAGATGACGGCGAAGATCTATTACAAGGCGCTGTGCATCGGGGATCCGCAGCCGATCGATGATGAGAAGGTTGCGTTCATGGCAGATTTTGTGAAGAACAGTTACGGCCAGAGGTGAGCCAGGGTGAAAGACATGAAGCGCCTGCCTTATACGAGGCAGCAGAAGATTCTTGAACAGTTGAACAGCCTGGACCAGTATGAGTGCCTGAAGATCGATGATCTGGCAAGAGACTTCAATGTCTCGAACATGACGATCTACCGGGACATCGAGCAGCTGGAGAAGTCCGGGGACGCGCTGCGCGTACACGGCGGAGTGCGTCCCGCTGACAGGGACTTAGCGGAGAGCGGGGAGAGTTCTTCGCAGGGCGGACCGGCGATTCTTCCCGCATATCACGACTCCACGATAGAGGAGCGCTTCAGCAGGGAGATCGAATCCAAGCGCGCGATCGCGGAGACTGCCGCCGGGTATGTGAAGGACGGGGACGTGATCGCGATTGATCCGAGCACGACCACGCTGTGCATGTGTGCCTGCCTGATGGACCGGAAGATCACCGTGGTGACGACGAGCATCAACGTGGTGCTCCAGTTCGCCTCCTCCAAGACGGTCAGCGTGATCCTCTGCGGGGGAACGATCCGCAAGAGCGCGCTGTCGGTGGTCGGCCCTCTGGTTTCGGAGACCACGAGCAGGATCCGGGTCTCGAAGTGCTTCGTTTCCGCGGCCGCATTTGCCTATGAGCAGGGTCTTACGGATATGACGATGGAGGAATGCGAGGCGAAACGGCAGCTGATGCATGGCTGCAGGGAGGTCTACGCGCTTCTGGACCACACCAAGATCAATCAGTATGCGCCGTTCGTCGTATGCTCCGTGCGGGATATCAACACGATCATCACGGACAGCAGGACAGGGGACAGCCCGGAGAAGAGCGCGATCCTGCGCAGGTGCGCGGATGACGGCGTCAGCCTGGTCTACGCAGGTGCGGGCTGAGGCGGGATCTGTGTTCAGCTCAATGCCTTCATCCGGCCTGGTCTGCGCTGGTGCGGGCTGAGGCGGATCTTTCATTCAGTTATCATATACAATATCAATGTTCATTCGTATTCGCTGCCCGGGCGCTTGTGTAAGGCGTCCGGGCGCTTTTTGACAGGTACCGGATCAGGCTGTCAGTTGCTAATGAAGAGATTGCAAACCTGTGGTAGAATGAAAGCCACAGGCGGCGCATGTGCCGCGAATGAATGGATGAGAGGACAAAAGATGGCTTGTACGACAATACTGGTAGGAAAGAAAGCATCCTATGACGGATCTACGATCATTGCCCGCAATGACGATTCGGGCGCCGGCCACTACACGCCCAAGAAATACGTGATCGTCCGGCCAAAGGAGCAGCCGCGGACGTATACGAGTGTGCTGACGCACTGCACGGTGCAGCTTCCGGAGAATCCGATGCGATACAGCGCGGTTCCGGACGCGGTGGAAGGCAAGGGCATCTGGGCCGCCTGCGGCGTCAATGAGAAAAATGTCGGGATGACTGCGACGGAGACGATCACGTCCAATGAGAGAGTGATGGGCGCCGATCCGCTGGTACTGTATACGCCCGCCCACGGGGATGTCCCCGAGAAGGCAGGCGGACTTGGCGAGGAGGATTTCGTAGTCCTGGTTCTGCCGTATATCTCAAGCGCCAGGGAGGGCGTGCTCAGGCTCGGGGCGCTCCTGGAGCAGTATGGAACCAATGAGATGAACGGCATCGCATTTTCGGATGCGGATGAGATCTGGTGGATGGAAACCATCGGCGGGCACCACTGGGCAGCCAGGAGAGTTCCGGACGAATGCTACGTGGTAATGCCGAATCAGCTGGGGCTGGATTCATTTGACCTGGAAGATGCGCTTGGAGAGGGAAAAGAGTATCTGTGCTCGAAAGACCTTCGCGCGTTCATTGAAGAGAATCATCTGGATCTTTCGCTGGACGGCGTGCTGAATCCGAGAGATGCGTTCGGAAGCCATGATGATGCCGATCATGTCTACAATACGCCGCGCGCATGGTACATGCTGCGGTATTTCAATCCGCGCACATATGTGTGGGACGGACCGGACGCGGACTATACGCCGCTGAGCGATGACCTTCCGTGGTGCATGGTGCCGGAGAGAAAGATCACGACCGAAGATGTCAAATACATTCTGTCTTCGCATTATCAGGGGACGCCGTACGATCCGTATCTGTCATACGGGGACAAATCCATGAGCGGCGCCTACAGGAGCATCGGAATCAACCGCACCGATTTTCTGGGAATGGTTCAGATCCGCCCGGATCAGCCGGAAGCCTCCAGAGCGCTGCAGTGGCTGGCATTCGGGTCCAATGCATTTAACGTGATCGTGCCGTTCTATCCGAATGTTCCGCATACCGAGCCGTATCTGTCCTCCACGTGCGGGGAGGTATCGACAGATACCTGGTACTGGACCAGCCGCCTGATCGCGGCGCTGGCGGATGCATCCTTCAAAAAGAGCCAGTTCCACATCGAGCGGTACACATTTACCGTACAGTCCATGGTGCGGGTCGTGATCCGTGAAACAGATCAGAAGATCCGTGCACTGTGCGGGACGGCCGGCCCGGAGGGTGCGGATCAGGAAGCCCCTGCGCAGGCGGAAGAGATCCTGCTGGAGGCCAACCGACAGGTGGCGCAGATCCTTCAGGATGAATCACAGAAGGTGCTGAAGCAGGTGCTGGATGAGGCAACCGGAGTGATGAAGAATCAGTACTCCAGATCAGACGCATAAACCGGGATTCCGGATCGGACACAGGACCCGGCACTCCGGATCGGACACAGGCAACAATACTTCAGACCGGCTACAGGACTCGGTATTCCGGATCGGACACAAGCACATGGAAAAGCAGGATATCCGCCGTCTGGCAGCGGCAAGAAAAAAAGAATTCTCAGAAACAGACCTGGAGGAAAAGAGCGAAAAGATCTGTTCCATCATCCGGAGGCTGCCGGTATATCGGGAGGCGCGGATAGTCTTTGCCTATATGGACCTTCCCGGCGAGGTCCGGATGAGACGGTTCATTGAGAAGTGCTGGGAACAGGGAAAGACCGTCGCGGTCCCGAAGATCATGGATCCCGAGAAACCGGGAGGATCCTACCCGGAGAGCGGCATCGTGAGAAGGATGCGGTTCTATCAGATTAACACCTTTGATCAGCTCGAGGAAGGCGTGATGCGCATCATGGAGCCGGTCCCGGAAAAGTGCCGGTGCCTGGACCGTGAAGAGACCTCCCTGGTGATCGTTCCCGGCGTTGCGTTTGATCTTGAACACCGCCGCATCGGGTACGGCGGCGGTTATTATGACCGGTATCTGGCGCAGCATCCCTATCACCACACAGTCGCGGCGGCATACCGCTGCCAGGTCTTTGACAGAGTGCCGTTTGAGAAACAGGATATATGTCCGCAGCTCCTGGTGACAGAAGAAGGATTGTTGT
>CAJOKX010000021.1 GCA_905235415.1 uncultured Lachnospiraceae bacterium
TCCTATAGAAGCGTGGTCGCTTCCATGGCTGCAGCAACTCGCAAAGCTTAGTCGGCTGCCTATGGTTTTCAGTTGTGCCCACAGAACTCCGTGCAGAAGATCGGAGGCTGGCCTGTGAAATGTAACGAATAACAGGCATCTGACCCGGAAATGGATTGACAGAACACAGGAAAGTGAAGATAATCTCTGTGTTTGATTTATCTGATAACAAATGGAGGATCTGAATCATATGATGAACCCGGATAAGTACAAGAAGCAGTTTTTTAATCCGCCGGTCGCGGAATTAAAATGGGCGAAGAAGGATGCTGTCGACAAGGCGCCGGTATGGTGCTCTGTGGATCTGAGAGACGGAAACCAGGCGCTGGTGGTCCCGATGGATCTGGAGACAAAGCTGCAGTTCTTCGAGCTTCTGGTACAGATCGGATTCAAAGAGATCGAAGTCGGCTTCCCGGCGGCGTCGGAGACGGAGTTCGAGTTCCTGCGCGCCCTGATTGAGCGTGACATGGTTCCGGATGATGTGACGCTGCAGGTGCTCACACAGGCGAGAGAGCATATTATCCGCAGAACCTTCGAGGGACTCAAGGGCTGCAAAAACGCGATCGTCCATGTGTACAACTCCACTTCGCTGGCGCAGAGAGAGCAGGTGTTTAAGAAGTCGAAGGAAGAGATCAAGCAGATTGCAGTAGACGGCGCAAAGCTGCTCAAGCAGCTGACCGATGAGGCGGGCGAAAAATACCGTTTTGAATATAGTCCGGAATCCTTCACGGGAACGGAGCCGGAATATGCGCTCGAGGTCTGCAACGCAGTGCTCGACGTATGGCAGCCGACCGCGGACCGCAAGGCGATCATCAACCTTCCCTCCACCGTCCAGCTGTCCATGCCGCATGTCTACGCGAACCAGATCGAGTATCTGTCGGATAACCTGAAGTACCGTGAGAATGTCGTCCTGTCCCTGCATCCGCACAATGACCGCGGAACCGGGATCGCGGACGCTGAGATGGGGCTTCTGGCAGGCGCGGACAGGATCGAAGGAACCATCTTCGGAAACGGAGAGCGGACCGGCAATGTTGATCTCGTGACGGTTGCGCTGAACATGTACAGCCAGGGCGTCGATCCCGGACTTCATTTTGACAACATGCTGGAGATCGTCGACAAGTACGAAGAGTACACCGGAATGGATGTCAATCCGAGAACACCGTACGGCGGAGCGCTGGTATTTGCCGCATTCTCCGGATCGCATCAGGATGCGATTGCCAAGGGAATGGCCTACCGTGAGTCCATGGATGAAATGAAATGGACGGTTCCGTATATTCCGATTGATCCCAAGGATATCGGACGCAGCTACGATGCGGACGTTATCCGGATCAACAGCCAGTCCGGCAAGGGCGGCGTCGGATTTATCCTGGAGCACAATTTCGGACTCAGGCTTCCGAAACAGATGCGCGAGAACTTCAGCTACATGGTCAAATCGGAATCCGATCATGCGCACAAGGAGCTTACGCCGGATCAGATCTTCGATCTGTTCATCGACAAATACGAGGACGTTACAAAACCGTTCAATATCTCGGAGGTGCATTTCAAGCAGAGGAACGGAATTGTCGCCTATGTCACAACGCAGCATAAGGGTCAGTCCTGCGAGGTTATGGCAAACGGCAACGGCCGTCTCGACGCCGTGTCAAAGGCGCTGATGAAGCAGTACAATCTGGATTATCATCTGGAAGTATACGAAGAGCATGCGCTGGAACAGTCTTCCTCATCGCGCGCGATCGCTTATGTGGGCGTTCGGGCCGGCGACGGCAACCTGTACTGGGGCGCAGGCGTTGATCCGGATATCATCCGCGCGTCGATCGATGCACTGCTGACCGCCGTCAACAATGCAGCGGCCGCCGCGGGCATCGACTGAAGAGAATCAGACAAACTGCGTATCCGAAGAGCAGCAGAACAAAACAGAAAATGACAGGTCCGGGAGGTCTCCGCTTTATGAGACCTCCCGGTTTTTTGTTCCGAGGAATGCGAGGGAGCCCTCGTGCAGTCTGCGCCGATGGATACTGCAGTCTGCGCTGGCAGAGGCCGAGTGTTCTGAGGCGGTTTGTTCAGAGTAAGCTAGTGGGCGCTGCTACATGTTGTGGTGAAGGCCTGCACTCCCTACTATATTACGTATATATTGCGATAATGTTACAAAATTATTGACAAACAGCCCGGGAATATCTATACTGATCGATATAAAGGAGACGCACGTATGGGCAGATTGTGGGAATTGTCTCTGATCAGAAGATGGATGAAGGTCAGGGATTCAATTGAACATTCGCTCTTTTCGATTGCACTGGCAGGGATCCTGCTGTGTGCGGTCCTGTTTCTTGTGCTTCCGGCCCGTGCGGTTGCGAAGAATCCTTCCGGTCAGTCGGAAGATATCACGGTGACGCTGGCAGGCGCCGGGACAGAAGCAGATGCGGCCATCGAAGGAAAGACAGCTGCGGACAGAGCTGCCTATACACAGTCACAGATCCTTCAGCATTGCGCTCTGACGCTCGGAAACGCGGCCCGCACGGCTGTTTCGACCCCCATGCCATCCGGCACGCCTAAGGCCGTCCGTACGGCGTCCATGGTCAGCAGCAGCGCCGCGGACACAGTGGAAAGCCATCTTCCTCTGTCCTATACGGATTATTCAACACTCCTGCAGATTGTGGAGGCTGAATGCACAGGCGGAGACCTCCTCAGTAAGCAGTATGTTGCATGTGTGGTGCTGAACCGGGTGAAGGATCCGGTATTCCCGGATACCGTGTACGACGTCGTATGGCAGAGGCAGAGCGGAACCGCACAGTTCTCTCCGACGCAGGACGGGCGCATGGGCACGCTGACGATCTCGGACTCGACGATCGAAGCTGTAAACAATGCGATCACGCAGGAGGATATCTCAGAAGGCGCACTGTTCTTTATCGCAAGGGAGCATGCGGCGAGCAGAAGCGTGGACTGGTTTGACAGCGAGCTGGAATATCTGTTTGAATACGGAGGCCATGAATTCTACCGCTTCAGGAAGGATTCGTAACCGGAAACAGAATCACGGACGGCTGAAAATGGAAAATGGGTATGCGGCAGGCACATAGGGTTTTGTCCCTTTGTGCCTGTCTTTTTGGTTTCCGCACTTGCCTGCTGAAGCGATATCGATTATGATTGACAGGTATTTGAAACGTGTATTTTCCGGATCTGATCCGCTTTTGTGCGGCAGATGCGGAGCTGTAATGAGATTGGAGCACCTTCTATTATGCAGATCATGTACAGAAGCACCCGCAGTTCACAGATCAGGGCAACAGCCTCCGAGGCGATCCTGCAGGGGCTTGCGCCCGACGGCGGGCTGTATGTTCCCGAGGAACTGCCGCGGTATACCAAAAGCCTGGAAACACTTGCCGGACAGACCTATCAGGAAACTGCGCTCGATATCATGAGCCTCTTCCTCACCGATTTCACGCAGGAGGAGCTGAAGACCTGCATAGACCGGGCCTATGACAGTAAGTTTGACATTCCGCAGATCACATGCCTTCATGAGGCGGACGGAGTCTCTTATCTGGAACTGTTCCACGGTGCGACGATTGCGTTCAAGGATATGGCGCTGTCGATTCTTCCGCATCTGATGACCACTGCGGCCGCCAAGAGAGGCGTGAGCGATGAGATCGTGATCCTGACCGCAACCTCGGGCGATACCGGCAAGGCTGCCATGGCGGGATTTGCCGATGTTCCGGGGACGAAGATCATTGTCTTCTATCCGAAGGGCGGCGTGAGTGCGATCCAGGAGAAACAGATGTGCACGCAGCGCGGCTCGAATGTGCATGTAGTCGGCATCCGGGGCAATTTTGACGACGCGCAGTCCGCAGTCAAGCGGATCTTCTCCGATGAGCAGATGAAGGAGCGGATGGCGGGCGCGGGCAAGCGCTTCTCCAGCGCCAACTCCATCAATATCGGAAGACTGGTCCCGCAGATCGTCTATTATTACTATGCATACGGCCAGCTGGTGAAGGAAGGAAAGATCAGGGCGGGAGAGCAGATCAACATCACTGTTCCGACCGGCAATTTCGGCAACATCCTCGCCGCGTACTACGCGAAGCAGATCGGCCTTCCCGTGAAGAAGCTCATATGCGCTTCCAACGAAAACAAGGTTCTGGTTGATTTCTTCACTTCGGGCAGTTATGACCGCAACCGGAGCTTCAGGCTGACATCCTCCCCGTCCATGGATATCCTCATCTCCAGCAATCTGGAGAGACTGATCTACAGGATCGCGGGAGAGGATCCTGACTTCACGAAGAAATGCATGGACAGTCTCGGGGCAGAGGGAATCTATCAGATCACACCGAAGATGGAAGAAGGCCTTGGCGACTTCTATGGCAATTATGCGAGCGAGGCGGAAACGTCGGAGGAGATCAGCAGGATCTATGAACGCTCCGGCTATGTGATCGACACGCACACCGCCGTGGCATCCGCTGTCTGCCGGAAGTTCCGCGAGGAGACGAAGGACAGTGCGGCGATGGTCGTCGCTTCCACGGCAAGCCCGTATAAGTTCTGCAATACGGTCGTGCGCTCGATCCGCCCGGATGCGGGTGAGATGACCGATCTGGAGCTGATCGACATGCTCCATGAGATCTCGGGCGTAGAGATCCCGCAGGCAATCGAGGACATCCGGACGGCGCCGGTGCTGCATGATACGGTGGTGGATGTGGATGAGATGCCGCAGGAAGTGATCAGATGGCTTGACCTGTAATCAGGACAGTCCGGATCAGACAGGATACCGTTTATGGCATAGCAGTATGCCGGAAGGGGGAATACGATATGGATACAAGTTCGGTTTTCGGATTTATGGATTTTCTGATCATCATCGCAGGCGCCTATGTTGTCTATGCGTGGTACCTGCTTAAGTTTAAGGGTGAGATCAAGGAAGGCGTACTTGTACCGCAGGGCTGGGCCAGAAGGTGCAAGGACCTGGACGGATACCGTGATTTCATCTCCACCAAGCTGCTCGTGCTGGCAGGGGCCGCATTTATTTCCGGAGGGATCTGCCTGTATTCGGATTATGTAAAAAAGGTCAGCATGTATGTGTACCTCGGAGTGACGGCCGCATTCTTCCTGGTCCTGGTATGGTTCATTGTTGTGACGAAAAAGGCGCAGAAACTGTTTTTTTACAACTGACACGTTCAGAATCCGCCGGTCGTCTGCAGCGCAGACGGCCGGTTTATTCTTCTTTGCGCAGATCCCGGAACAATTGTGCAGGCGCGGAATTGAGAGGAAGGGATCTCTGCGAAGTCCGGCTTATTACCAAATATGAGAGAATTATATGCAGTGATTACAAGGGAGCAGATGCTGCGCATCCTGCCCCCGGAACTGAGAGCGCAGCTGGATGCGGAAGCGGACCGGCTGCTTGATGCAATCATAGAGAAAATCAATTACTCGACAGATATCCGCATGCTTTACTGCCAGGACCGCATCAACCTCTCTGCCCTTGATTCGCGGGAGATGGAAGTGAAGCTGTTTGAGTACCAGCTGCAGGAAGAGAGCCTGCAGATGGGCGCTTTGAGCATGCGGATCAAAAACGGGAAAAACTATGACTCCATCCGGCACTATATCAGCGCAAGGGCGGACCGCAGACTGATCGAGGACCATGAGAAGGATATTGTCAGGCGCGTGCGCAATGAGTATTTCCTCGAAAGCGGATCTTCTTCAGGCAGTTATCGGAGAAAGGACGCAGGAGGCAGAGGAAAAGGGCCGCGCGACGGATTCTACTGGCCGGAGCTGTTTGAGATCTTCGGGATGCGGACAGACCGGAAGGGGCTTGGGAAAAGCTTCCTCCAGGGGTACCTTGTTTCGCAGATCGGAAGATCGACCCGTATGCTGAGAGCGGCAGCGGCCCGGTTCCAGCTTGAGAGCGCGCAGAGAATGCTCGAACTGTATGACTCGGTCGGATTCTCAACGCCGTCGCATATCCCGGACCTGTTCCCGCAGGCAAGGAAGCTGCACAGACATTTCATCATCCATGTAGGCGGCACGAATACCGGAAAGACCTATGACGCGATGCGCATGCTGGCGTCTTCCCCGTCCGGCGTCTATCTGTGCCCCCTGCGCATGCTGGCGTATGAAGGCAGGGAAGTGATCCGCAGCTATCACGTTCCATGTTCCTTTGCAACCGGGGAAGAGAAAGAGATCGAGCCCGGCGCAAAGCATGTCTCCGAGACGATCGGAATGCTTGACTATGCCCATCCCTACGACTGCGCTGTGATTGATGAGTGCCAGCTGATCTCCGGCGAGGATGGTTCTCTGTATACCAATGCGATTCTAGGCGTCAACGCCCCCACCGTCTGCGTGTGCTGCGCCTGGAGCGGACTGGAGATCACAAAGCGGCTGATCGAACTGTGCGGCGATACGTGGGAAGTGATTGAACATCACAGGACCTCAGAACTGAAGTTTGAGGAGACGGAGTATGAGGGGCCCAGGAAAAATGACGCGTATATCGTATTTTCCCGCATCGGCGCCTATCAGATGGCGGAGTGGCTCGAAGAGAGAGGCATGACGCCGTCGATCGTATACGGAAAGCTTCCCTATGAAGTGAAGATGGAGGAGGCGCGCAAGTTCGAAGAGGGAGAAACCGACTGCCTGGTTGCGACGGACGCCATCGCGATCGGACAGAATTACAATATCGAGCGGATCGTATTCCGCGATGTGACGAAGTTCATCAACCGCAGGGAGATCCGCCTGGATTCGCAGACCGTCAAGCAGGTGGCGGGAAGGGCCGGCCGCTACGGGAGGTTTCCCGTCGGATATGTCAATACGCTCAGAAGTTCCGACCGGGAAGAGATCCGCTCAAAAATGGAAGAGGAGGATGTGCCGTCCTCGAGCGCGCCGCTGGAGCTGCCCGCATTTCTGGTAGAGAAGGACCTTCCGCTGAGCCTGATCTACAGGGCGTGGACCGGCAGTGAGGCCGGAGAACCGTTTGTCAAGGCGGATACGACCACGGAGCTTGCGATCTGCCGCCTGATCGAGGAGGAGTTTCCGTCCATCAGCAAGGCGGACGAGTACAATCTGGCCTCCCTTCCGCTGGATCTGCGCGACAGGCTGCAGATGGACCTGCTGCGGCAGCTGCTGGGCGCCATGCTGCGCCCGACCTCTGATGCGGAGTGGAAAGCGATTCTTCCGCAGCCGGAGAGGATCAAAGCCATGACTGCCTACAGGCCGCACCTGAGCGACTGTGAGAAGCTGTGCCGCGATCTGGACCTGGCTTCGAGTTTCTTTTACAAGATCCGCAGGGACGACCTGGCGCAGTATGTGATCCGCCTGAAGCCGCCCCTGACGAAGAGGATCGCGGAGATCATGGCAGAAGAGATCCCGGAGACGATCCCGGGGGAGCGCATTTACACAGAGAGCGCAGACGGTGAGGATGCGGGGGAGAGAGTGGCAGAGGATACTTCCGCATGGCCGACCGCCTACATCTATGTGAGCCTGTCCGGACAGGTGGAGCGCAACACGGGAAGGTTCCCGTCGGGGGACTATGCCAGGCTTCATTCGCACCATCTGGAGCAGTCTTTCGGAAATGAAGCTTCATACATTGATTATTTCTGCTATAAAAAGAAAGACAGGGCGCCCGACTACTGCAGGTTTGAACCGTACCTGCGCTATACGGTCCGCCTGGATCCGCAGTTCATCGTCTCGGATGAAGGCAGATATTACCTGGCGGAGCGCTTTGAGGTGATAAAGAGCGACTATAAGGACAGTACGCAGCCCATGCGTCCGCAGTCATACAGAAACCGCAGTTCGCGCTCCGGGCGCAGACGCAGACGACATTAGAGACAGGAGCATACAGACAGACATGAGCCTGAAGAACCTTTGCGATATTCATACACATACACTGTTTTCCCGGCATGCATACAGTACCATCTATGAAAATGTGCGGGAAGCGACCGCGCAGGGACTGGAAGTACTCGGCTCCACGGATCATTTCTCCTCCATGCTCTTTCATGACGTGGAAGAGGGGAAGAACTACCAGTATCTGAGCAGCCAGAGAGACTGGCAGAGAGATTGGTTGGGGATCACCGTGCTGCGCGGGGTGGAAGCGGACATTGTAGACCTGGACGGTAATCTGTTCGGAGATGATATCGTCCTGGAGACAGGGATCACCGGAGAAATGTATCCGGATGGCAGGAAGACTCTGTACAGATGGGTGACGCGCAGACTGGATTATGTCATTGCCAGCATACACGGCAAGTCCTTTACAAAAGGAAGGTCATGCAGCGAGCTTACATCGATGTACATCAAAGCGCTCAGCCGTCCGGAAGTGCTCATGCTCGGCCATGTCGGGCGGACCGGCCTTGAGATTGACACCGATGAGATCCTGAAAGCTGCAAAAGCGATGCACAAGCTTGTTGAGATCAATGAGCACAGCTTTGCGTTCCCGGATGATGAGATTATGAGCCGCTGCAGAAAGATCGCCGAGCGGTGTGCGCAGATGGAGGTGAAGATCGCCGTCACGACAGACGCACACAACTGCCTGCAGATCGGAAGGGTGGGCGGTGCGCTGGAGATGCTGGAGGAGATTCATTTCCCGCAGGAGCTGATCGCGACCACAGACAGGCAGTCTCTTCTGGCCGCTGTAGAAGAGGCCGTCCCTTCGTTCAGACTTTGAAATGTTTAAACATGTTACAAAATTACCGGTAATTTCCTGTGCTTATGTAATAAAAAAAGGGGAAATTGGTCGGAGAATTTCCAAATTATCGATAAATATCGAAAAACCTTGCAATTTGAACTTTACAAACTTGTTACATTCATGTAAAATTCGAAGTAACTGCAAGGAGGACTATGCATGTTTTCAGAGAAAATCAGAGCAAATCGTCGTTACTTGAATAAGATCATACTTGTTATGGCAGCCCTGCTGCTCACGATGGCGCTTCTTCCCGCGCATGTGCACGCGGAGTCAGCCGTCAAGACCAAGAAGGTCACGATGAGGGTCGGACAGCAGATTCAGCTTCAGCTCAAGGGTGTTGAAGAGCCTCTGAAGTGGAAATCCCTGAATAAGAAATATGCGAGAGTTTCCGGGGAGGGTCTGGTCACCGCCAGGAAGAAGGGAACTGCAACGATCCGCGTTCGTTATGAAGGCGTCACCTATAAGTTTGTTATCAAGATTAAAAAGAGAAAAGCGATTCAGGCCTGCCCTGAGACCATCAAGACAGTTGTCATGAAGCTGAAGAAGACGGCTTCCGCAGCAGTCACGCTGGATCAGGAAGAGACTGAAGAGACCGCTTCCGGCGCTGCCTCGGCAGATCTGCGGACCACGGCGCGCGGTTCATTTGCCGTCAAGGATGTTGTCTTTATCGGCGATTCCCGTTTTGTCGGAATGCAGGGCGCTGTCGGCGGAACCGGAACATGGTATGCGAAGGTCGGACAGGGTCTTGACTGGATGAAGGGACTGTCCCTTTCCAAGAAGGCGAAGAAGGGTGAGTTCAAAGGCAAAGCGGTTGTGATCAACCTCGGCGTCAATGATCTGTACAATGTAAATAACTATATCACGTACCTGAACAGCCTTGCTGTGACGCTTGTCAAGTATGGTGCAACACCGTACTATATGACGGTGAACCCGATTGAGAACAAGAAGGCGAAGAAGTGCAGCTATCTCGTCCGCAACAAGGACGTCCTCGCATTCAATAAGACGATTGTCGCAGGACTGAGGGGATACGGCATTGTCGACACATACGATATGCTTATCGATAAGTCTTTCTCAACTGTCGACGGCGTTCACTATACGTCAGCGACCTATAAGGACATCTATTCGTATCTGTTGAAATGCATCTGCGCATAAGATGAAATGAAAGCAGTTTTCTCTTGACAGAACGGTGCTTATTTCGTAAGAATAAGACATTGGCCGGGAGGAATGCTTTCATGGAAAATGGTGAGAATCAGTATAGAATCAAAGGCGGGATGACGCTTGTCATCATCGCCTTTTTCTTGTGTTTTATACCCTGCATCACGCGGGCTGACAGCAGAGATCTGGATCTGTGGGTATGCCCCGTCGGAGGATATGAGGATCCTGCGGCGGTTGAGGAACTTGCGCAGGACTATCACAGGATCCATCCGGACGTAGAGATCCATGTCAGGATACTGGATGCGGAAAACGGGATGGATGAAGCGGAGGATGCGCTGGGTACTTTGGACGCGCCCGATCTGATCATCGCATCCCCTGCGTATCTTGTAACAAAGTGGGGGAATGACGGATCGATGGCCGATCTGTCTGATCTTTGGAGCAGCGAGGCTTCCTCAGAGATTGACGGGGAGATCCGTCTGACCTGCCAGGGACTGGATGGGGGATGGTATCAGATCCCGCTGTTTCGCGACGTCTATACGATGGCGGTCAACTATAACCTGTTCTGGAGAAGGGGTCTTGTGCAGTATCTGGATGAAAATGCGCATTCCTGGAAAGACAGCGGTTTTATAGACAGTGTCCTGGTGCTGCATGACTATATGCTCAGTCATGAAGACAAAGACATTGTAGTGGCAAAGATACCGTGCAGGGACAAGAAGGACCAGAGACAGTTTATGTCCTTTATCACAAACCTGTCCGACGGATCGCTTGTGAACAGTACGATGACGGGGTATACACTCAGCAGCAGCGCTGTGCGGACCAGTTTTTCGATTCTGCGCAATCTGCAGGGAAAAGGGATTGAATATGATCCCGGGATGGGCAGCGATGATGAGATCAGGGCGTTTCTGGACGGTGAGCTTCCCGTCACCTTTTTCTGGAGTTATTACAGACAGCAGCAATATGCATCCTCTGCGGATTTTACGGTATTTCCCATGATGTATCCTAACTCCAAGAATCTTCCGGTCCTGACCGGGGATATCTGCGGGATCGGCGCCGTTAAGCAGGAGGACGCACAGGCGCTGGAAGATTCCATTGATTTCATCCGTTTTTTAAGCGAGGATCCGGATGAATATACAAAAGCGGTTTCTCTCTCCGGCTGCCTGCCGGTGAGAAGCAGGGTGCAGGGAACCTATCTCAAAGACGTTTACGAATCCGATGAGAGTACACAGCTGTACCGGTTCTTCCTCGGATATGCAACAGAGTACAGCCCGTCCATGCCGCTGTTTACCGACCTGGAGGAGAAATGGCCGGAACTGGTCAGACAGATCGCCGAAGGAGGAAAGATCAAGGCTCTGACACAGGAACTGGACGCTCTGCTGAATACGAGGCTTTCAGAGGAGTTCGGCATTACGCAGATCGAGGAAGAGGATGCCGAAGAAGGGTAAGAGGATCAGCCCTGCAGTGAGACGATTTGATCTGTCCGATGCCTGCGCAGACGGACAGATCTTTTCTTTTGTTTTTCTATATATTACAGAGATTTTACAAACAGCTTGACCAAACAGTCTTCAGGCATTAGAATAGCGACATATCCATTGATGTCGATCTGTTGGATCTATCCTGCAGATCTGTCGATCTGATGCCGGTACAGCTGTACCGGAGGCAGAGGATCGTCGATACAGAGGGAGGGAACTATCGTGGCAGGCACTGAGACTGCTTGGAAAAGACTGCTGCTGAGTCTGATCGCGGCGATTCTGTTTCTTTGTGTTGCTCCGGAATTGTCAGACTGCCGCTCAGGCAGCGTCTGGGGAGCAGAGGCGGCGGATGCAGCTCTCAGCACTTCCGGTAAAACCGGATTCGTCAGAAAGAAGAAAGACTGGTATTATCTTGTCAACGGAAAGAAACAGACAGGATGGATCAAAGTGGGCGAGCGCACCTATTACGCCAGGAAGTCCGGCAAGCAGAAGCGGATCCTGGTGAAGGGCTGGCTGAAAAAAGGAAAGAATTGGTACTATTTCCGGGAGAAGGGCAAGAGAGGCAAGGTATGCTCCATGGTTTCCGACTGTACCTATAAGGTCAATGGAATCTCCTGCATCTTCAACAAAGACGGATCTTTCAGCAAATGCAAATATGAAGGTTCCAGAAAGGGATTCATCCAGACGATCGGAGAGATGGCCCGGGAGAACCAGGCAAAGTACAACATTCTCGCATCTCTTGTGACTGCGCAGGCCTGCCTGGAAACAGGATACGGCCAACATATCAAACACAATAATCTGTTCGGGATGATGTCGAGATCCGGTCTGCGGCACTACAGCTCATGGGATAAAAGCCTGAAAGCGTATACGACATTCATGCAGTCCTATCTGCCGCAGGTGTTCGGCGTCCGCAATTCCTCCAGAGCCTGTTCCATCGTCGGAAACAGCGGATATGCCGCAGCCGGGAACTACGGAAGTTATCTTTTGAGCATTATCCAGTCGCAGAACCTGACACGGTTCAACCGTTGAGATCTGCGCCGCCGGATTCGCAGAAACGCTGCAGACGGTCCAGGAAGAGGATCCAGCCTGTTTTGGGCGGAGTCACATTCCCGGGCCGTTTTTCTGTCTCTGTTTCAGCCTCGGTCAGTGCTTCGGATTCTGTTTCAGCTTCGGTCTCGGCCTCAGTCAGCGCTTCCGTTTCCGCCTCAGTCAGAGCTTCTGTCTCGGCCTCGGTCAGTGCTTCGGATTCTGTTTCAGCTTCGGTTTCGGCCTCGGTCAGCGCTTCCGATTCAGTTTCAGCCGGTGCCTCTGTCTCGGCCTCAGTCAGCGCTTCCGTTTCAGTCTCAGTCAGCGCTTCGGTCAGTGCTTCCGTTTCCGTCTCAGTCAGCGCTTCCGTTTCAGCCTCGGTCAGTGCTTCGGATTCTGTCTCATCCTGGGGCGTAAAGATCCTGTACATGGATTCGCAGTCAGAGGGACGGATCTTCCTTCCCTGCGCATCGAACGCTTCATAGCAGTAGATCTTGACAATCTGCGCATTGTGCCTTCCCCAGTTGTCCGACCACTTCAGACCGTCAAATGCAGAGTCTCCGATAATGAGATCGTTTCTCAGCACGTCGTCGATGAAGATATAATGTCCCTGCGAATAGTACTCCTCGCCTCTGGAATTGGTGACGCCGCCGACACAGCAGGCAACGCAGAAGTATCCTTTTTTCTTTGTCAGATCGCGCAGCAGATCGATTACGTCCTGTGTGTTCCCGCATGCAGCGATTCCGCTCTGACCGCTGTAATAATCGCCGAAGTTGCCATCCTCCACGAAGCGCACGCGTCCGTTTGTCATCTCATCTGCGGACCGGGGCTCAAAATAGCCGGTCTGAGAACGGCTCAGCCCCTTGTCATAACAGTCCTTTGCAAATTCCCAGGCTGTGTATTCCAGGGGATCAAACGCGCCTGCCTTGCACATCATAAAGAAGGTGGCGTAATAACTGCATCCCATCGAATCCAGACAGGAGCGGCCGTTTACGCTGATCATCGCGTTTTCCGGGAAACTGTCATCGCGCTGTGTCCAGGTGGAAAGATCCTCCCGGAGCATGCCGGCGGATTTCAGTTTATCTGCATCATATGCATGGGCGCACAGGGCGGATCCGGCAGACAGGGATACGCACAGAAGTGCGGCGGGTATCATTTTCTTGATCAGACGGGACCGGTACATCTTACCTCCGGCGCAGGAAACTGCGCATCTTTCTGCAATGAGTGAATATGTATTCCATGTCATTCACTGACGACTCCATCATACCATGAAAACGGTGTGTGGAGCAGGAAAAGTTTCTCTTGCCAAAAGAAGCGTGAACCGTTATAATAACCACGTTGTCTTAAGAGGCAGCGCGCCGGATTAGCTCAGTCGGTAGAGCGACGCATTCGTAATGCGTAGGTCGTGGGTTCGAGTCCCATTTCCGGCTTGCTGAAGATCGTCAGAGCGAATTTGGACGATCTTCTTTTTGTTTCAGGTGTATTCACACATGTCCTTTGCAGGTTTGGGAAGAAGGAGAATTCAGTATGAGTACGGATAATCGCACGAGCCTGGTGATCATGGCGGCCGGAATCGGAAGCCGCTTCGGCCAGGGCATTAAGCAGCTGACATCATTCGGACCCTCCGGCGAGATCATCATGGATTATTCCATCTATGATGCGCTCCAGGCTGGATTTGACAGAATCGTTTTTGTAATCCGCAAGGATCTGGAAGCGGACTTCAGGGAAGTCATCGGCGACAGGATCGCAGCCCATGCGGACGTTTCTTACGTCTTTCAGGAACTTAAAGATCTTCCGGGCGGATATACCCTTCCGGAAGGGCGCACCAAACCCTGGGGGACAGGCCAGGCAATCCTTGCCTGCAAAGACGTTGTCAGGGAGCCGTTCTGCGTCATCAACGCGGACGACTACTATGGAAGGCAGGCGTACCGGAATATCCACACATATCTGACACAGGGGGATGTTTCGCGCAGCGGCAGCGTCTATAACATGTGTATGTCCGGATTTATTCTGCGCAACACGCTTTCCGAAAACGGCGGCGTGACGCGGGGCGTATGTTCTGTGGATGCGGACGGGATGCTGTCTTCGATTGTCGAGACAAAGAACATCATCCGGTATCAGCAGGGCGCAGGCGTGCAGCTTGAAGACGGCAGCGTGAGAGCGCTGGATCCGGATACGGCAGTCTCCATGAATATGTGGGGATTCGGCAGCGAATTTCTGGATATGCTGGAGGAGGGTTTCTGCGCTTTTCTGGAGAAGCACATCGGCACGCAGGATGAGAAAAGCGCAGAGTATCTGCTGCCGACGCTTGTCGGACATATGCTCGATGACGGCATAGCGAAGGTCAGAGTGCTTGAGACGCAGGATAAATGGTTCGGCGTCACGTATCAGGAAGACATTGAGAGCGTGCGGAAGAATCTTGCAGATCTTGCAGAGGCAGGCGTGTATCCGCATTCTCTGTGGGGCTGAGAGATCTGTCTTTGCAGGGGGCAATACAGGATTCAGGACGGCTGCAGAATGGATCCATCCAGAATGAAAGGTTTATCAATGAAGATCGGGTTTGACAATAACAAGTATCTGAAGATTCAGTCAGAGCATATCAAGGAACGCATCGGCAAGTTCGGCGACAAGCTGTATCTGGAGTTCGGCGGCAAGCTGTTTGACGATCTGCACGCTTCCCGTGTGCTGCCCGGCTTCGAGCCTGACAGCAAACTGCAGATGCTGATGCAGATGAGCGACATGGCGGAACTGATCATTGTGATCAGCGCTGCCGATATCGTGAAAAATAAGATGCGCGGCGATATCGGGATCCCGTACGACGAGGATGTCCTGCGCCTTGCCTCGAAGTTCCAGGACCGGGGACTGTACGTCAGTTCCGTGGTCATCACGCACTATACGGGGCAGGAAGCGGCGGACATGTTCCGCGAAAAGCTGGAGAAAAAGGGCTTCCGTGTTTACCTGCATTACATCATCGAAGGGTATCCGTCCAACGTCGACGTGATTCTGTCGGAGGACGGATTCGGGAAAAATGATTATATCGAGACGACGAGGCCGCTCGTTGTGGTGACCGCTCCCGGACCGGGCTCGGGCAAGATGGCGACCTGCCTGTCCCAGCTGTATCTGGACAATAAGAAAGGGATCAAGGCAGGATACGCGAAGTTCGAGACGTTCCCGATCTGGAACCTGCCGCTCAAGCATCCGGTCAATCTGGCGTATGAGGCGGCAACGGCGGACCTGAACGATCTCAATATGATCGATCCGTTCCACCTGGAAGCATACGGGGAGACCACGGTGAACTATAACCGGGACATTGAGATCTTCCCGGTTCTCTCCTCGATATTTGAAGGAATCTACGGAGAGAGCATCTACAAGTCTCCGACCGACATGGGCGTCAATATGGCCGGAATGTGCATCTCGGATGACGAGATCGTTTCGGAGGCTGCCAACCAGGAGATCATCCGCCGTTATTACGATACCGTCTGCAAGGTTGTCAACGACCAGGCAAGCGAGGATGAGGTCTACAAGATCCAGCTTCTGATGAAGCAGGCGAAGATCACGACTGATGACCGCAGAGTCACGGTGGAGGCAAAAAAGAGGGCAGAGGAGTCGGGCGTTCCGGCGGCGGCAATCGAGCTGGCGGACGGAACCATTATCACATCCAAGACCACCGATTTCCTTGGGGCTTCTGCGGCGCTCCTTCTGAATGCGCTGAAATATCTGGCCGGAGTCGAACACAGCGTCAAGCTGATCTCCCCGGAGGAGATCGTCCCGATCCAGGACCTGAAGGTCCGTTTCCTGCATGGAAAGAATCCGCGCCTGCATACGGACGAGGTGCTGATTGCGCTGGCGCTTGCCGCCAGGTCGAACCTGAATGCGCGGGAGAGCCTGGAGCAGATTCCGAATCTGCGCGGCTGCCAGGTCCATACAACCGTCATGCTGACAGAAGTGGACCGGCATGTGTTCAAGCGGCTCGGCGTAGATCTGACTTCAGAACCTGTATCCAATATCCGCAAGTGGTAACTTCTACTTGAACTATTCGGAGTGATTTGTTATAATCCAGAACGATCGGGGTGTGGCCCAGTATGGTCAGGGCGCTTGACTGGGGGTCAAGAAGCCGTGAGTTCGAATCTCACCACTCCGACTGATACTGAACCGGTTTCCGCAAGGAAGCCGGTTTTTTAATAATGATATTATAAAACATCATAAAACAATCCCATGAAGAGCGTCATAATTTGCTTAAACGTGTTAGAATGAAGGCAGATGAGGACGGGCGCTTATGTCTGCAGTGCAGGAGAAGTGCTCTTTAAAGGAGGCATACTCGATGGACAGAGAATTCATTTCAGTCATGTCGATAGAAGAGGCGGTTCGCAGTGCCGGACCGGATACGGCTTATTACGGGGGCGGCACGGAGATTGAACGTCTCGGATCCGGCGTCGCCCAGAAGAAGCTCATCCTGCTGAACCATATACCGGAGCTGTACGGAATCAGGCAGCAGGCAGGCGAGGTGCGGATCGGCGCCATGACGACGTTTTCGCAGGCGCTGAAGGATCCGGCTGCGCCTGCGTATCTGAAGGAGGCCCTGCTTTTCTGCGGATCATTTCAGAAGAGGAACATGGCCACGATCGGAGGAAACATCGCGGCATGGAGAAGCGACTCCTACCTGGTTCCGACCCTGCTGGCCGCGGATGCGCTCCTTGAGATCGCGGATGCATCCGGTATCCGGCAGATCGATGCCGCGGACTATGCGAACGAGGAGATCCGGTCATCCAACGCGCTGATCACAGCGGTTGTGCTTCCGGATGAAGGCGACTCTCTGCACGTGCTTTCGAAGCGGTATGCGAACACGGTTGAGAGCCATGCGTATCTGACCATCGCGATGGGGCGCATGGACGATACCTACCACATCGGCCTTGCGGTCAAGGGATGCGGGATCTATACGCCGGATATCCGCAACTGGAGCCTTGCCTGGAGAGAGGCAGGCGTACAGGATGATATGTTCGGATCAGAGGCATACAAGAAATATCTGACCGGCGTCACACTGGATGATATGTATGAGAAGCTGAGCCAGGAAGGAGGAGATTGGAGATGAAGCTGGATCTTACAGTCAATCATATCCACAGAAGGTATGAGACGGATCCGTCGGCACGCCTCAGGGATCTTCTCGCAGAACACGGATGCGTCAGCGTGCGCGATTCGGATGATTATGAAGGATTCTGCGGATCCGACACGGTTCTTATGAACGGCGAGCCTGTTTATGCAGGCCTGGTTCCTGCCGTTTTGGCACAGGGGGCAAGAATCGTTACGCCGGACGGCCTGAAGGATCTGGGCATTCTCGCTGCAAAGGGGGTCGACCTCACGGAGGATTTCTTCGGGGAGGGATGCGCGCCTGAAGGAGGAAGGGCGCAGGTGGACCGCGCTCTGCTGATGAACGGCAGGAGCGGCGGGGACTGCCTGACGCTGGTCCAGCAGGCGATGGTGGATGCGGGGATAGTCGGCAGCGCATACAATGCGCCCGCCGGCGCGCTGATGCTGACCTGGCTTTTGATGAATGATCCGCGTCCCTCCAGAGAGGCTGTGAAGGAAGCGATGTCCGGCATCTATATCCGCGACGCCGGGTATGAACATTATTATCTGGCGGTGCGCATGGCACAGGAGCGGATGGACAGCGGAGCGTATGCCTCAGAGGCGGCGCCTTCGTTCCGCCCTGAATTGAGCTTCATCGGCAAGCCGCTTGAGAAAGTGGACGGGCCGCAGCTGGTACGGGGGGATAAGGCATTTGTCGAAGACTATGTCTCCTCCGATGCATGCGTGCTGAAGATCCTCCGGTCCCCGTATGCGCATGCGTATATCCGCTCGATCGATATCAGCCAGGCGGAGAAGGTTCCCGGCGTGGTAACGATCATTACCGCTGAAAACTGTCCGGACATCTTCTATATGCAGGCCGGACAGGGCAACCCGGAGCCGTCTCCCCATGACAGACGTCTGTTCAACTGGAAGGTGCGCCATGTGGGCGACCGGGTGGCGGGCGTCGTTGCGGAGACCATAGAGAGCGCTGAGGAGGCGCTGTCCCTGATCAAAGTCGAATACGAGGTCCTGCCTGCCGTGTTCACGGTGGAAGAGGCGATGGAAGAAGACGCACCCAGGGTGCATAACGGCATTGTGGAATACCGTGCGGGCGCCCCGGACAATCTGGATGCGTACAATGAAGAGGCCGGGGACTGGCGCGACGGAAAAGTGATCTATCAGTTTCCGCTGGGGGCCGATATTCATCACAATGTGGCCGCATCCAACTCGGGCGGGATCGGAGACGTGGAGAAGGCCTTCGCCGAGGCGGACGCGGTTGTGGAGCGGACCTACCAGACCAGCCAGATCCAGCATGCGCCCCTGGAGCCGCATGTATGCTTCGCGCGCATGGAGGGCGGAAGGCTCGCGGTCTATGCGTCCACGCAGGTTCCCTACCATGTCCGGCGCATCGTGAGCTGGATCACGGGCCTTCCGCAGAATAAGATCCATGTCATCAAGACCAGGGTCGGCGGAGGATACGGCTCCAAGCAGGATATCCTGGTGGAGGACGTGACGGGATATGCGGCCTATATCACAGGCCGTCCGGTCTATTACAGGAATACGCGCGAGGAGGAATTCATCGCGAATTCAACGCGCCACCCGATGCGTGCGCGCGTGAAAATGAGCGGAAAGAAGGACGGGACGATCACAGGCATCTTCATGGAGGTGCGGGCCAATACAGGGCCATACGGCAACCACTGCCTGACGGTGCCGATGAACAGCTGCTCGAAGACGCTTCCGCTGTTCAAGTGCGACAATATGGCCTATGACCTGAAGGTGCTCTACACCAATACGCCGCCCGCCGGCGCATATCAGGGATACGGAACCCCGAAGGGCAACTACGCCATCATGATGTGTATGGCGGAGCTTGCGGAAAAACTCGGATGCGACTATAAGGACATGGTGCTCAAAAACCATGTGGAGACCGGGTACAGGCTCGACATCCTCAAAGGACTCGGTGAAGGACGCGAGGGCAACGTCGTACCGGTCGGATCCTGCGGCCTTCGGGAAGCGATCCTGCAGGGATGCGATATGATCCGCTGGGGCGAGAAGGAAGAGAGCGGCGATCCGGATGTAAAGATCGGCAAGGGATTTGCCATGATCATGCAGGGCTCCGGCCTGCCAGGGCTGGATCATGCCGAAGCGATCGCGAAGATGGAAACCGACGGAACCATCATCCTGAACAGCGGATGCGCGGACATCGGAACCGGACTGGATACCGTCTGCGCCAAGATTGTCAGCGAGATTCTGTGCATTCCTCTGGAGCATGTCACAGTGCTGTCGGGCGATACGGATGCGGCCGCGTTTGACACCGGCTCGTACGCATCCTCGGGCACATTTTTCTCGGGAAATGCGGCGGCGGTCGCTGCGCAGGGCCTGAAAGAGGCGGTTCTGAAGGAAGCCGCGCTGCAGATGGAAGAGGATGCGGAAGACCTTGTGCTGCAGTATCCGGGACAGGTTGTCAGCACGAAGAGCGGGAAAGTTTTGACCTACGAGGCCATCTCCCACACAGCCTGCGGAGGCGCCGGGCGCGGGATGCTGATCTACCACGGGAATTACATCACGACAGCTTCCTCCGTCCCCTACGGCGCTCATTTCGCCCAGGTTGCGGTCAACATGAAGACCGGGGAGATCAAGGTGCAGAAGTTCTATGCGCTGCAGGATGCGGGGACGCCGATCAATCCTGAACTTGCGCTGTGCCAGATGTACGGAGCCGCGCTCAAGTCCATCGGTCACACGCTCTACGAGGGGATGATCCTGGATGAGAAGGGACGGTGCATCAACGCCAATATGACGGATTACGGCGTGCCGATGATCTATGAGCAGCCGGATGATTTCAAAGCGGTCCTGATCGATGTGAATGACCAGGACGGCCCGTTTGGCGCGAAATCTATCTCCGAGATTGCCTGCAACGGGGCTGCGCCGGCGATCGGCATCGCGATCCACGACGCTGTCGGCGTCTGGATGGAGAACTGGCCCATGACGCCGGAGAAAGTCCTCCGGAAGCTCGGAAAGGTTGAATAAAAAACGCAGGACTTCGCCGCGGATTGCTGTGGTGTAGTCTTGAGGCACTGATTGTTTCGGTGAAGTCTGAAAGATTCAATCAGCGAAATACTGATAGCGTGATTGTTCGGATTTCTCTTCACTCATACAGGGGACTTGTGGTAGAATAGCACCGGTCAGGAGGTGAAGTGCATGAGTAAGATGGGAAAGAAGAACAAGGACAGCAAGGAAGCTGCCAACAAAAAGATTGCTCAACAGCTGGCTGCCCTGAAAAGGAAGCAGGCTGCGAAGAAAAAATGAACCCTTCAGGAGCGCCTGGCGCGTTCCTGTATATGTCATTCCAAGCAAGTCTGCCGCCGGCAGACTTGTATTTGGTTGGTCCGTGATAGACATGCACATACAGACAGGAAAAGGATATGGAATATAAACTTGCACTGCCCGAGGAGGTCCTGCTCTTGGTGAGTAAACCGGAGCGGTACCTCGGAAATGAAGTCAACGCCGTAAAGAAAGATCCCACGAAGGTGGACATCCGTTTTGCGATGTGCTTTCCGGATGTCTATGAGATCGGAATGTCCCACCTGGGCATCCAGATCCTCTATGAGATGTTCAACGCCAGAGAGGATACCTGGTGTGAGAGAGTCTATTCTCCCTGGGTGGACCTGGACGCTGTCATGCGGGAGAAGAAGATCCCGCTGTTTGCGCTGGAATCGCAGGACCCGGTCCTGGAGATGGACTTTCTGGGGATCACACTGCAGTATGAACTGTGCTATACCAATATTCTGCAGATCCTGGATCTGAGCGGTATCCCGCTCCACGCACAAGAGCGCCTGTATCTGCGCTCCGTCCCGGTCGGAGACGGCAGGAAGACGGGGGCTGCGGATGCCTGTGCAAAGAACGGCGCATCCGGGGGAACTTCCATCGCGGAGGATGAAAAGGAGCAGGGAAGAGAACTGCTTGTGGGTGAGGGCGCCCCGATCGTGGTCGGTGGGGGACCGTGCGCCTATAATCCGGAGCCGATCGCCGATTTCTTTGATCTGTTCTATATCGGAGAGGGCGAGACGGCCTACGACCAGCTGCTGAATCTGTACAAGTCGTGCAGGGAGAAGGGGACAACCCGCCGTGAATTCCTCCGGCAGGCAGCTGCGATTCCGGGAATCTACTGTCCGATGTTTTATAAAGCAGCCTACAACGACGACGGGACGCTGCGCTCATTTACCCCGGACACGGAGGGCGTTCCGAAGCGCGTCGTCAAGCAGGTGGTCACGGACATGGACCGTGCGCCTTACATTACAAAACCCCTGGTTCCGTTCATGCAGATTACGCAGGACCGTGTCGTTCTGGAGGTGCAGAGGGGCTGCATACGCGGATGCCGGTTCTGCCAGGCAGGCATGATCTACCGTCCGACGCGTACAAAGAGCCTGGAGGTTTTGAAAAAGCAGGCAGACTGCCTGCTGCTCGAGAGCGGACAGGACGAGATCTCGCTCAGCTCCCTCTCTACCAGCGATTATCCGGAACTTCCCGGATTGGTAAATTACCTGATTGATGAATACGGAAGGACGAAGAATATCAATATCTCGCTTCCGTCCCTTCGGATCGATGCGTTCTCCCTGGACGTGATGAGCAAGGTGCAGGACGTCAAGAAGAGTTCCCTGACCTTTGCCCCGGAAGGCGGTTCGCAGCGGATGCGGGACGTGATCAACAAGGGCCTGACGGAAGAAGATATCCTGCGCGGCGCGGCGGATGCATTCCGCGGGGGGTGGAATAAGGTAAAGCTGTATTTTATGCTGGGGCAGCCAACCGAGACGGAAGAGGACAGGAAGGCTATTGCACAGCTTGCGGAGAAGATCGCGGAGACCTACTACGACACGGTTCCGAAGGAGCAGCGGGTCGGAAAATGCTCCATCAGCATCTCGACCTCCTTCTTTGTCCCGAAGCCATTTACGCCGTTCCAGTGGGCGGTGATGTATGAGCCCGGGGATTATCTGGGATTTGCGCATACGGTGAACCAGGAGGTGAAAAACAGCCTGAACCACAAGTCGATCCGCTACAACTGGCATGAAGCGTATGTCACCGTGCTGGAGGGGCTTCTGGCCAGAGGCGACCGCAGAGTGGCTCGGACCATTGAGGCTGCGTACGCAGACGGATCGCTCTTCGATGCGTGGACGGAGCACTGGGACTGGGAACGCTGGGTCCGGGCCATGGATGAAACCGGTCTGGAGATTGATTTCTATACGAAGCGTCAAAGAGGGGAGGAGGAACTGTTCCCCTGGGATTTCATCGATACAGGTGTCTCAAAGAAATACCTGCTGGAGGAATGGCACAGAGCCCTTCGCGCGGAAGTGACGCCCAACTGCCATGTCCGCTGCAATCTGTGCGGAGCGGCGAAGTTTAGGAGCGGGGTCTGCTTCAATGAAGAAGAGGGCTGCCTGAAAACCAGGGCAGGGTCTGAGGAGGTCTATGTCTATCCGCGGGAGGGCTGCAATCCGGTACCGGGGATCCATATTCCGGAAGGAGGCGGTGCGTCATGAGAATGCGGATCAGATATTCCAAACAGGGCCTCATGAAGTTTATCGGACATCTGGATATGATGCGGTATTTCCAGAAGGCCTTAAGAAGGGCGGGGATCGACGTGACCTACACGGAGGGCATGAGCCCGCATATGTCGATGTCCTACGCATTTCCGCTGGGCGTCGGGATGACCAGCGATTCGGAATATGTCGACGTCGATCTCAACACGCCGATGCCCCCCGAAGAGATGATCGGGCGGTTAAATGAGAGCGCCCCGGAGGGCATTCATTTCATCAAAGCCGTGCAGATCGGGATCACGAAAGCGGAAAAGGGGATGAACCAGGTCGCGCGCGCGGACTATACGCTTTCCTTCAGGGAAGGATACGAGTGGGATACGCTGTGGAAGGAAGCGTTTGCGGCGTTTTTGCGCAGGGAAGAGATCCTGGTGATCAAGAAGGGAAAGAAGACGGAGAAGGAAGTCAATATCCGGCCTCTGATCTATCAGGCAGACGTATCCGGAAGTGAGATTCATCTGGGTCTTGCGGCAGGAAATGAGAATAATATCCGGCCGGAACTGCTCATGGAGGCATTTGCCAGGGAGGCAGGATACAGCTGCACACCGTTCATGTTCCGCATCAACCGGGACGAGGTCTACGGAGATACCGGAAATGCACAGGAGCATGCATTTGTACCGCTGATCGACCTGTGCCTGTAAGCATGGAAATGGACCTATGAAATACATTCTTGTAAAAAAAGAAGAGCAAGTGTTCTCCTATCTTCTGGACGAGGCGGGCCATGCGGCGGAGATTCACGCAGAGAGCCCTGCGGACGGTCCGAAGATCGGGGATATCTATATCGGCCTGGTGCAGAATGTCGCCAGGAATATCAACGCTGCGTTTGTGGAGATCCTTCCTGGACTGAACGGGTATCTGCCCTTTGATGAGATCGTGGAGCCGGTCTATACCCTCAAAGGGCCCAGCGACCAGATCCAGGCGGGCGACCAGCTGGTGGTGCAGATCAGCCGGGATGCGTTCGGGGACAAGGACGTCTCTCTGACAACCAGGATCTCCCTGCACGGAAGATATGCAGTCCTGACGTCCGGAGGCGTGGGACTGGGCGTATCGCGCAGGATCCCGGAGGCGCAGAGAAGCGCGCTGAAGGACAGGGTTCTGTCCTCTGATGAATTTGCCGATATCCAGAAACGGGTCGGCCCCTGCGGGATCGTCCTCAGGACCAATGCGTCGCTTGCGATTGCCTCTGAGATGGAGGATGCCGGGGCGGATACGGAATCGGCGGCGGATGGAGACAGACCCTGCGTGCAGGATGTGCTGGACGAGCTTGCGGATCTCGAGGCGAAGATGCTGGATCTGAAGCTGAAGGCGCCCTATCGGAGCGTTCATTCCAATCTGCTCAAGACGCCTCCGAGATGGCTCGATAGGGTTCTGCATCTTCCGGAGGAGAGCACAGAAGAGATCATCACGGATGACCTGAGCCTTTACCGGCAGATCCGGCAGGCGCTCGGGCAGACGAAAGAGAGATACCAGGTGCGGTATTATGATGATCCGCAGGTATCTCTGACAAATCTGTATTCACTGGAGAGAGAACTGGAGAGAGCGGTCTGTAAAAGAGTCAATTTGAAGAGCGGTGCAGATCTGGTGATCGAATCCACCGAAGCGCTGCATGTCATCGATGTCAATTCCGGTCGGATCAGGAGCAGCAGGAAAAAATCCAGGGAAGAGTCGCTTCTGGAAGTGAATCTGGAGGCAGCCAGGGAAGCCTGCCGGCAGATCCGTCTCAGGAATCTGTCCGGCATTATCATCATAGACTTCATCAACCTGAATGAGGCTGCCCATTCACTCAGAATCATCGAGGAGCTCCGGCAGGCGGCTGCAAAGGATCCGGTCCGGACACAGGTGGTGGACATGACCAAACTCGGCCTGGTGGAAATGACCCGGCAGAAGATCGAACTTCCGCTTGCGGAGTGTATAAAAAACGATATCAGACCAGATTGGCATTGATCAGGTCCGTGTAGGAACTCTTGATCGAGTGGTACAGCTCGATGCCTTTCTTCTGGCCGAGCTTTTTCGCAAAATAATTGTAGAACTGCTGCTTGTTCTTGGTGGTCTTCAGCGCATCCCGGATCATCTCGATCTGATTCAGGTCCAGCTGCACGTCATTCCTGCGGCGGATGACGGAGAGAATGGTGACAGGTTTGTCACTCGCCTTCTGTGCATCGTCCTTTCCATTCTGCTGGCGCTCGAACCCGTTCTGCGGATGCTGGCCGTTGCCTTTCTGTGCATCGTCCTTTCCGTTTTGCTGGCGCTGCGAATTGCCGGATGCATTCTTTCTGGAATTTCTTCCGCGGCCCGATGAGCGCTGGGAAGGAGAGGAAGCATTCTGAGCGGGTATCTCCTGGTCGTGCACCGGATCCTGCACCTGGCGAGCCTCTTCAGCCTGGGAAGAGGGCTGCTGATCGGAATGAACCTCTGCGGCCTGCTGTTCGGTTTCCTGAACGGCCTGTTCCTGGGAGGCTCCGGAAGAAGACTTCCTGCGGCCTCTGCGCCTGGAAGAGCGCTGCGGGGCTGCATCCTGCGAATTCTCGCCGTTATGCTGCTCCTGCATCTGGCGCAGATCCTGCTGCTGGGAGGCTCCGGTCTGCAGATCCTGCTGCTGGGAGGCTCCGGTCTGCGCCTCCTGCTGCTGGATGGATCCGGTCTCTTCGGCTGTGGCTGAAGCGTCCAAAGCAGGAGAGGAAGAGAGCGTCTCTTCAGAGGCCTGTCCGCGCCTGGAGGAGCGCCTTGAGCGCTGCGTGCGTTCCGGCTGCTTGCCGCGGACCGCGCTTTCGATATTTGAAAAACGCGCCACATTCACGGCGCCGTTTTCCAGGGCTGTCTTGATACAGCAGTCATAGCCGCTGTCTTTGCTGATGATAAAGTAGCGGTTTTCATCTGTATAATGCAGGAAGAGGAGCGTGATCAGCTGGAAATCCAGTGCGTTCGGCGTTCCTACATGAACCGGCAGGAAATGAATTCTGGCTTTGGAGGCCATGATCTGTGTGAGCATGTCAATCTTCATGGTCTCGGCTTTTTTGCTGTAGAGGAGATTGACTTCATCCGTCTCGCTGAGCAGCTCGATCCCCTTGAGCCCGAGGCTGGAAACATTTTCATAATCAATATAGTAGATATTCATGGTTTTCTCTTTCTGT
>CAJOKX010000022.1 GCA_905235415.1 uncultured Lachnospiraceae bacterium
AAAGACGGACTGCCCCGGCAGCCGTCTATTTATCATAAATGACCTCTCGCCCGGATGCAACCGCATTCACAGCTTCGCTTTTGCGCATTCTCAGCTTCGCCTTTGCGCATTCCCATAATCCATGCTACTATCCTCTCAGCAAAAGACGCCGCCGATCAGAAAGGCGCGGCGCTGAAAGGAGCCTGATTCGTGAAGACGCAGCACAGCCGCGGCGTATGCCCCGAAGAATATCTGACCGCCATCGGAAAAGATCCCGCGCGTGTCATCTATTTTGACATAGAGACGACCGGGTTCCGCGCCTCCTCTTCCCAGCTGTATATGATCGGCTGGGCGCTCAGGGAAACGGCCTCCCCGGCCGGGAGCAATACGCACCCCGGGTGGGAGGTTACGCAGCTTCTGGCAGAGAGCAGATCTGAGGAGCGCTCTCTTCTGGAACAGTTTGCCCTGGCTTTGCAGCGCTGCGATACCATCATCGCCTTTAACGGAGACCGTTTTGATCTCCCGTATCTGAAGGAAAAATACGCAATCCACCATATGAGCGATCCTTTTGAGGGGATCGAAGCGGTGGATCTGTACCGGGAGATCCGTCCCTGCAGGTCCCTCCTCGGCCTGAAAGCCCTGAACCAGAAATCCGTGGAACAGTTTCTTAGCATCTCCAGAAAGGATCCCTTCAGCGGAGGCGAACTGATTGACGTATACCGGAGCGTCCGCTCGCACACGGCTTCGGATCCGGAAGATGCCGCCGGCAAGCTGTATCTGCACAACAGGGAGGATGTGCTCGGGATGCTGGCGATGACCCCGCTGCTCGCCTATCCGATGATGTTCACTTCAGAGTCCCCGGTGCACTTCAGCATTACGGATCCTGCGGGCCTGCTGGTTGAAACAGATTCGTTCTTCTCTGCAGATGCCCCTTTCCCGCTTTCTTTTGAAGCCTTCTATGACATTCCCGTTCCCTTTCCGCGGGATGTGGAAGCAGACTGCGCCGCATACAGGCTCTTAGCGCATGGAAACAGGGTCCATGTCACCATCCCTCTCTGTACCGCGACCCTTTATCATTTCTTTCCGAACTACCGGGACTACTATTATCTGCCGCACGAGGATACGGCCGTCCATAAGTCTGTGGGGCACTTTGTGGATCCCGCATACAGGAAAAATGCCACGGCCCGGACATGTTATGTAAAAAAAGAAGGCGTCTTCCTCCCACAGGTCCGGGAGATGTTCACGCCTTCTTTCAAAAGTTCCTATCAGGACAGTCTGCTGTGGTTTGAAGCGGGCAAAGCCCTGACCCTGGATCCGGACGCATTCTCCGCGTATATCCGTTCCCTTGTCCTGGCGGCCTCTTCGGCACAGTAATTACGCCTCCTCATACCGCTTCTCAATGGTCAGAATGTTCCTTCCGCCCTCATACTTGTAAAGGACCTGGTCCATCGTCTGTTTCACGATATGGATCCCCAGTCCGCCGATCGGTCTGTCTGCCGGCCGCTGTGTGGTATCCGGATCCTTCCTGAGGATCGGATTGAACGGGATCCCTCCGTCCGAGAATACAATCACCGCAGTTCTCGTTTCCTCATCAAACGAGAATCTGATCTCCGCATCCCCCTCTTTCCCTTCATAGGCATAATTGGCGATGTTGACAAAGATCTCTTCCGCCGAGAGCGAGATGGCATAGGCGACATCCTCCGGGCAGCCGGTCTGTTCCAGATGACTGTCAACGAACTCTGTCACCCTGTCCATGCTGTCAATCGCGGCCGGAACGGTCAGCTTATCGTATCGTTTCTCCGTCCTTTCAGCGCTTCCCCTGTATTTGAAGCACAGCATGGTAATATCGTCAAACTGCGGTTCCGCTCCTGCAAATGCACGAATCGCTTCATACATTCTGCCAACCTGTTCGTCAGCGGGTGCATCCGCGTTCTCATTGAGGACCTGCAGCATCCGCTCTTCTCCAAACAGTTCCATATCCGTATTGGACGCTTCCGTCACACCGTCCGTGTACTCAAACAGAATATCCCCGGGCTCAAGCTGCAGGGTTTCTTCGCTGAAACGATACCCGTCCCGGACACCGAGCGGCGGATCGTGCTGTTTCTGCAGCAGTTCATAGGAAGCGCCGCTTCTGCACAGAGCCGGGTATTCATGCCCTGCATTTGCAACGGTCATCGTGCCGTCCCTGAGGTCTATCACGCCCAGCCAGACCGTGCAGAACATAAGGGATTCGTTCTCCTGGCACAGCTGATGGTTCACATAGGTCAGGATCTCCTTCGGAGAACTGCCGGTCTGTGCATGATTTTTCAGCAGCGTCTTTGATATGACCATGAACAGCGCCGCCGGAACGCCCTTTCCGGACACGTCCGCGATCGTCAGCACAAGATGGTTCTGATCTACGAAATAGAAGTCGTAAAAGTCGCCCCCCACCTCCTTGGCAGGCGTCATGTCGGCAAACAGTTCAACCTCGCTGCGCTCCGGAAACGGCGGGAAGATCCTGGGAAGCATATCTCTCTGGATCTTTGAGCCAACGTCCAGCTCTGCTCCGATCCGCTCCTTTTCCGCAGTTACATCCTTCAGGTTCTCGGTGTAGGTATCGATCTCTCCGACCATTGCCACGCATGTCTGCGTCAGACTGCTGATCTCTCCGTACCCATACCGGTACGGCCTGCACTGCGTTTTTACAGCCTCCGAATCCAGTTTCCCCTCATCATTGTTCGTGTACCGGTCCAGGGTATCTGCAAGAGACAGGATCGGACGTGTCACCTTATTCTCGATGGACCTCATAAGGATCATCTCAAGAATCAGCAGGCTGTTCAGCATCAGCGTCACATACACATAGAACCAGCTCCAGAAATTGACGTACTCCTGGATCGCATCCAAAGCCTCGTCCGAAGTCACAAGCGCACTGTTGTAGAGGTAGTCTTCATAGTCCTGATAAAGGGCCGTTTCCAGCTGTCCGGAGGACTTATATACCAGAAATGCACACAGCAGGGCAGCGAAGACTCCGATATACAAAAAAGCAAGCAGCAGTCTCTCATTGATGGTCATCGTCCTGTTTCTGATCCTGGACAAGATAATAATGAGCGGTATTCCGATGATCAGGACAATGTCAACATACCGTGCAACGGAGGAACACATATCCAGAAGCGTATAATGGACTTCGCTGCTGCTGGCAAAAAGAGACAGCAGCCACAACACCTGGTAGCAAGTTATCGTCCCGACCATGATCACATAGTACTTAATGAAATGAGCCGCTGTGTCGAATCTGGGATAGACAGCTCTCTGCTCTCCTTTCATCGGAAAAGCATACCAGAGCATGGAAGGCAGGGCGCATAGGATCAGCACGCCGAGTTCGTTCAGGACTACGGACTGAGCAATCCAGAAGGCCCACCAATCTTTGGGAATTGCCATAAGGAACATGATATCTGACACCAGATTCTGCGCTACAGCGCCGATCACGCCCCAGATACCGAGGAGAAATCCGAGCAGCGGGATGATGCCCACCGAAATATCAAAGTGTGAAAGGACCCGGATGTTCGAAGTGAGCCCCTGCACGTAGTCCATCAATACGCACAGAAGAAAAGAAGAGACGGCGGCAAGAAGGTTCTTCTTCCAGCCGAAATTCCGTATCAGGCCCATGCTTTTTTTCATTTTATCCTGTTGTTCGCCCATACAGATCCCGTCCCTTTTCTCACATGAATCATCCTGTCAAGTCTGCTCTGCCATCAATGATCAATGGCTCACTCCAGGGTAAGGAAGTTATCAAACCCTGTCACCTTAAAAATACTCTTGATATTCTTGCTTGCACCGCGGATGATCATGCTTCCGCCCTGTGCGTCCATCCAGTTCTGTGCCTGCAGAACCACGCGCAGACCCGCAGATGAAATGTATTTGACCTGGGTGAAATCAAGAATCAGCTCCTCGGCTCCTTCGATCGACTCCCGGATGATATCCTCAAGCTCCGGGGACGTCTGCGTATCGATGCGGCCGTCGATCATCATGGTAAGTGTCGTGTTCTCCAACTGTTTGTTCACTGTCATCGTTTCATCCTCCATTTATCGTTTCGATTCTGCATGCCAAAGGGCATGCCGCTTCCTGAATCAGGTATCTTCCCGCCTCCTGTGCTTTCCTCTTACGGAAGCAGGTAGTCATTCCAGATATTTGCATACACCTCAATCCTGGGGTACGCATATACCGTGACGGCAACTGTCGCAATCCACACAAACGCTATAAACAGAACCATCCTGGTCCCTTTCAGACTGGCAAAATGGATATGCCAGTGCCGCTCATTCATCTCAATCAATACATAACATGCAATCGTCACAAAGAAAGCATACAGCACAGGGAGCACCTTCCCCGGCATCAGATGACCGGTCGTCGCGATCAGAATCGTCTGCACCGGAAGAATGAACATATAGCTGATGCAGTAGTAATTGTTGATATACTTCGAAAAATGCTCCATGAACTTCGGAAGCTTGCCTCCGACAGCGCTCATGAACTTATACAGGACCGCAATAAACCCGAGCGTAAACAGGCACGTCGCAATCGCGTCCGGCGTCGGCTTCATATTGTACTGCGTGTCCGACCCCAGAACCGGAAGGTACGACATCGGCAAAGTGAAACGGGCGATATAATACACTGCGCAAATCGGGAAGCAGATCAGCATCACTCTGTTTGCCAGCGCATTTTTATCCCGGATCCTCGGATAATAGGTTCCGAGGAAGTACCCGAACGCAACGAATATGAAATAGCACAGCAGCGGGAAATAAGATTCCGCTGTCGTAATGACGAAGAATCCAACCATCTGGCTTACCAGATAGTTCTCGGGAGACGGAACCGCGTGCCACAGAACAAGTGCAGCCACGCTCATCAGAAGGCTGATTGCCAGAATCATCGTATGGCTCAGCCTGCATTTTTTAAACAACGCCATCAGCAGAAAGGCCAGTCCCGCGAATGTCAGGATATCCGCCTGCAGGATCAGCAGACTGTTGGCAATGAAAAACTGCTTCCCCGTGATCCACCATGCAATCAGGTTCGGGATCGCATTCCGAAGAAGATTCAGAAACTGCCCGATCGTCAGGAGTCCGAAGCCGCGCACCAGGTACGACGCCGGAGACTGTCTGTGCATATAGCACATCCCGATGCCCATACAGATCATAAACGTTGCCGCGCCGAAAAACTCTGTCAGATAATCATCCACCACGGACGGCATGACATCTTCGCCCAGGTCAAGGAATACATGGCAGAAGATCATACCGATGATGCACAGCGCCTTTAAAAGGTCCAGTTCAACCTGGCGCCCCGCATTCACCTTCTCGTCCGAAAAATACCTTCCGCTCATCATTTCTCCTTATATTTCAGCAGGAACTTCTTTACATTGAAATCGTCTTCATACTGATAGTCCAGGCAGTACTGCGTCTCGCCCTTCTCATTCTCACCGGATGAATACGAATCCACATTCGCCAGGATAATCAGGGCGCTGATGGACGCATCCTCGGATTCGAGTGAATACTTTCTTCCGGTATCCGTAAAGCGCAGGCGCATCCACTGCGGCATAAGCAGCACTTCGATCCGGATCTCTCCGTTCTCTTCAAACGCGTTGTCGATACGGTCTGTCAGCATCTCCTCGACGCTCAGCCGGATCTGCTCGGTCTTTTCCTCGTCAAATCCAAGCTGGTCTGCCAGCTGCCATACCATAGAGCAGGCCGGAACAATCGTGTAATTCTGGTTCTTCAGTCTGAGATCCATGATCTTCAGGCCTTCGTTCATGGCTGCTTCCAGATTCGCCTCATACAGCTTCTCGATCATATCCGCATGAAGGGCGCGCTGGTTCAGCTTCCCGTTCTCATTAAGCGGAAATGCGTCGTAGATGAAGAAATGGGACGGAACCTTGAACGATCCGATCCGCGCCTTCAGGCGGGCACGGAACTCCTCTTCATTCTCAATCGGTGCGCGGAGAACCAGGCAGGCTTCCACGCTCTCTCCCCAGATCGGATGCGCGGCGCCCATAACCTTGGCCTCCCGCACCTCCGGCTGTTCCATAAGGACTCTCTCGATCTCAACCGGGGAGATATTCTCACCGCTTCGGATAATGATATCCTTGATGCGGCCTGAGAACTGCAGCATTCCGTCTTCGTCAAAACGGCCGAGGTCGCCGGTATGCAGCCACCCGTCGTCATCGATTGCCTGCATCTCCTGCGGCAGTCCGTAGTATCCGTTCATCAGGCTCGGGCCCTTGACGACGATTTCACCGACCTCGCCCTGCGCGGCGAATCCGGTTCCGGCATTCCAGATCTTCACTTCATGGTTGGGAAGGCTGCGGCCGACAGAGACCGCGCGTCTCTCAAGCGGATCGCTGCAGGTTTCCACCGTGATAACCGGGGAGCATTCTGTCTGCCCGTATCCGCAGATCATCTTACCGCCGCCCAGAAGCTTCTCGAAGCGCATCATCTCCACAGGCGTTGTAAAGCCGCCGCCTACGATGCAGAGCTTCAGCTGGCCCGTCAGCTTTTCCGCAAATTCCGGCATGGATGTCATCATACCGTAGATCGCGCCGACCGAGCACATATCCGTAATCTTATTTTCATAGACAAGCTTCAGCAGTGTATCCGGCTTCAGCAGCGGGGAAAGATACAGGTGTTTCCCGGCAGCCAGATAGAAATTGCCTGCCATCAGGCCATAGCTGTGGAACATCGGAAGTGCAAGACACAGCCCCTCTCCAAGGTCGTCGAGCAGCAGATCCGCGCACCCTTCCGCGTTGCTCAGGACGGAATAGGAAGACTGGAGAACCGCCTTCGGCACGGAAGTGGTTCCTGTCGTGTAGATAATGACCTGGGAATCTTTCGGGTCGGTCTTGCTGATCGCCTCGTCAACAACGGCCTGTTCCCCTGCGCCAAGCGGTGCGAATGCTTCCATCTCGACAAATGCGGTTGCCGGGAAAACATGCCCCGCCGGAACGCCTCCATCGATCAGTGCCTTTGCTGCAGCGTTCGGGTCTGCGATGCTGATCGTATTGCCGCCGATGATGCCCCAGGACGCGTTCACCATCTTCGCCAGAGCGCTGACATCCGGCGCCTTCAGTCCGTAATTCATCAGGGCCGCAACGCCGCCGGCCTCAATGATTCCGAAGAAGGAGACCACCCATTCAATTCCGTTGAAGCCCCACAGAACTGCTTTGTCCCCTTTCTGGAAGCCTGCGCCGATCAGCTTCAGCGCGCAGTGGTCTGCCGCGTTTTTCAGCTGTGCGAATGTGACGGTCTTGCCAAGGCAGGTAACCGCAGGTTTGTCCGGGTATTCTGTTGCGCCGCGTCTCAGAGTCTCAGAAAACTTTTTTGTCCCAAAATCCATTTCTTTCCCTTTCTTTCATGACTGTTGCGCGATCCTTTTCCGAATTAAAGGATCTCACCATGCGACCCGATCATTGTCACTTCAGTTTCTTTCTGATCAGAATAAACAAAGCTGCTGCAGCATTCACCCCCAATATGATAAGCAGATAATGAATCAGCCGGTTTCTTGTGTAAATCAGGACGAAATCAAACATCCTGTAATACCCGTTCATACGGTATTCCAGCAGCGGTTCTATCAGAACACGCTGTTCTTCCAGAGGATCTGACGTAAGGACAATGTCATCTCCAAGTTCCATCGTCCATCTGTCAACGCGCTCATAAGGTTTCCATGCATGTCCGTCCACGGAAGGATTGCCCGTTTTGGCGAAATTCACCCACATCTGCTGCACGGTCTGCGCCAGCTTAGGATCCGCCGGATCGCCGGTAAAGATCGTATCCTGCGTATTATTGAAAACATACGACAGTTCGACCGCATGGCAGGCCCCGTAATTGGGGATTGTGGACGGTTTTGTCCAATAGTACATATAATGTGTTCCGCCGCTTTCGGCGTGGGCCTGTGCCTGGCGGATCGCAGGGCCGCGGAACAGAAGATCATTGAAAAACTCTGTTGTATTCCACGGGGTGCCCTCCTGCTGCAGCGCGAGAAACGCATCGGCATAGTTCCTGTCTTCTTCTCTGAATCTTTCCCGCAGGGATCCATACAGAAGCCGCGCAACCAGCCTGTAGACCGGATATCCGCCCACTTCGCCGATCCAGTAGCGCGCCTCGTCGGCATTGGTTCCGGAGAGCATGTCGATCCCGGCTGCGCATCCTGACTCATAGGCGCCGTACAGATCCTCCGGAAGGATGACTCCGTCTCTTTCCGGAAAGTTGTTGTAATCATTCAGCTTCTCATTCAGCTTCATCAGGTCCTGCTCACTCAGCGCGGCAAGATCCTTCATGGAGGAGGCTTTCGCTTCCTTGAGCAGCATATCCGTGAAATAACTGCACTCTTCTTTGCTGTATGTAAATGCAACCGATCCGCTCTGCGCAATCACACGCCTGAACAGTCCCTTCGCCTCATCCATCACCGGGAGCAGCGATACACTGCTTCCTCCGGCGGATTCCCCGAAGATCGTTACATTGCCGGGATCTCCGCCGAATCCTGCGATATTGCGCCTGACCCAGCGCAGCGCGCTCACCTGGTCTAAAAGTCCCAGGTTCCCGCTCCCCTCATATGCCTCTCCACCTTTCACGCCGGAGAAATCCGCAAATCCCATCATACCGATCCGGTAATTGGCCGTTACCAGCACGATGTCCCTGTGGGCCTGTACGAAATTCTGTCCGTCATAGATCGGGTCTGCAGTCCCGCCCCAGCCATATCCGCCTCCGGGGAAGAAAACCATGACTGCCCTGGGGCCGTCATCCGAAGCATCCATATCTGCGCTGCTCCAGACATTCAATGTCAGGCAGTCTTCGCCCTGCACATACAGGGATGCCCGCTCCGTCTCCGCATCCGTCTGGATGGGGGATTTGCCGTAGTAATACGCCTCATACACCCCGTCGGAGGGCTCCGCATCCACCGGCCGCTTCCATCTGAGATCTCCCACGGGCGGCTTCGCGTACGGAATCCCTCTGAAGGAAAGAACTTCATTCTTCTGCTGTCCCACAAAGGTACCGTTGTCACAGACGACGGCAAGTTCCGGATCATACTTCTTTCCGGTTATCTCTCTGTTTTCACCTTTGATCGCATTCATCTGTATCTGTTCTTCCTTGAGAATGTCATCCTGCCTGTTTCCGTACCAGATCAGATACCCAACGATCGCGGCAACATTCAGCAGAATCCATATCAGTATGATCTTCCAGAATCTTCGCAGTCTTTTCTTCAAAACACAGTCCCTGTATGTTCCGAATTCGTTATATTATATCCGGTTCATAATTGCAAATCGCAAAATGAGCCGCATGCAGACTGCATACGGCTCTCGATTCTCAATCATCTCTTATCAAAGTAAAACTCCCGAAAAGGATACAGCCCGGCATCCCTGCGCTGAGCGATTACTCTTCGGATGCCGCGTCAGCCGCTGCCTCTGCGATCTCAACAGCTTCTTCTGCAGCCTCAACGGCTTCTTCCGCGATATCGGCAGCTTCTTCCTCTGCTTCAGCAACCGGAACCATATCGCCGATGGTCGCCATATCATCATACTTCGGAGCAGCGCTCTCAAGGGCCTTCATGCTCAGGGAGATCTTATGATCCTGGCCGTTGAAATCAACAACCTTCGCCTCAATCTCCTGACCGACCTTCAGCACGTCAGACGGCTTGTCAACGTGATCATGAGAGATCTGGGATACATGCAGCAGGGCATCTACGCCCGGCTCCAGCTCTACGAATGCGCCGAAGTCCGTCATACGGGCAACTCTTCCGGTTACGATCGTTCCGGACGCATACTTCTCACCCGCATTCAGCCACGGATTCTGTCCCGGGAACTTCATGGAAAGGGCGATCTTCTCTCCGTTGATGTTCTTGATCAGAACGGTTACTTCCTCGCCGACCTTGAAGACCTTCTTCGGGTTCTCCACATGGCCCCAGCTCATCTCAGAGATATGAAGCAGGCCGTCCGCTCCGCCCAGATCGATGAATGCGCCGAAATCGGTCACATTCTTCACGGTTCCGGTCACGGTGTCGCCCACATGGATGCGCTCGAACAGTTCCTTCTGAAGCTCTTTCTTGCGCTCCAGGAGCAGCTGCTTGCGGTCGCCGATGATGCGGCGTCTGCGCGGATTGAATTCGGTAACGACAAACTCGATCTCCTGACCGTTGTACTTGTCAAGATTCTTCTCATAGGTATCGGACACAAGAGAAGCCGGGATAAAGACGCGCGCGCCGTCGACGACAACGCTCAGACCGCCGGAAAGAACCTGTACGACCGGTGCCGTCAGGACTTCGCGGTTGTTAAATGCTTCCTCAAGTCTCTTGTTGCCCTTCTCTGCCGCCAGTCTCTTATAAGTCAGAAGTGTCTGGCCTTCGCCGTCGTTCACTTTCATGACCTTCGCTTCCATGGTATCACCTACGCTGACAACCTCCGTCAGGTCGATGCTGGAATCGTTGGAATACTCACTCTTGGTGATGATTCCATCAGACTTGCTGTGGATGTTCAGGATGATCTGATCCGGCTTGACGTCGATCACTTCTCCCTCAACAACTTCTCCGGTGTGAATCGTCTTAAATGTTTCGTTCAGCATCTGCTCAAAATCTTCCGACATAGTTTTGAGACCTCCTCAATTAATATATTTGGGGTCGAAGCCCCTGCTGAGATACCAACGATGCCCCTGAATGGCACCAGACGGAGATTCAAATCATCGAAAGTCTGAACAAAAAAGGTGTTGCTGCACTCTTTCCTGCATATCTCATATAACTTCTGCGTATTTGAACTGTGTTTACCACCAATCACAATCATCGCATCCGCGAGGCTTGCGATTGATCTGGCCTCTGTCTGCCTTTCTTCCGTTGCATTGCATATAGTATTCAATACAGCAGTTTCATGATAACTCAAACGTCTGATTATTTCAACAAATTTGTTAAATTTCTTGAGGTTGAATGTTGTCTGGCTGACAATGCATAAATCGCCGTCCGTCTTCTGCCGGAACGCTTCGGCTTCCTCTTCCGTCTCCACTACCGTGACCTCGGAAGAGCACCATCCCCGTATCCCCTCCACCTCGGGATGGAGGGCGGAACCGATGATCACAATCTCATCGCCCCTGGCGCTTCTTTCCTCCACGATTCTGTGGATCTTTTTCACAAACGGGCAGGTCGCGTCGACGACATGCAGGTGCCTTTCCTCCAGCAGATCGTAGATCTCTTTCGCCACGCCGTGGGAGCGGATCACAACCGTCCCCCGGCTCAGCGCTTCCAGCTCCTTCTTTGTCTCAATCACCCGGACGCCCCTGCTCTCGAGATCATGCACCACGATCTCATTGTGGATGATCGGACCGTACGTGTAGATCGGCGATTCATTGGCCTCGATCTGCCTGTATACGGTATCAAGTGCCCTCTGCACGCCGAAACAGAATCCGGCGCTTCTCGCGGTATAAACGGCGCTGTCCCCTTCGGGGCCCACCCACAGGTCCCCCTTCAGGACGCTGCCCTCTTCCCGGATGCTTTCCTCCAGGCGGCTGATCTTCTCACTCGTCATGACATACGTTCCTTCGCAAGCTGCGTGAGCGCATCCACCGCTTCGTCCAGCGTCATGTCGGATGTGTCCAGCAAAACCGCATCCTCCGCGCGGCACAGCGGCGCCGTCTCCCGGTGAGAATCGCGCCAGTCGCGCTCTTCAATCTCCCTGCTGATCTCTTCCAGGCTGCATGCAGTCCCATTCTGTGAAAGCTCCAGATACCGGCGTCTGGCGCGCTCCTCAACGCTGGCGGTCAGGAAGATCTTCAGCTGCGCATCCGGAAGGATATTCGTTCCGATGTCCCTTCCGTCCATGATCACATCCGCTTCCGCAGCCATGCTTCTCTGAAGATCCAGGAGCTTCTGCCTGACTGCGGGAATGGCCGCCGCCACAGAGGCGCCCTGCGATACCTCAGGCGTCCGGATCCGGTCTGACACATCCTCCCCGTTCAGGAACATGCACTGCGTCTGGTCTCTGTATTCGATCCCGATCCGGATCTTTGAAAGTGCTTCGGAAAGCGCCTCCTCATCCTCTGTATCCACATCGTGCTCCAGCAGGTACAGGGCGATCGTTCTGTACATGGCCCCGGTATCCACATAGACAAAGTGAAGCTTCTGCGCCGCCCTTTTCGAAACAGTGCTCTTCCCGGCGCCGGCCGGTCCGTCAACCGCTATTGCAAAACTCATATCCGCTCTCCTTCCGTCTCCCGCGCTCCTTCTCCTGCCGCCTTTCCCGTCGACCAGGCGATCTGCAGGTTAAACCCTCCGGTATATCCGTCCACATCCAGCACTTCGCCGGCAAAATAAAGCCCCCTGCACAGCCTGGATTCCATCGTTGCCGGATCAATCTCTTTGACGCTGACGCCGCCCCTGGTCACAATCGCTTCATTATATCCGCGAAGCGAGGTGAGGGTCATTTTAAAATGCTTTGTCTCCTGCGCCAGCGCCTGCCGCATCGCACGGGTAATGTCATGGACCGGCGTATGCGGTTCAATCCCGCAGCGGTCTATGATCACCGGAACCAGCCTGGAGGGATACAGTGCCGGCGCCACATTGCACAGCGCCTTGTTGGGGCTTGCCGCAAACTCCCTGAGGATCCGCTCATCCAGCTTCTCCGCATCCAGGGCCGGCTTGAGATCGATCTCCGCCTCCAGATATCCCCGCGAGATCTGCTTCTGTATATCCGCGCTGGCGCTCAGCACCAGCGGCCCGGTGATCCCGAAATGCGTGAACATCATCTCTCCGAACTGGGAAAACAGCTTCCTGCGCCCGTCGAAAATGGTCAGCTGCACATTCTTCAGCGACAGTCCCTGCATCAGGGGAATGTCCTCCTCCAGCGTGTTCAGGGGAACCAGCGACGGGGAGGTTTCCGTTACCGTGTGTCCCGCCTGCCTTGCCAGGTCATACCCGTCCCCGGTGGACCCGGTTGACGGATAGGACAGGCCGCCCGTCGCGACGATCACCCGGGATGCGGGGATCACTTCGCCCCCCGCAAGCTCAACGCCCGAAACATGCCCGTCTTCCATGAGCAGCCGCTGCACCTGCGTGCGCAGACGGATCTGAACGCCCAGCCGTCTCATCTCATTTTCCAGGCATCTGGTAATATCGGATGCGTGGTCGCTGAGCGGAAACGCCCTGCTGCCGCGCTCCTCTTTCGTCTTCACGCCGTGCTCTTCAAACCAGGCCCTCACCGCCTGCGCATCGAATCCGTACACGGAGGAATACAGGAACCGCGGGTTGCGCGGAATACTGGAAAAGAAGTCTTCCGTATCGCACAGGTTCGTGAAATTACAGCGTCCCTTTCCGGTAATATAGATCTTTTTCCCGGTCTTCTCATTTTTCTCAAGAACAAGGACCGGATCTCCTCCCTGCGCGGCAAAGCACGCTGCCATCATCCCGGCAGCGCCCGCGCCGATGACCACGATTCTCTCTTTCTCCCGGTTCATACGTCTCCAGATGGATCGTCTGATTCTGCGCTGACCCACTGCGCATCGACAATCTCTTCTTCTTTCTGCTGCTTCAGGATCTTCTTCAGCTCTTCCTTCACGGCAGCTTCCCCTGCGCGCCGCTGGTCACGGTCTCCGGTCTGTGTCTTCTCGAGCAGATCGTCGATCGTATCCCACGTCAGGCCGTCGTCCGCTTCATTCTCCTGACGCTCCATCCCGGCGTCTTCCAGTTCAAACCAGAACTCGACGCCGTCCTCCACGTTCCTTACGCCGTACGCCTGGTGGAAGGACTCCATAATCGCCTTGACGATCGACAGGCCGACGCCGCTTCCGCCATACTCGCGTGTGCGCGCTTTGTCCACCTTGTAGAACTTGTCCCACACCAGGTCCAGGTCTTCCTCCGGAATGTGGCTGCCCGAATTGTAGACAGACGTCCGGATCTTCCCGCTCCCGTGTATCCGCTCTGTCCGTACGATGATCACCCGGTCAGGGGCTGCCCCTTCCAAAGCGCCTTCCGCACGCTCCAAAGATTCCTGCCGCATATTCTGCCCGGTCTCGGCATCGTCCACATGATTGATGGCGTTGCTCAGATAGTTGGTCAGGACCTCCTCTACCTTGAACTCATCTCCCCATGCCTGGATGGAGGACGGCCCTTCATAGCGAAGATCCGCGCCCTTCTGGTCCGCAAGGATCTTTGTGGATGCGACCTTCCCTTCGATCAGTTCCCCAAGGTCAAACCGGACCATTTCCACCGCATCCGATCCGAATTCAAGCTGGTTGAGGGTGAGGAGCTTCTGTACCAGCTGATTCATTTTCTCAGCTTCATCCACAATTACCTCAAGATAATACTCCCTCGACTCCGGATCATCCGCGATGCAGTCTTCCAACCCTTCCGCGTATCCCTGGATCAGCGCGATCGGCGTCTTCAGCTCATGGGATACGTTGGACAGGAATTCACGGCGCATGTCGTCAATGCGGGTCTTTTCATCCAGGTTCTTCTGCAGTTCGTTATTGGCAGTTTTGAGTTCGGAGATGGTTTTCTCCAGTTCCTCGCTCATCTGGTTGAAATGCTCTCCGAGCTGGCCGATCTCATCCGCGCCGCCTCCGGTATATTTCGCATCGAAATCCAGATTGGCCATCCGCTCGGACAGCTGCGTCAGTTCCCGGATCGGGCGGGTAATTCTGCCGGAGATCCAGCCGATCAGGATGATCCCGATCAGGATCGCCAGTGCAATCGTATAGAAAATGAACTCGTTGGAGATCTTCGCGCTCGTCTGGATACTCTCCATCGGGATACGCATCATGAAATGATATCCGCTCCTGGGCAGGATCCCCCACATCTCCAGATACTCCGAGTTGAACTTGTCATCGGTCTTGCGCTGGAAGGTGTAATATTCATCACTGTAGAGGATATTGACGTCGCCGTCGTCAATCTGGAAACTGTAGGCATACAGCCGCGCGGCCATCACTTCCTCATTGCGGTCCTCAAAGTAAAACAGAGAAGTGAAATCCCGGTCCAGGACAACCATGGATATATTGCCGGACCGCTCCACCTTCGAGAACTCATCCTCGAAATACGCCTCGTCCACATGGCCTTCTTCGGAGATATGCGCATCCACCTGCATATACGCGCTTGCCAGCGTATGGCGCAGGCGCATCTCATAGAACCGGGCCATATACGCATTGTTGACAAACAGCATCGCGGCCATCACCAGCACCAGCACGCCGATCAGCAGGATCGACAGCTGGGCAGCGATGGACCGCTGTCTGCCGCGCTTTGTTTTGCCTGAATGTTTCATGGGATCCTCCGCAAATTACTGCTCCTGATCCGGCGTCGTGTCAAACTTGTAGCCCATCCCCCAGATGGTCTTGATGTAGCTGCCGCGGTCCCCCATCTTCGCCCTGAGTTTTTTTACATGGGTATCGATCGTCCGCGCGTCTCCGAAGTAATCATAGTTCCAGACACTGTTGAGAATCTTCTCCCTGGAAAGCGCAATCCCCTGATTCTCCACAAAATAGGTGAGCAGCTCAAATTCCTTGAAGGAAAGCTCCACCAGCTTGCCGTCGATCCGCACCTGGTGCGCCGCCTTATCGATCTGTACCGCGCCTGCCTCCAGGACGTCCTCTCCGCCGACCGCGCCGGTTCTTCTGAGGATCGCTTCCACTCTGGCAACCAGGATCTTCGGGCTGAACGGCTTGGAAATATAATCGTCCACGCCCAGGTCAAATCCAAGCTGCTCATCGCGCTCGTCGCTCTTTGCCGTAAGCATGATAATCGGGACCTTGGACTCCTTGCGGATCTCACGGCAGACCTCCCAGCCATCCACCTTCGGCATCATCACATCCAGGATGACAAGATCAATATCATTATTCGAGAAAAAGAGATCGATCGCCTCCGCACCATCTGCCGCCTCTATGACATCATAATTCTTGCGGACCAGGAAATCCCGCACCAGCTTGCGCATCCGCGCCTCATCGTCCACAACCAGTATCTTCAGTGTGTCCATCCGTTTACCTCCTGCATATTGCCGTTCTTCAAATCTAATGATCATCTTAACACAGTATGCATCAATTCGGTGAAAGAAGTGTGAAAAGGAATCCCTCCCGGGCAGAATGGAGATGTATCAGAAAAATAAAGCCAGCCTGCGCCGTCCACACTCACGGGTCTGCTATGAACTGTATTCGATCCCCTTACATTGTAATTCATTCAGTAATAAAAACGTATGATAGTCGGATTCCACAATGATCGTGTGCTGATTATGTGTACTTTTCCATATAGCGCACGAGTGCTTGTAATTGTATTATCAATTGAAGATACACAAAAAGATATCGAAGCATAAGGGCTGAACAAAGCGCGAGCAGGCTTGCCACTGCTCTCCTGTTCTTTTATAGGTTATCATTTCCGTTTTATTCAAGAATGTCTCGTCGGCCTCAACCCCGATCATCCACTATTCTTCACATTTTGGCCAATTTTAATTTTTTCTTCACCAAAACAGCTTATTAGTGTGGTATGTTATGTATACGCAGCTACTGTTGCGCATTAACATACCCATTGCATTAGTCTTCCCACTATCAGGGAGTTGACGAAGCATTGGGTATTTTCGTTTTATAGAGGAGATTTTGATGAGCAGAAAAAACATTGAACGACATGTCATCCGAACTGCCATTCTTGTTGACGGCGGTTTTTACAGAAAACGTGCAAAATCCTTATGGGGATTCAAGTCTCCTCGTGAGAGGGCTGAGGAACTCCGCGATTACTGTTATATGCATCTAAATGACCATTATGAGAATCGGTATCTTTATCGAGTCTTTTACTATGACTGCCCGCCTATCACTGATAGCGTAAATGTGATGAATCCTATCACCAGACAGAACCTGAACCTTGCCCAAACAAAAGAGTGTAAATGGGCCACTGCTTTTCTGGAGGAGCTTAAACACCAAAGAAAGTTTGCTCTCCGGCTCGGTCGCCTTGGAACCGGCAAAACGCACTATGTTCTAAAATATGATGCTCTCAAAAAACTGTGTGCAGGCACTATATCTATAAATGATCTGACGGATGATGACTTATCCCTGAATATCGAGCAAAAAGGGGTTGATATGCGGATTGGTGTGGATATCTCATCTCTTGCTTTTAAGAAGCAGGTCAATCAGATAATCCTTATATCTGGAGATAGTGATTTTGTCCCAGCTGCTAAGCAGGCCAGACGTGAAGGGATCGACTTTATTCTTGATCCCATGCATTCTGCAATCAAGTCCGATCTATATGAGCACATCGATGGGATCAGAACCCCTAATTATAAAAACAAGCAATAATGCAGGATCCGGGAAACCCCGGATCCTGCATACATACTGGAGATCGCGTCTTGGTATCCGAACCCCGCTTGTGCTGTCCACACTCACGGGCCTGATATGATCTATATCCAATTCCCTTATATTGTAATTCATGCCGAAATTAAAAACAAATGATAGTCGCATTTCACAATTATAGTGCATAAATTATATATGCTATTACTATAGCGCACTATTTAACAATGGTGTAAACTGAACTTAAAGGAGGTGTATGCAATGGCATATAGCGAGAAGCAAAAAGAATATACAATGAAATACCTTGGAACTTTGAAAGAAGTCCGCTTCAGAGTTAAGCCAGAGGAATTTGAATCTTATCAGAGAGCTGCCAAGCTCGCAGGGTATAGCTCAATGCGTTCTTTTTATATGGATGCTATTCAGGAAAAAGTTGAAAAAATTATGAATTAGCGCGCTATATCTATTGACATATAGCGCACTATAGCTTATAATTGTATTATCAGATGAGGGCAAGATCACTGAAATACAGAAATGAGGTGGATATGGAAGACATGAAAGAATTCATTGCTTACAGCAGAAAGTTACTGAGGTCGTTGCAGAGAATTAAAAAAGCCCTTGACGATAATGATATCGACAAGGCAAAGGAACTGGTGAATGAATTAATAGAAGATACGCAGAAAGATATCGAAGCGTAAGGGTCGAACAAAGGGAGAGCGGGCTTGCCACTGCTCCCCCTGTTCTTTTATAGGTTATCATAACCGTATTATTGAATCAACTTTTTTATGTCAGTTCGCTGAGCACAGATCCTTACGTCTTCTGGCCGAACTCTCTGTCGGCCTCGACGCCGATCGTCTATTTCACAATTTATATTCTTTTATGATTGCATCAAACCCCATGTTCTTGAGTTCCGCAGCCTTGCGCTCTGCATTTCCTCTGATCGTGTATGCCCCGCACTGGACCCTGTAGTATCCTCCCTGCATGTCTGTGACGAAGCAGTCTGTCCCTGTTGCGCTGATTTGTCGAAGTTTCTTCTCAGCATTCTCTCTGTTCGTGTATGCGCCTACTTGTACCCGATAGATCCAATCTGATCCTGCTGTCTGATCTGCTCCGGATGCTTCCCAGGATTGTCCGAGTTTCAGTGTCACTTTCTGCGCAAGGTCTGACATACGCGCGTACATCCAGTCCCCCGGCACGACTTATTCGCGAACCATCTGTGCCGGTACTACTCCTGCTCCGGCCGGAAGCGGAATAAAACCGTTTGTGAGCTGAAGCCTGTAAAAAAAGATGCCTTTGAGAAAGCAGTTATCGACACTACCATCAATGATATGCTCCAGGATGACGTGATCGACATGATCGCCAAAAAGATCGTTGAGATCCAGGAGAACGACCGCCAGCACGATTATGCTTCGGAGCTCCGAACTCAGCTCAAGGACGCCCGGAAGCGCCAGTCGAATCTGGCCAAGGCGCTTGAATACGCTCCGGATGTCAGGATCATCACCGATCGGCTTTCTGGTGTCCAGGAAGAAATCGATGATCTGGAAGCTCAGATCGCGCATGAAGAGATCGAAAAGCCGTTCATCTCCGAGGATGTTGTCAAATTCTGGCTCGGCCGCTATCGTGATCTGGATGTCACTGATGATAAACTGTGTTTTGAGATGGTCCAGACATTCGTAAAAAAAATAGAGCTCCGCAATGGCGAAGCCCTAATCTTTTACAATGTGTCGGATCCGAAAAAAAGTTCGGATACGGCACGCGTACTGGAGTAGACGAGAGTCGAACTCGTGTCCGAAAGCCGGTCCACCGTCCTTCTACTATCGTAGTCTGTTCTTTAGGATTCCCCCGTCAGTCCGGGAGCAGACACCCTGACCGCTTCGGTAGCTTCATGATACGCCCGCGCGCTCAAAGCTTTGCGCGTGTCGTTTCCTGCATGATCGATGCCCGGGTCTCAGAGTGCAGGTGCTATGAGTCGGACAGCCGAGCCTGTTTAGGCTGCAGCGAGCTGATAATTATTGTCAGCGTTTATATTTAGGTTGGAATTTAACGCATCACCCTGCGGATAGCTTCTCCGGATTCACAGCCCCCGTCGAAACCTTTACTACCCCATATTTCCCACTACTGTGAGTATATCTGAAAACATGCCGCCGGTCAACGAACCGTCCGGCATTGATTTCCCGGAACAGATTATCGGTTGTATTCCTTGAACGCGCGCTCCATGTCCCGCTTCGCGTCTTTTTTGGCGATATCCGCCCTCTTGTCATACAGCTTCTTGCCCCTGGCAATCCCGATCTCGCATTTTGCAAGGCTCCCCTTGAAATACACCTGGAGCGGGACGATCGTGTACCCCTGCTGCGTCACTGCCCCCAGGAGCTTGCCGATCTCCTTCTTGTGAAGCAGAAGCTTTCTTGGCCTGAGCGGATCCTTGTTGAAGATGTTCCCCTTCTCATACGGACTGATGTGCATCCCGAAGATCACAGCCTCTCCGTTAACGATCTGGATATAGGACTCCTTGATCGAGCACTTCCCCATCCTCAGGGACTTTACCTCAGTCCCCGCAAGAGAGAGGCCCGCCTCGAACTTCTCCTCAATAAAATAGTCGTGATATGCCTTTTTATTGTTGGCAACCAGACGCACGGATGCCTTTTTCGACTCATTCCCCATCTTTTTTGTGTGAAGCAGACATCCCTGCTGACAGGGATGCCTGCAAGATAATACGGATTCAGTTTTCGGATTCCTGCTCAGTGTAACACACGGGCGGTTCCTTTACAACCTCAGCCGGGGATCTCCCCTCAGGCGCTGCCGTATGCAGATCAGAAACCATCGTTGCCGCCAAACAGTCCGCCGAACGGATCGCCTCCGAAGAGATCATCCCAGTCGCTCCCGCCTTTCCCGGGGACCTCCTCCGGCTCTTCGCGGCGCTCAGCTTCCTTGTCCTGCGCTTTTTTTACTTCCTCCGAAGCCTCTTCCAGCGTTACTTCAACACTCGTCTCCTCATAGCCGGCTCCGTTGCCTCTCATCAGTTTAACCTCGACACTCTCGCCGGGTTCATAGTAATTGATCTGGCGCAGAAGCGCTTCCTGGGAGTCAATTGAGATGCCGTCGAATCCTACGATGATGTCGCCCTTCTGGATGCCTGCCTTGTCTCCGGCGCCGTCCTTGGTGACTTCATAGACGTAAGCGCCCTCCGGAATGTTATAGTACTCACTGGCTTCCGCAGATACGCCCACAACCGTGATGCCCATGTATCCGTGTTCATCGACCACGTCTCTGGTCTCCCGGTTTACCAGATCCTGCAGGATCGGAATCGCGGTGCTGATCGGAACGGCATATCCCATATTGTCGCCTTCCAGGTAGCCGGCGTTGAAGATGCCGATGACTTCGCCCTTCTCATTGACAACGGCTCCGCCGCTCTGTCCCTGGTTCGCAGCGCCGTCTGTCTGGAACTCTGTGAAGGTGGAACCGTCTTCAGTCACGATCTCCACATTCAGCGCGCTGACAATACCGGACATGACGGAGATGCCTTCTCCGAGGGAGTTTCCGATGGTGATGGCCGTCTGTCCGACCTTCAGCTTGTCAGAGCTTCCCAGGACAGCGATCTTGAGCTGCTTGAGGACGTCTTCATTGATATCGTCCAGACTCACCGCGATAACGGCCAGGTCTGTCTTCGCGTCCGTCCCCTTCACTTTCGCCGGAGCGAGCAGGTCTTCCGGATCCTCCGCGTCTGCGGAAAATGCGACCGTCACTTCAGTGGAGCTTTCCACAACATGGTTGTTGGTTGCGATCATCAGCTCGTCATCATCCTGCGCGATGATAAATCCGCTCGCTGCACCTTCGACCTCAACCGACTGGGACTGTCCGAAGAAATCCTCAATCTCCTGAACGCTCTTCTCGGACACCGTTACGATCGAAGGCATCACGGCCTCCACAACGCCGGAAACATCGATCGCCGTGACCACGGCGTCTTCCGAATTGGTCGTTTCCAGCTGTGGATAGGACTTCTTCTCTTCTGTCTTCTCCTCTTCTTCAACAGCCGCTTCTTCCGTTTCCGCCTCCGAGAGGGACAGGGAAGCGCCGTCCTGTGCAAAGACCGCGGGAGCGGCCTGTCCGATCATCAGCGCGCCTGCAAGAAAAGCTCCGGTGATGCCTGCTGCCAGCCTGTTTCTGTTCTTCATGATGTGTCAACCCCTTTCTTTCAGTTCAGTATGTTATAAAAGAATTGTCTTTTATCAAATCGACAAACACAGAATACTTCCCGATTGTGTCATATATGTGAAAACGGTTTTCACAATCTGTGAACCTTTATGGCTCTGCAGTTTCGAAAGGAAGATCAGACGTGAAGCAGTCTTTCAGGCCCGAAGTGACCGTTATGTTTCCATCCTCCTCTACCAGAATCATGTCGAACAGGTCCCTGCGCTCTTTCCAGTAAGAAAGGGCGTCTTCTTTTCCCATGACAAACAGGGCCGTCGACAGCGCATCTGCCAGGCATCCATCGGTACTGACAACAGACACACTGATCAGTCCGCCGGCAGCAGGCATGCCCGTTTCCGGATCCAGGATATGGTGATACCGGACCCCGTCTTTTTCAAAATACCGCTCATATCCTCCGGAAGTGACCACCGCCTTTCCGGCAGTCTCTACGATCCCGATCACATCCGCTCCGCTGAGCGCTTCCAGATCCGGATCCGGATTCTGTATCCCGACTTTCCACAAAGACCCGTCCGCTTTCGTCCTGAAGGTTTCGACATTGCCCCCGAGAGAGACGATTCCTGCCGCAACCTGATGTGCCTCGAAGATCTCCATAATGCGGTCAGATGTATATCCTTTCGCAATCCCTCCCAGATCGATCTGCCGGTCGGATGGAAGTGTATACGGATCCTCCGTCCGTAGATCCAGCGTATCCGAGCCGACTCTGCCAAGCAGTTCTTTAAGTATCTTTTCAGACGGGATTTGGTAGTTTCCCGTAGGAAATCCCCACTCTTCCATCAGCGGATAGATGGTGATGTCAAATGCGCCGCCCGTGTCCTTGCTGATCTCCAGCGCTCTTTCAAGAACGCTGCGCGTATCCGGGCTCAGCCGGACGCTTTCATGCCGGTTGAGTCTGGAGACCTCACTGTCCTTCTCTGAGATACTCCAGAGTGCATCCAGAGTGCGGATCTCTTCCAGCGCGTCCTCCACGGCCTCCTTCGCGTTTCTGCCTGTTGCACTGACCGTCATATAGGTGTCCATGGCAAAGATCTCTTCACGGACCGTGGAGAGATCCTCTTCATAAACGCCGGATGCGGGCAATGGATGCGGAAGCAGGATGGCCCCGGATGCGATCAGTACGGCCAGAAGCACAGCGTTTCTCTTGCCCATTGCTTTCTCCTGTACAGTACTCTACATGATATGAGCCGCGTGGTCTCTTCCGGTTCAGGACCCTGCGGCTCATAATGATTCTGTTGTTTCAAAAACGCCTCAGCGCTCTTTCCGCACCGCACCCGGTGCGTCAGCGCCATCTTCCTCAGAGCGCGGCCTTTCAGGCCTTAAAATGGTCAGGCTTTCTTCACCAGAAGGCTCTTGCCGGTCATCTCCTTCGGCTGTTCCATGCCCATCATCTCGATCATGGTCGGAATGATATCGCACAGTGCGCCGCCCTCGCGAAGCGTATAGGACGGATCCGCATTGACCAGGATAAACGGTACAGGATTGGTGGTATGCGCGGTGAAGGGCTCGCCGGTCTCATAATCGATCAGCTGCTCTGCGTTGCCGTGGTCTGCGGTGATAAACATCTGTCCGCCGACCTCAATGACTGCGTCCACCACTCTGCCGACGCATTTGTCCACTGTCTCAATGGCCTTGATGGCGGCCTCTTCCACGCCCGTATGTCCGACCATGTCCGGGTTCGCAAAATTGGTGATGATCACGTCATACTTTCCGGACTTGATGGCTTCCACAAAGCGGTCGCACACCTCCGGAGCGCTCATCTGGGGCTGCAGGTCGTATGTGGCAACCTTCGGGCTCTTGACCAGGATGCGGTCCTCGCCCGGATTCGGTTCCTCAACGCCGCCGTTGAAGAAGAATGTCACATGCGCATACTTCTCGGTCTCCGCGATCCTTGCCTGGGTCAGATGATGCTCTGCAAGGTACTCGCCGAACGTCTCTGTAATCTCCACCTTCGGGAACGCGATCTCCTTATTCGGGATTGTGACGTCGTAGTCGGTAAAGCAGGCATAGAAGACCTGCTTCCTCGGTCCCCTGTCAAACTTGTCAAAGTCATCGATGCAGAAGCACCGGGTGATCTCTCTTGCGCGGTCCGGACGGAAGTTGAAGAAAATGATCGAATCGCCGTCCTGGATGGTGGTGACCGGCTTGCCGTCTTCCATCACCACTGCAGGCACTACGAATTCATCCGTCACGCCGTTTGCATAGGAATCCTTGATCGCCTGCACGCCGGATACGGCGGGAACGCCCTCTCCGAGCGTAAGCGCGCGGTATGCCTTCTCGATGCGGTCCCAGCGGTTGTCGCGGTCCATCGCATAATATCTTCCGGAGATTACGCCGAACTTGCCGACGCCGATCTCATCCATCTTATCCTGGACCTGCTGCGCATAGTCAGCGCCGCTCTCGGGCGGAGTGTCGCGCCCGTCCAGGAAGCCGTGTACATAGACCTTGTCGATGCCCTGCCGCTTTGCCATCTCCAGCAGCGCATATAAATGCGTGATGTGGCTGTGCACGCCGCCGTCGGACAGCAGGCCGTACAGATGCAGCTGGCTGTTGTTCTTTTTGACATTGTCCATCGCCTTCAGAAGGACTTTATTTTCAAAAAAGTCTCCGTCCCCGATCGCTTTGGTGATACGGGTCAGATCCTGGTACACGATGCGGCCCGCGCCCATATTCAGGTGGCCGACCTCGGAATTGCCCATCTGTCCGTCCGGAAGGCCGACATACAGTCCGCTGGCCTGCCCCTGCACGAACGGATACTCTTTCATCAGACGGTCCATCACCGGCGTATCCGCCTGCGCAACCGCGTTATGCTCCTTCCTCGGGTTCAGTCCGTAGCCGTCAAGAATCATTAATACAGTAGGTCTTCTGCCCATTTCCAATCCTTTCCCTCTCTCTGAGATATGATGGTTTTCTGTATCTTTCCAAGATACCTTTTCCGGAATCAGTATACGCGGATCACGGAGGATACGCCCTTCACGACGCTGCTGGAATGGAGAACCAGCAGTGCGTCGCGGATATGTCTCTCCTTGACTTCACTGGTGATAATGACCAGCTCCGCATTGTTTTCGATCTTGTCTCTCTGGATGACCTGCTTGATCGATACGGAATTGTTGCCGAAAATACTGGCGATCGAAGCAAGCACGCCGGGCTTGTCCTCCACTTCCATGCGGAGGAAATAACTCGACTTGGTATTCTCGATGCTTTTGACCGGGATATTCCGGTACACATTGTCCCGGGTGGATCCCTGGGAATCATATGCGGTGTGGCGCGCGACCGAGAACACGTCTCCCATCACGGCGCTGGCCGTCGGCATCTCACCGGCGCCCCGGCCGTAGAACATGACATCCTCCACCGCGTCGCCGTGCACGTAAACGGCATTGTAGGACCCGCCGACCGTAGCCAGCGGATGATCGGCCGGGATCAGCATCGGATGCACCCTGACCTCAATCCCGGTATCCGTATTGCGCGCAAGGGCGATCAGCTTGATGACCCAGCCGAGCGTCTTGGCGTACTCGATATCCTTCGCCGTGATCTTCGTGATGCCCTCTGTGTAGACGTCCTGGAACGTGACTCTTGAGTGAAATGCGATCGTGGCCATGATTGCAATCTTGCGGCCTGCGTCATAGCCCTCAACATCCGCCGTCGGATCCGCCTCCGCATATCCCAGTGCAGTCGCCTCCTGAAGGGCTTCCTCATAATCCATGCCTTCCTCGGTCATCTTGGTCAGGATATAGTTCGTGGTACCGTTGACGATTCCCATGACCTGGCTGATCTCATTGGCCGCAAGGCTGTTCTTGAGCGGGCTGATGATCGGGATGCCGCCTGCAACAGATGCCTCAAAGCGCAGGTCCACATGGTGTTCCTCCGCAAGCGCCATCAGTTCCCCGCCGCGCTCTGCAATCAGGTCCTTGTTCGCAGTCACGACGCTCTTGCCGGCACAGATCGCGTCCCGGATATAGGTGTACGCAGGCTCCATGCCTCCGATCACTTCAATGACAATCCGGATCTCCGGATCCTCGATGATCTCCTTGTAAGATTCCGTCAGCATCGAAGGATCATCCACATCCCCCGCGTGTTTCTTCGCATCCCTGACGAGAATCTTCTTGATGTGCAGAACCGAGTTGAGCTTCTGCTGCATCTGGGATTCCTGCGTTTTCATGACCTTATAGACGCCCATTCCGACAGTCCCCAGGCCAAGCAGCGCTACATAGATGTCATCCTTGCCCATATGTGTCCTCATTTCATACAATTATTTACAGATTCCGCAGGTTGAAAGGCAGCCCGTCTGCCATGCATCGCTCCTGCGGGGCCAAGCAATATTATATACTCACCGGGCCAAAAAAGGCAACTTTCGTTTCAGCCGCGACAGGATTACAGTTCACAGGCCAGCCAACTCTGCTTTGAGTTTGTGGGCACACTGAAAACACGTTGCCTACCCGCGCTTTGCATCGGTTGCATTGCAGCCGCTCCCAGCTCCTATAGAAGCGTGGTCGCTTCTCCACTCC
>CAJOKX010000023.1 GCA_905235415.1 uncultured Lachnospiraceae bacterium
ATTCCATTTGACATCACCGAATTATCGGAGATTGGAACTTTGATGAAACAGGTGGTTGAAAAGGGCGGCCCTCTGGACGGGATGGTTTATTCCGCGGGAAGATCCATGTATCTTCCTTTGCAGGCGTTCAGACCTGAAAGGCTGCAGAAATTGTTTGAAGTGAATTATTTTGCGTTTGTAGAATGTGTCCGGCAGGCAACAAAAAAGGGCAGATACGTTCGCGGAATGAGAATCGTCGGAGTCTCCGCCATATCTTCAATGAAGGGAAATAAAGGACAATCGGGGTATGGAGCTTCCAAGGCTGCAATGAATGCATCCGTTCGCTGTATGGCAAGAGAGCTGGCTGATAAAGGGATCTGTATCAATACAGTAGCGCCGGGTCTGACAGAAACCGGTATGCTCTCAGAGTATATGAACAACGTCGGAGCGGACAGTGAAAGTGTACAGGAACTGCTCGGACGCCAGTATCTGGGGATCATCAAACCGGATGCGATTGCAGACGCGGTCACGTTTCTGCTGAGCCCGTCCGCAGGATATATTACAGGTATCACTTTACCGGTAGATGGCGGGATAACGACCTGCTGATTGACCGCCTTTATTCAGGAAATGTATCTGTTCAGTCCTGTCAAAGACAGGCCGCGTCACGCACTGAACAGTTACAAATATACAATATTCACCAGGAGGACAATAAAATGACAGACCAGGAAAAAATCGCATTGATTGAGGACACTTTGGAAATTGATGAAGGTACGTTAACAGCAGATACCCTTCTTGAAGATGTTGACGAATACGATTCTATGGGGAAATTGTCTCTGATCGTTATGATGGATGATGAATTCGAAGTCAAACTGACCGGAGATATGATTAAGGGATTTGTGACGGTCGGTGACATTCTGGCGGTTATGGAACAGGCATAAATATAGCTGAATGAAAGATGCTGCGTGTACCTGAAGCGATGGAAACAGCGCTTTTTGTCTGCGCAGCATTGTATCGGGATACTGTCGCATCGCAAAAGAAGGGTATGACTGCAGATCAATGATCAGACCGGTAAGGAGCAATTATGAAAAAACTGCTGGTACTTACGAATGTGTTTCCATACAGTCATTCTGAGCAGTATATGGAAACAGAGGAAAAGTATTACACCCGGTTTGATAAGGTCTGGATCGCCGCTTTAGGCTTAACAAAGACGTATGCGGGTTCCAGAAGAGACCTGCAGAGCCAGGCGGAAGTCATACCTGTCCGGGCTCAGTCAGGGCTTTTTTATTATCTCAGCTTTCTGGCTGTTCTGGGAGACAGGAATCTGTATAAAGAGCTTTTTGAACTGAAACGGACGCACAGACTCACAAAACAGCGTATCTGGAATCTGATCGGCTTTCTCATCAGGGCACATTACGATGCGAGCCTGATCGATCAGGCACTGAAGAAAGAAGATAAAACCGACATTCTGATCTACGCATATCGATTTGAGCGTCACGCATATATCGCGCTGCTGCTGAGAAAAAAATGGGGGAAGCAGCATCCCATTGTATGCCGCGCGCATGGGTATGATCTGTATGAAGAGCGCAGCGTCATTCAGTATATCCCGATGCGAAGTGTTACTCTGAATGAGGTGGACGATGTGTTCCCCTGTTCAAAATGCGGCGTGGAGTATATCAAAAACAGATATCCCCGCAGGAAGGCACGTGTGGATGTCCGGTACCTGGGGACAGTGGATCATGGAGAGAAGATATTCGCCTCTGCCGGGAAGCGGCTTTCCATTGTCTCCTGTTCAAATGTTCTGGAAGTGAAGAGGATCGACAGGATTGTTGACGCGCTTTCTATGATCGATGATATTCCGATCGAGTGGGTCCACTACGGGGAGGGTGAGCTGCTGGATGAGATCAGAGCCTATGCCGGGGACCGGCTGCCTCAAAATGTCAGGGCTTCCTTTCCGGGCAATCTGCCGAATACAGAGCTGCTTAGCGAATATGCGTCGAAGGATTACTACGTATTGCTGAACGTCAGCTCTTCAGAGGGCCTGCCCGTCTCCATCATGGAGGCCATGTCATTCGGAATTCCATGTATTGCAACAGACGTGGGGGGGACGGGAGAGATCGTGAATGAAAGCAATGGCGTACTGGTCTCAAAAGAAGCGTCTCCCGGAGAGATCTCGGATGCAATCCGCTTCGTATATTCTATGAATGACGCGGATTACCTGGCCCTGCGGCGCAGGGCGCGTGCATCGTGGAAGGAGCGCTTTGACGCTGAAGAGAACTACAGTGCTTTCATAGAAGAACTTCTTACAATGGAATGAGAATGGGTCAAAACAGGGGAAAGAGCATTCTATGATATCAGTCATTATTCCGATGTATAATTCAGCTGCCGCGATCGAACGGTGTCTGGTATCGGTGATGCGGCAGTCGTTCCGCGACACGGAGATCATCGTTGTGGATGACGGATCGACGGATGGCGGGGGAGACGTCGTCCGGGATCTTGCCGCAGAAGATCACAGGATCCGCTATATCCGGCAGGAAAACGGCGGCGTGAGCCGGGCCAGAAACCGCGGACTGGAGGAAGCGCGCGGCGAGTATATCTGCTTTATTGACAGTGATGATGCGGTTTCGAAGGAATATCTGTCTTCCATGTATGACTGTATGCAGAAGACGGGCGCTGACGTCGTGATGTGCGGATATCGGGAGGTGCAGGGGGATCACTCCCGGGATCTGGTGCTTTCCGGGGAAGCGATGGAGTCTCTGAAAGGGACGCTGCGGGAAGATCTTGTGATCCTCAGGTATTATATTTCTTCTCCGTGTATGAAGATATTCAGAAAAGACAGGGTCGAGGCGCTCCATCTCAGGTTCCGGGAAGACATGGCACTGGCGGAGGACCGGTATTTCAACAACCATTATTTTGCACAGTGCAGAACGGTCGCGTTTGTCAACCGCGCGCAGTATATCTATTATCGAAGCGATACAGGGCTGTCCCGGGCGGCAACTGCTTCCTGTTTTGAAAATGAGATGGAGAATCTGGCCTATATGATCCGGTTTATGGAAGATGCACAGATAGAACGAAGAGAGGCCATCATTGCAGAATATATGTGCCAGTGCATCCGAAGATACATCCGGATGCCTGAAGAAAAGAACACGATGGGGGCGGTATGCAGGAGAATGAAAAGAATCCGCCAGTATGATCAGCCGGCAAAGCTGTGGGCACGTCGGGATCAGGTGCTTTACGATCTGCTGCGCAGACGGTGTTATGCGATGATCCCGCTCTATCTCCGGATTGAAAGAAGAATGACTTCTAAATTGATTGTTTGAAAAAGGGATTCATAACAGATGATAATTACCTGCACTATCCTCTTCTGGGGATGCCTGGGCTTTTTGATTCCAAAGAAATACATGCGCATCTATATGATACTGGCGTCCGTCGGACTCAGTTCCCTGTATTTCTTTTTTGTTCCGCCTGTGGGATATGATCTGTACCGCCACTATGAGGTACTGCATATACTTCGGAATAATCATCTATTTTCCGCACTGAGCGGTGCTTTGAATCAGACACATGAAGCCCTTGAATCTTACCAGCAGGGCTCTCCGGTATATCTGGTTTATGCCTATTTCATCAGCAAGCTCCGGATCGATCAGCTGCTGCCGGTTATAAGCTCGATTATTGTCTATACTTCAGTTTCGGACATCATACTGATGGCGGCAGATGACATCGGGGAAGATATAGCGGACTGGAAGGTCGCCTTCTGTTTCTTCTTCCTGCTTGTAATGGCAGACTATCGGACTGCTTCAGGTATCCGCAATATGATGGCGTATGCTTTGTTTGCCCATGTCCTGTATAAGGATCTGGTACGGAACGCCAATAAGCTGTACTGCTTTGCTGCATATATTGCGATTGCAAATATACACAACAGTGTAATGATCCTGCTGACGATCCGCGTGCTGATCGAACTGGGCCGCATTGTTCCGAAACCGGTAATGGCGATCCTTGCACTGAGTGCGTATTCATTGATTGACTCTATACTGGTTTTTTTAACCCGGTTCAGCAACGTTCCCATGATCCAGCCTCTGATCCTGAAAATCAATTTGTATGGATTCGGAGGGGGATCGAATCTTGTTGTTTCCAAGTCGGCGCTCCGGCTGATTCATATCATGATCTTTCTGCTGCTGTGCCTTTACTGCCAGAGGAATATTCAGCATGCAAAGCGGTTTCAGAAATACGGAGATGTGATCATCCTGTGTGGAGTGTTTGCGATCGGCTCCATCAGACAAGTAGATATCTTTTTGCGTAGCGTGATTTTCATATACTTTACACTCCTTCCGTTTCTGCTGCTGTTTCTGCAGGATGTTGTCGGTGACTCGCCGCTGTGGCTGAATCTTCCGGAATCTTCCGAGATCGGGTTCAGCGAAGCAGTCATCTACCTGATGATCTATGGAGCGATGATCTCGTCGCTTTACTTGTTTTACGGTGGATATTATCGTCCGATGGATCCCGGACTTATTTCCGGGTTCATGCGATTTATTTCATAAGGTATATAGATGTGCTTATAAAAAAAGAGAATACGGGAATGGAGAATATAGGAATCATCACATTGTACGGCAATACAAATTACGGAAACCGGCTGCAGAATCTGGCCGTTCAAACGATCCTGGAAGACTATGGCTTCCGGACAGAATCCATCGTTTTTGTGAGCAGCCGCTTTAAATGGCGGACGTTTCCCTTGCGAAAGCATATGAGAGGGATCTTTTTGAAAGATTCCGGATCATTACGTAAATATCGCCTGGAGAAGTTTAACAGGCGATATATCAAAACAAGATATATATACGGGCAGGACGATCACCTTCCTTCAAAACTGGTCTCGGAATATGATTTCTTTGTTACAGGAAGTGACCAGGTATGGAATGTTCGTATGAAAGAAGTAATAAGAAAGGACTGGTTCTATTTTCTGGAGTTTGCGGAGGATGCGAAAAAAGTGTGTATCAGTCCGAGCATCGGTGCCAGCTTACACACTGTTCCGGAGGAATCTCTGGAGCGGATGCGCCGGCTTCTTTCCGGTTTCCGAAACCTGTGCTGCCGGGAAAAGCAGGGAGCGCAGGAGATCTCAGACTTGACAGGAAGAATGTGTGAGTGGCTGATTGATCCCACCCTTTATATCTCCCCGGAACGATGGAAGAAGATTCTGTCACTGAAGTCATCCGGCCGGGTACCTTATGTTTTTCTGTTTTTTTTGGATGGAATCAGCAAAGAGCTGCGTGATTATATCGGAGCATATGCCGCATCCGGCGGATATGAGATTATTGATCCATCTGACCCCGGCAGCAGGTTCTACGGTATAGATCCGGCGGACTTTGTTTCGTTTATTTCGGGAGCGCATATGGTTTTTACCGATTCGTTTCATGCGACGGCGTTTTGCGTGAATTTCCAGGTGCCATTCTACGTGTTTGACAGGAACCTTGTACAGAACATGTCTTCCAGAATTCAATCTGTCTGTGAAGTGTTTGGCCTGAAAGACAGGTACATCCGGGAACAGAAACCGTTTGAGATTCGGGAAGATTGCAGTTTTGAGGCTGCGGATGGGCAGCTGGCGGCAGAGAGAAGAAAGCTCTCCGGCTATCTGGATCGATGTTTTGGGAAATAGTTTGAAAGGAATTTCCTGATGAATCAGTTGAAAGCAGGTACGCTGCTGTCTTATCTGCAGATGACACTGAGCGTCATTATAGGAATCGTCTATACGCCGGTCATGATCCGGCTTCTGGGACAGAACGAGTATGGATTATACAATACCGTTGCCTCGACGATTTCTATGCTGTCGATTCTCAGCCTGGGATTTAACAGCGGATATATCCGCTACTACGCGCGGTACAAAAAAGAGAAGAATGACGATGCCATATACAGGCTGAACGGAATGTTTTTGCTGATTTTCAGCGTGATCGGCGTGACAGCGCTTCTGTGCGGACTGTATCTGACAACTCATCTGGAGTTCGTTTTTTCGACGGGCCTGACCCCTGACGAATATGGAACTGCGCATGTCCTGATGCTGCTGCTGACGGTGAATCTGGCCGTCTCATTCCCGATGAGTGTCTTCTCGACGATCATTTCCGCGCATGAAAGGTTTATATACCTGAAATTGCTGGGCATACTGAGAACGGTTCTGGGACCGATGCTGACGCTTCCGGTGCTGCTGATGGGGTATGGTTCCATCGGCATGGTGGCAGTGACGCTGGCGGTGTCTGTGGTAACGGATACATGCTATCTGTTCTACACCATCCGGTACCTGGGGGAGCGATTTCGTTTCACATCGTTCGAAAAAGGGCTGCTGAAAAGTCTGTTTGTATATTCCGCGTTTATTGCGCTGAACAGTATAATCGATCAGATCAACTGGAATATAGACAAGATCCTTCTGGGAAGATATAAGGGTACCGCAGAAGTAGCCGTGTACGCGGTTGGGTTTAATCTGTATCATTATTATATGCTGATATCCACGTCGATCTCCGGCGTGTTCACACCGCAGATTCACAGGATCTATAATGAATCGAAAGAACATCCTGAAGAACTGAATCAGCGGTTTAGCGCCCTGTTTATAAAGGTCAGCCGTATCCAGTATCTGATTATGGGGCTGGTTGCCAGCGGACTGGTCTTCTTCGGACAGGCGTTTATCGGTTTTTGGGTCGGAGACGGATATGAGCAAGCATACTATGTTTGCCTGCTTCTGATCCTCCCGGCATCCATTGCACTGATTCAGAATCTGGGCATTGAGATGCAAAGAGCGGAAAACAGACATCAGTTCAGAAGCATTGCATACACGGTCATGGCCGGGATCAACCTGGGCCTGTCCATATGGCTGTGCCAGCTGTACGGTGCGATTGGTTCCGCGGCGGGAACGGCAATTTCACTGATCGCCGCAAATGGCGTGATCATGAATATCTATTATTATAAAAGATGCGGGATCGATATACCGCTGTTCTGGAAAAACATCCTGCGGATGTCGCTGGGACTGATTCCTCCGGTTCTGTTCGGGATGGTGATCACAAGGGCTGTCCGGATGAATTCCATCCTGCGCATGGCACTGTGCATTCTGATGTACAGTCTGGTATATGCATGTTCTGTATGGCTGCTGAGTATGAATCATGATGAAAGGGAACTGTTCCGAAGATTTGCACGAAGACTCAGAAGAGTGAAACCATCGTAAGCGGGGCGTAGACATGATAGACAGGGTCGGAAAAGAATGCTGCGGGTGTTCCGCATGTGAGCAGAGCTGCCCGAAGCACTGCATCAGAATGGCTGTGAACCGGGAAGGGTTTCTGTATCCGCAGATTCAGTGGGCAGACTGTGTTCACTGCAATCTCTGCGAGACAGTCTGCCCGGTTTTGCGGGAGACGATACCTGGAAGAGGGGATCTGAGAGAGGCATGGGCTGTCGTTCAACAGGATCCGTGTATCTTAAAGAGCAGTTCATCCGGCGGACTGTTTACAGCCCTTGCAGATACCGTGATGGAAAAAGGAGGCTGTGTCTTCGGAGCTGCATTTACCGGGGATTTTGGAAGCGTGCAGCACAGGATGGCCCAAACCCCCGAAGAGGTGTGTTCTCTTCGGGATTCAAAATACATGCAGTCGGATACAGCGGACTGTTATCCTGCAGTCAAAGAGCAGCTTGATCTTGGGAGATGGGTGCTATTCACCGGAACGCCATGCCAGATCGCGGGCCTTACGGGGTATCTGGGAAGGGATTATGACCGGCTGATCTGTGCAGATGTGATCTGCCACGGAGCTCCGTCCGCGCTGCTGTGGCAGCAGTACCTGCACAATGTGGAGGATAAACTGGGCGGAAAAGCTGCAGCTGTCAACCACAGGGATAAGACAGAGGGGTGGAGCAGGTATGGTATGGACATTACTGCGGAGAACGGGAAAACATATCACGGTTCTCTGAAGGAAGATCCCTATCTGAGAATGTTCCTGAAAAATGTTTCCCTGAGGGAGTCCTGCTATCACTGCCGGACGAAGGAAAAAGGAAGTCCTTCTGATATTACGATGGGGGATTTCTGGCATGTGGAAGAGTTCCTGCCGAAGCTGGACAGCGGGATGGGCGTTTCCCTGGCACTGGTCCATACCGAAAAAGGGAGAGTACTGTTTGAACAGGCAGGAGGGCGTATGGAAGTGATCCCTGTAGAATATCCCGGCCCCCTGCGGTATAACCCTTCCCTGACGAACTCTGCAGTCAGACCGCGTCAAAGGGATCGGTTTTATGCAGACCTTAAGAGGCTTGGCTGGATGAAAATGGAAAAACGGTATTTGAAGGATCATTGGTGGAATGCAGTCAGACGGAAGTTATCCGCGTCGCCTGTTGGGGCTGTGAAGCGGCGTTTCATCCGCAGCATTCACGCATGAAAGGAATCGGGAAATGATGGAGCCAAAAAGATCCGCCGGACAGACGGAAGTATATATCACGGTTCTGACAAGCGAAGACTATATTCCCGGCGTCAAAGCGCTGAAAAAGTCTCTGCAGCATGTAAAGAGTCAGCATGACCTGGTCATCCTGATCCCCCAAAGCAGACAGAAGCAGCTCATGGAGGGCCTGAAAAAAAACAGGATACCGGATCTGCACTGCACAGTCTGCGTGAAGGAGGATGTTGAGGTATCGTATCCGGAGGAGCTGCAGTTTGAAGAGCATTATTGGTCGAACACTTTTTTTAAACTTCGTGTGGCAGATTGTACGGAATACAGAAAGGTGATTCTGCTGGACAGTGATATGCTGATCCGGCATAACATAGACCATTTATTTGATAAGCCGCATTATTCGGCGGTGAAAGCAGGGCACTGCGCAACGCCCGAATATGTAAAACTGAATTCCGGCCTTATGGTACTGGAACCTGGTCAGGCGTTATTTCAGACCTTATTAGACTGTATCCGCCCTGCTGTGGTCCGTCGGTATCAGGAGGGATATAATATCGGCGATCAGGATGTCTTCCAGGAGGCATTCAAGGACTGGAATGATCATCCGGAGCTGGAACTGCCTGAAACCTATAATTGCTTTTTCAGGGCGCTCCGGATCCTTGCAAAGCAGGAACATATGAAGATGCGGGACATAGCGGTGGTACATTTTGGTGGGGAAAATAAACCGTGGAGTTACGGATGCTTCACAAAACGGAACTTTTTGCGGTGTCTGGCGTTCATCCGACATCGTCAGTTCTATGAGATGAAGATCTATGTTGAATATCTGGTGTATGCTGCGTGACAGAACTGCCGATAAGGATGCGTGAGAGGCAGGATGTTTTTCTGAACGAAAACGAACGAGGATGACCATGGAAGCAAAATGGAAAAATGATATAGACCGGTTAAACAAAAGGCGTGAAAAGGCGGCCGCCGGAGGCGGCCTGGACCGCATCGCAAAGCAGCATTCCGCCGGAAAGCTGACGGCCAGGGAGCGCATGGAGGCTCTGTTTGATGACGGAACCTTCGTGGAATTAAACGACATGATCACTTCAAGGGCGTCAGAATTCGGTATGGACCGGAAGAAGCGGCCCGGAGACGGCGTGGTGACCGGGTACGGAACCATCCATGGGCGGACGGCGTTTGCCGCGTCCCAGGACTTTACCGTTTCAGGCGGTTCCCTCGGCGAGGCGCAGGCCATGAAGATCTGCCGGGTGATGGACAAAGCCCTGGAAATGAAAGCGCCTTTCATTTCCATCAACGACAGCGGCGGCGCGAGAATAGAAGAGGGGATTGACAGCCTTTCCGGGTATGCGGATATTTTTTACCGCAATACGATTGCATCCGGCGTGATTCCGCAGATATCCGTGATCCTGGGGCCCTGCGCCGGCGGAGCGTGCTATTCCCCGGCGATCACAGACTATATCTTCATGACAGAGAAAAACAGCCAGATGTATATCACCGGGCCTGCCGTCGTGAAATCCGTAACCGGGGAAGTCATCTCTTCATCGGATCTGGGCGGGGCGGCGGTCCACAGTTCTACATCCGGCGTTGCTCATTTTGTGTACCCGGACGACCTCTCCTGTCTGAACGGGGTCCGGCAGCTGCTGGGCTATCTGCCGCAGAATCATGATGAGAAGAGCATGAAGGTGGAGGGCTGCAGCCGGGATGACTGTGTCCGCCTGAGTGAGATCGTTCCGGGCGATTCCAAGAAGTCCTACGACGTAAGGGATGTGATTCATACCTTTGTGGATCTTCAGAGCTTCTTTGAGGTGCAGCGGGATTATGCGCGGAATATCGTGGTCGGGTTTGCCAGGCTGGAAGGGGAGACAATCGGGATCGTTGCCAACCAGAGCCGGTATATGGCGGGATCCCTGGAGATCAACGCGTCGGATAAGGCGGCGCGGTTTATCCGCTTCTGTGACTGCTTCAACATTCCGCTCCTGACCCTGGTGGATGTGCCGGCGTTTCTTCCCGGAAGCCAGCAGGAGCATGGCGGGATTATCCGGCACGGTGCAAAACTTCTGTATGCCTATTCCGAGGCGACCGTTCCGAAAGTCAGCCTGATTATGCGAAAAGCGTACGGCGGCGCGTATATTGCGATGAACAGCAAAGGAACCGGCGCGGATGTGGTGTATGCCTGGCCGATTGCAGAGATTGCGGTGATGGGGGCAGCAGGCGCTGTTTCCATTATCGGGAAGAAGGCGATTGAGAGTGCGGAAGATCCTTCCGCGAAGAAGGAAGAGCTGCTCGGGGAGTACGACAGAAGATTTATGAATCCTTACATTGCCGCAGAGCACGGATATATAGACGAGGTGATTCTGCCGGAGGAGACCCGGACAAAGATCGTACGTGCATTTCACATGCTGCAGAGCAAGAGCAGGACACTGCCGGCCAAAAAACACGGAAACATACCGCTGTAAAGCAGAGGATGCAGAGGGAGATAAGAGAAGCATGGAACTGGAGAAGGTACTTGCCATGGCTGTTGCGGCTGTTGCGGAGGAATCCCATATGCAGCCGGATCATGTGGTTGTCAGATCCTTTAAGGAGATACAGAAAAGCAGCCTGGAACAATATATAGAAGACCATCAGATAGCCTATAAGAAATATCAGCTGGAGGATCCGATCCTATGAGTAAATACCGTATTACGCTGGAAGGCAAAACCTATGAGATGGAAGTGGAACTGATGCCGGAAGAGACCGTGCAGACGCCGGATCCCAGAACGTACCGGGAATATAAGTCCGGCACGCAGGATCCGACTGTAAGAGTGATGGATCCTTCCGCCCAGCGCGTTACGACCCGTCATACGGGAACGGTTACGGCACCCATGCCCGGAACCGTGCTGCGCCTGGAGAAGGAGGAAGGAGACGCGGTGAAGGCGGGCGACGTCGTCCTCATCCTGGAAGCAATGAAGATGGAAAATGAGATCACCGCTCCTGCAGACGGAACGATTCAAAGCCTGACCTGCAAGGCGGGGCAGACCGTCGCAGGCGGGGAGATACTGTTTGAGATTGCATGAGAGGGACGCTATGAGCGAACTGTTTGAAACAGGAAAGCAGCTGCAGATCACGGATACGATCCTGCGGGATGCGCACCAGTCGCAGGCGGCGACCAGGATGCGTCTGGAAGATATGCTTCCTGCCTGCGAAACACTGGATGAGATCGGATACTGGTCCGTTGAGTGCTGGGGCGGCGCCACCTTTGATGCGTGCATGCGGTATCTGAATGAGGATCCGTGGGAGCGTCTGAGAGCGCTGAGGAAGGCTCTTCCCAACACCAGACTGCAGATGCTGCTGCGCGGACAGAACCTGCTGGGATACCGGCACTATGCGGATGACGTGGTGGATGCTTTCTGCGGGAAGTCCATCGAAAACGGAATCGATGTGGTCCGTATATTTGACGCGCTGAATGACGTCAGAAATATGGAAGAGGCCATGAAGAGCGTGAAAAAGCACGGCGGCATCGTGGAGGCTGCACTGAGCTATACGACCAGCCCTGTGCACGACGAGGCGTATTTTGTCGAAAAAGCAATTCTCCTGGAGCAGATGGGGGCAGATGTCATCTGTGTGAAGGATATGGCGAACCTGCTTCTTCCGTCAGACGCATACAGCCTGGTTAAAAAACTCAAGGAGCGGGTGTCGGTGCCGGTTCATCTGCACACGCACAATACGGCAGGGACAGGCGCTATGGTGTATCTTGCCGCAGCCATGGCGGGCGTGGATATCGTGGACTGCGCGCTGTCTCCCTTTGCGGGCGGGACGTCCCAGCCCGCAACGGAATCGATCGTGGCGGCTGTGCAGGGAACCTGCAGGGATACCGGCCTTGATCTGAGAAAACTGCAGAAGGCTGCCGCTCCGTTTAAGACCGCAGCCGACAGAATGGAGAAGGAAGGAATCATCAGCTCAAAGGTGCTGCGGACAGAGCCGAACACACTGATTGACCAGGTGCCGGGCGGTATGCTTTCCAACCTGCTGTCGCAGCTCAGGCAGGCGGGCGCGGAAGAGAGGCTGGAGGAAGTTTTGAGAGAGGTGCCGAAGGTCCGGAAAGATTTCGGATATCCGCCACTGGTGACCCCGACCAGCCAGATCGTCGGAACGCAGGCAGTGCTGAATGTTCTGATGGGAAGATACCAGTCCTTTACCAGAGAATCCAAGAGTCTGCTGAAGGGAGAATACGGCGAACTTCCGGGTGAAGTGAACGGGGAAGTCCGCGCCCGGGCAATCGGGGATACGGAGCCTGTCACCTGCCGGCCGGCGGACCTGCTCGAACCGGAACTGGACGCGATCCGCGCAAGGTTTCGGGAGATTGCGAAAACGCAGGAAGATGTGCTCAGCTGCGCCATGTTCCCGCAGGTGGCCCCGGATCATATCAGAAGACGGGATGATCTGGTCGTTCATGAGATCAGCGTAGACTGGATGCATTGATATCGGCGAAAGAAGAGATAGAAGTATGAATATGGTGTATCATTCCCGGATTATGGGAATCTCTGCTGCAACGACAAAGGAAATCATCAGGAACAAAGACTATATTACCGCGCAGAATGAAAAACAGATCAGGAAACTGATTCATTCAACGGGAATCGAAGAACGCAGGTCTCTGAACGGAACAGATACCCGTCTGGTTGAGCTTGCAATCGCGGCTGCGGAGGATGTGATTCAGCGGACCGGTATTGAGAAGAAGGATATCTGTGTGCTGCTGTATCTGACGCAGGCACCGGAGTTTCATACTCCATCGACGGCTTTTTATGTGCAGAAAGAGCTGGGCCTTTCCATGGACTGCATTGTCTATGACATTAATCTCGGATGCAGCGGTTTCGTGGCCGGCGTGTGCACTGCGGCGTCCCTGCTGGAAGGGACAGCGGGAGAGGAGCGGTACGCGCTTGTGATCAACGCGGAGTATCCGACCAGGCAGGGGCGGCAGAACGAAAATGATACGCTTCTGTTTGGAGACGCAGCAGCCGCAACCATCCTGAAACGGAATCCGGAATCTTCGCTGTATATAGACTATCATTCGGACGGGACCCGGTATGACGTCATTATGTCGGAAGATGACAAGTCCACTATCAAAATGGACGGCACCGTTGTTTTTGAATTTGCACTCAATGATGTAGTACAATCTTTGAAGGCATACATGAAAGAGCGGGATCTGCACCCGGATCAGGTCGATTATATTGTTCTGCATCAGGCGCAGAAATTTATGATCGACCATGTTGCGGCGAAATGCGGGTTTAAAAGAGGTCAGATTCTGTATTCCCTGACCAGATACGGAAACACGGCGGGAGCGTCGATCCCCCTGGCGATCTGTGAAAACAGAGAGCAGATCCGGAAGAACAGCCGCATGCTGGTATGCGGGTTCGGGATCGGTCTTTCCTGGGGAATCACGGATTTTTCCATAGATGCCGATGCAGTCGGTAAGGTTATTGAGATTTAGAGGAAACGAAAAGGACAAAGAGGTGGAATATGAGCAATCTGGAAAAATACAATCAGGCATTTATGGACGCGTTTGAGATCACACAGGATCAGCTTGCAGGCCTTCAGTATCGGGGCATCAGCGCATGGGATTCAGTTGGCCATATGGAACTGATCGCACAGGTGGAGGATGCATTTGATATTATGCTGGATACAGATGATATCATGGACTTCAAGTCCTATGAGAAAGGGAAAGAGATTCTCTCAAAAGCGGAATACGGGGTGGAGTTTTAATGGGAAGGATATGGAATCTGGAAGAGCACAAAGGAAAGACCGCTCTGATTGAAGAGTCCGGCCTGCAGATGACGTATGAGGACCTGGATTCGGAGGCATATGCGCTTGCAGAACGGATCGGTCATCGCTGCCTGGTTTTTTCTCTTTGCAGAAATGAAATCGGATCGGTGCTGGGATACACTGCATTTATCAATCACGGCATCGTACCCGTCATGGTGAGCAGCCACCTGGAGGAGACGCTTCTGGACAATCTGCTGAAGGTGTACAGTCCGGAATATCTGTGGGTTCCAAAGGAGCAGGCAGACCGGTTTGCCGGCATGGCCAGGGCGTATGAGGCGTATCAGTATGTTCTTCTGAAGACTGGATACGAGATCCGGTATCCGCTGTATGAAGAGCTCGGTCTTCTGATTACAACGTCAGGATCCACCGGCTCGCCGAAGCTGGTGCGCCAGTCCTACACGAATGTGCTGGACAATGCGCAGTCTATCGCGGAGTATCTGCATCTGGATGATACGGAGCGGCCGATTACGACACTTCCGATGAATTATGTCTACGGACTCTCTATCATCAATTCACACTTCCTGGTCGGGGCGGCGCTTCTTCTCACAGAGAAGGGCCTGATGCAGAAAGAGTTCTGGGACTTCTTCAGAGAAATGGAAGCCACCTCGTTCGGGGGCGTACCGTATACCTATGAGATGCTGGATAAGCTGCGCTTCTGCAGGATGAAGCTTCCGAGCCTGCGCACGCTGACACAGGCAGGCGGCAAGATTACGCCGGAGCTCCATGAGAAGTTTGCCGGGTACGCGCAGGAGACGGGAAAAAACTTTGTGGTCATGTACGGGGCGGCAGAGGCAACCAGCCGGATGGGATATCTTCCGCCTGAAAAAGCAGTTGAAAAGAAAGGCTCCATGGGGATTCCCATCCCGGGAGGGACCTTTACACTGATCGGGGAAGACGGGGAAGAAGTCAGGACTCCGATGACCCCCGGAGAGCTTGTCTACTTCGGAAAGAACGTGACGCTTGGATACGCTGAAAAGGGAGCGGACCTGGCGCTTGGCGACGAGCGTCATGGCAGACTTGAGACCGGCGACATCGCCCAGTTCGATGCAGACGGATACTATTATATCATCGGCCGGAACAAGCGCTTTTTGAAAATTTACGGAAACCGTGTCAATCTCGATGAAATCGACCGCCTGATCAAAGGGAGATTTCAGATCGAGGCGGCCAGCACAGGCGCAGATGACCATATGGTGATTTTTGTCACGGAACAGGACTATGCGGAGTCGGTGCGGGATTTTGTGATAGAAACAACCAAACTGAACCCGGCTGCCTTCAAGGTCATCGTAATAGACGAGATACCCAAAAATGAATCCGGGAAAACGCTGTACAGTGCGTTGTTGAAAGAGTATACGTAAAGGACGCAGGATAAGAAAAGAGAGAGTGCAATCCTTTCTGAAAACATTCCGTGGAATTTCTTTTATTTTTACGTATATTATCTCAGAGGTGAATTCTTATCGACAGGCCGTATTACGAGTTTGGATCATGAAGACAGAAGAACAGGAGAAACTGCTGTGAATGCTGAAAATGTGCTGATGGAGCTGGCTGCGTGCGCGGTCAATGAGAGGACGCCGGATCAGGCCTTACTGGACGAGCTTCAGTCCCGGGAGGATCTGATGCGGGAACTGTTTAAAGTATCCGGACAGCATCAGCTGACAGCTTTGGCCGCGTATGCTTTGCTGAGCGGGGGGATTCACCAGGAATCATTTGAAAGGGCCCGCTATCAGGCAGTTTTCTTCGAATGCGCGATGGACCAGGAGCGGGCATCCGTCCTTGGGAAAATGGAAGAAGCCGGCATCTGGTATCTGCCCATGAAAGGAGTGGTTCTGAAAGAACTGTATCCGAAGGTTGGCATGCGCCAGATGGGAGACAACGATATTCTGTTTGACGCGGATCGAGCGGAAGATCTGCGCTCTGTCATGGAATCTCTGGGATTCAGGACGGAAGCATACGGGACGATGCACCATGACGTCTACCAGAAGCCACCCTTTTACACCTTTGAGATGCACACGCGTTTCTTTGCAAACATTGAGGAGTACCGCGTCTATATTCAGTATTATGCGAATGTGAAGGATTCGCTGATCAAAGATGAGGACAATGCATACGGATATCATTTTTCCGACGAAGACTTTTATGTATTCATGCTTGTCCATGAATACAGGCATCATTCATGGCGCGGCACGGGACTGCGGTCCCTTCTTGATGTATATGTCTATCTGAAGCGGTATAACGATTCATTGAACTGGGACTATCTCCGCCAGGAACTGGATCGGCTGGGACTGACTGAATTTGAAGAACTCAACCGGAGCCTCGCTTTTAAAGTGTTTGCGGATCCGGAGAATCGCTCAGAGATCGTCCTCACCTCCGGGGAGGAGGCTCTTCTGAATGATTTTCTGATATCCGGCACGTATGGCAACTATGCGCATACGATCAAAGTCCAGATGCAGGGCAAAAGCAGATTCCGGTATACTTTGAGCCGCATCTTTCTGCCTATGGAGAAAGTGGAACAGTGTTATCCGCGCTTTTATAAGCATAAGATACTGCTTCCGGTCCTTCCGTTTTACCGCCTGGTGAAGAGGAAAGACAGCGCGAAACGGGAGATCCGGGTTGTTATGCGCAAGGGCAAATCATAAGTACAGGTTGATTGGATTCTACATATGTGGCACTATAGTAATAGGGATTTTATGCATTGTATGCAGAACCTGCAGCCAGTTCTTCCTGAAAGAGAACGGGCAGATCAAACGAAGAAAGCAGGAGGAGAGACTGGATATGAAGGCTAAGAGCGGTTTTGTTCTCAGAAACGTTGCCGGAGAGTATATTCTGATGCCGGTTGGCGAGAATATTGCGAATTATAAGGGATCCGTCATCCTGAATAAGGTTTCGGCTTTCATTTGGGAAAAGCTGGAAGAGCCTGTTTCCAGAGAGGATCTGCTGGCGGCTGTTCTGGGTGAATTCGACGTCGAAGAGGCCACAGCGGCAAAAGATCTCGATGACATCCTGCAAAGATTTGACGAACTGGAACTGCTGGAAACGTAGCCTTTGCCTGAAAGATGATATATAAATTCTATGTTAACAGCGAAGGGTAATGGGGGTAATGGTACACTATGTCCGAACAATTACCAGATTCTCTGTTCACTGTCCTGAGACAATTGGACGCAGAAGGCGTCACGGGATATGAAAAATACAAAAGAGTCCGGCGCTACGTTCAATTCAGCGCCAGGGAGAAGAGAATTCCTGTCTGCGGGCACTTTGAACTGACGCCGCTGTGCAATCTGTCCTGCAAGATGTGCTATGTCCGGCTGGATCAAGAGCAGATGGGCGGACGGGATCTGCTTCCGGCAGAATGCTGGATCTCGATCATCGACCAGGCGGTTGACGCGGGGTTGATGTACGCCACTGTCACGGGGGGCGAATGCCTGACCTATGACGGATTTAAAGAGGTGTATCTGCATCTTCGTTCAAAAGGAGTTGAAGTCAGCCTTCTGACCAATGGCGTCCTGCTGACAGAGGAGATGGTTTCTTTTCTGGAGGCATATCCGCCGGAACAGATCCAGGTCACGCTGTACGGGCCGGATGAAGAGGAATATGAAAGGGTAACCGGACACAGAGTCTTCCGGAAAGTTATGGAGAATCTGGAACGGCTGAAAGCACATCATCTTCCCTTTACGATTGCAGTGACTCCCAACTACTATATGACAAAGGGGAAGGAACTGATACAGCTGTTATATGAAAAGGAATTTCCTTTTGTAATCAATGCCGGGCTGCAGCAACCCCGGGAGGAAACGGGGCGTGAGCTGCTGGACGCTTCACTGGACACTTATGTAGAGCTGTACAGGGAAGAAAAACGACTCGGAGAAGGAAACACTCTGATGGAGATTCCGGATGAAGATCTTCCGGATCCCGGAGTTCCCGAAGGCGGACCTGCCGGGGAAGAAAGAGGTGTTTTGTGCGGCGCGGGCAGGTCTTCCTTCTGTGTAACCTGGGACGGCAGGCTCAAACCCTGCGGTATGTTTCCGGGAATTGAGGAGGATGTCCTGAAAACCGGGTTTGCTGCCGCATGGGAGCGGATCGGCAGGCAGATTATGGAAATAAAGCGTCCTGTGGAGTGCACCGGGTGTCCCTATGAAAAAGTGTGCGGACGATGTATTGTTGAGCATATGAAGCAGGGGGAGGTGCGCCATGTCAATCCTGACGTCTGTGCGCATACCAGACGCTTTGTGAAAGAAGGGCTGACACATCTGTGACGGTTTCAGCCGCACAGTGTTTCACATAGATGTACGGGCTAAGCCCGGGAAAGGAGTTATGAAACATGGAGAACGAAAAGAAAGTGTACAGCACACCTGAAGCTGAGAAGATCGAATATGATTTCAGCGAGCAGGTTGTGGCGGCTTCCGGCGGTTACCGCACTAATGATTGTCGTTCCGACGCGGTCTGGGATGCATCCTATAAATACGGCCGGTGCTGGCCATTGTATACGCATTGACTTTGTACCAAATGCATACATAAAGAAGGGGGGATTCATCCTCCTTTCTTTAATGTATACTCTGAAAAACACAGGCCGCCCGTTAACTGATTGAGGACCCTATGAAATGCAATCATTAAGCATTACGCAGTGGCATGACTGGGCGCAGGAGGGAACCGCAATTCCCATGCGTATCCTGATCAGCGGCAGCAGTATGTACCCGCTGATCAGAATCAACAGAGATTATGTCACCATATATCCGCAGGAAGAGCGGCCTGAAAGAGGAGATATCGTCCTGTTTTCCGATCCTGCAAGGAACCGGTATGTACTGCACCGCGTCTGGAAGATCGACAACGACCGGATATTGACGTGGGGCGACAACTGTCTCAGACCGGATGGGTGGACGACTCCGGAGATGATCTGGGGCAGAGCCATCCTGATCGAAAGAGGAAAAAGAACCATCAAGCCACACAGGAAACTGGGGCTGCTGCTGGGAGGATCCCGCCACCGGATCGTGAAAATACGGTACTGGTCCCAAAGAGGGTACCGGGCCATCAGGCGGCGGATCCGTCGGCTGACTATGTTGATAAAGAGGTAAACCATGTATTATCGTATCGCGGAGATCACTTTATATTCTGAGTTCAGGATGCATTCTTTTGAGGCATTTTCCTGTGATCCGGCACCTGCCGACGTGATCCTCAAGGACGGTGGAGCGGTCCCTTCTGACGGCAAAGAGCTAAAAGCGGGAGTCCTGAAGGTCTCCAGAGTGTCCGATGGGTGGTTTTTGCAGCCGGCAGGCACAGAAGGCGCCGGACTGATCACCAGTGAGGATTATACCAGACTGTGTCTGGCCGGAGAGGACGCTGCCATAGAGAAACTGGGAACCCTGGTTGAGTGGCTGGTCCGGGTTGCCCTGGAATGCTTTCTGGTCCGCAGAGGCTATGTTTCTCTACATGCAGCCGCGGTAGAAGCCGGCGGGAAAGCCTATGCTTTCAGCGGACCTTCCGGAATCGGCAAATCGACCCGCGCAGAAGCATGGCTGGAAGCTTCTCCGGCACAGCTGATCAGCGGAGACCGTCCGATGATTCATGTGGATACCCTTACGCTGTACGGAGTCCCCTGGGACGGAAAGGAGCGCTGCTATCGCAATGTGTGCTTCCCTCTGGAAATGATCTGCGAGGTCAGACGCTCTCAGACGGAGTATGTACGTGCAATGAGCTTCGACCAGCGGCGGCGTCTGCTGGTCCGGCAGTGTTTTCTGCCGATGTGGGATACGGAGACAAGTGCGCTGCAGCTGGTCAATATTGCAAACCTGGCAAGAAAAGCGCAGATCGTCCGGGTCTTTTGCGGTCCCTCGCCGGAGGACGCAAAAAACCTGCAGCGCATACTGAGCCGGGGAGAATGGGAAAAGGAGCTGCCGGATATGAAGGCAAAGGAAGGGTTTGTACTCAGATCTGTTTCGAATGACTATATACTGATGCCGGCCGGAGAGAACGCCGGCAGGTTCAATGGGACAGTCGTCCTGAATGACGTGGCGGCTTTTGTCTGGAAAATGCTGGAGAACCCGGTATCCCGGGAGGATCTTCTTTTGGCTGTTATGGACGCCTATAACGTTGAGGAAGCAGTCGCAGCCCGGGATCTGGATGCACTGCTTCAGAAACTGAATGCGTATGGCGTAATAGAGGATGAAGGTTGACGATAGAAAGCAGAGGGCAGATCCTTGAGAGAGGGACTGAAAAAAGTCAGATCCATATTTTCCAGTCCCGGACTGGCGGCAACGGCACAGTGGTCAAAATGTGTCCACGGGAGAGTTATCCTGATCTGTATACTGACCGTGGCGTCGACGTTGGTTTCGCTGTCATTCACCCTGGCAACAAAGGGCCTGGTAGACGGGGCGGTTTCCGCCGATTCGGGCGGCCTGAAGAAGTACGCAATCCTGCTGGGATGCCTGATCCTGGTACGGCACATACTGTCGGCGCTGCAGACCATCCTGTCGGTGCGCGCATCTGCGGATCTTCAGAAGTCGATGCAGGGGATGCTGGTTTCCAGTATCCTGTCGCGGGATTATTCGAAGATTAAGGGGTATCACAGCGGGGAACTTGTTAACCGTGTCTTCTCTGACGAGGGCGTGGTCAAGGACGGCGTGATGAACATTCTTCCGAATCTTTTCGGAATCGCAGTGAGCTTTGTGGGAGCGGCAGCCATCCTGATTGCCATGGACTGGCATTTCGTGATCCTGATGGTGATCGGAGGGGTTGCGGGCCTGATTATGGTTCTTTTGTTCCGCGGTCCCATGAAGAACCGGCACAGACGCATGCAGGAAGCCGGGGACGCTCTGCATGCCTCGGTGCAGGAGACACTGGAGAATGTCCGGCTGATCAAGGCGAGCGTGTCGGAAGAGAGATCTATGAAGCGCATCGGCGCTGCGCAGGAGATGCTTCGGTCGGAACAGATCCGGCAGGGGATGTACCGGTTCCGGATGAATGATTCCATGTCGATTGTCTTTGATATCTCCTGGCTGCTCTGCATGATCTGGGGATGCGTCAACATCTATTCCGGTCATCTGACATATGGATCGCTGGCGGCCATGATCCAGCTGATCGGACGCGTGGAGGGCCCCATCGCCAACTCGGTGAGCATCGCCGGTCAGGCATACGGCGTGACTGCTTCGGCAGAGCGGCTCCTGGAACTGACACAGCTGCCGGAGGAGGAGCAGGGGCAGACGCTGACAGACTTTGACGACATTGACCTTGACAATGTGACGTTTATCTATGACGACGGTGTGGATGAGGTCCTGCAGAGCGTCAACTGGACGATCAGAAAGGGCGAGTTTGTGGCGCTCACCGGGATCTCGGGAGGCGGAAAGACCTCCCTGTTCCAGCTGCTGCTCGGGATCTATAAGCCGACTTCCGGCCGGGTCCTGTTTGAATACGGTACGCAGCAGGTGGATGCCTGCAGGGGAACACGCGGACTTTTTGCCTACGTTCCCCAGGGAAACACCCTGTTTTCCGGAACGCTCCGGGACAATCTGACCATGTTTACCGAAGCGGCAACGGATGAGCAGATCATGGAGGCGGCGAAGGCAGCCTGCATTGATTATCTGGTGGAAGAGATCGGCCTGGATGCGGTTCTTGGTGAACGCGGGATCGGCCTGTCGGAAGGACAGGCGCAGCGTGTGGCGGTGGCCCGGGCGCTGCTTGGAGGCGCCCCCATCCTGCTTCTGGATGAGGCGACCAGCGCTCTGGACGAGAAGACGGAGCAGATGCTCCTGCAGAATATCTCCGCAATGCGGGAGAAGACCTGCATTATCGTGACACACCGGAAGGCAGCGCTCGACATCTGTGACTATACGCTGCATATCACAGACGGAACGGTGGTCAGGACGTAAGGGATCTGCCGCCTGAATGCCGCCGGGTTGACACTGTGAGCCATATGCTTTACTATTGAAGACGTGATGGATGGATGTGAATATATTGATTCCCTGCGTGAAAAGAGCGGGGAGGAACGGCAGACTTTTGATTCTTTTACCCGGTATCTCGGGAGGAAAGCAAGAGAACAGGGTGTTCCGGTGTTTGGCGATTTTGAACTGACACCGCTCTGTAATCTGAATTGCAGGATGTGCTATGTCCATCTGACGCCTGCGCAGATGAAGGAACAGAAGCTTCTGTCGGTCGATCAATGGAAAGATCTGATGTATCAGGCGTTCCGGGCCGGGATGGTTCATGCAACACTGACCGGCGGAGAGTGTCTGACCTATCCGGGATTCAAAGAGCTGTTTCTGTATCTTCACAGTCTTGGATGCGAGGTATCGGTTTTTACAAACGGAGTGCTTCTGGATCAGGAGTGGATTGATTTCTTCAAGGAGCATACGCCTGCAGAGATCCAGATCACACTCTATGGGGACAGCGAAGACACTTATGAGAGAGTGACCGGCGTCCGGGCTTTTTCACAGGTTGTGGAGCATATCCGTATGCTGCAGGACGCGGAGCTGCCTGTCAGGATCTGTGTAACGCCGAACCGGTATCTGGGGGAAGACGTTTTTGAAACAGTCCGTGTGGCGCATGCGCTTTCCCCGGGGGTTTCGATCAACACCAATCTGTTCACACCGAAAGAGGAAACAGGACGGTCAGGACAAAAGGATGATCCTGATGCGGAGACTTATATACGGATTCACCGTTATCTGGCTTCATTGAACGGAAGAAAACTGCAGGAAGTGAACGTGCGGGAGCTTCCGGAAACAGGCAGGAGGACGGAGGAATCAGACAGACAGACAGCCGCCGGGACAGAAAGAGGACTTCTGTGCGGCGGGGGACGATCCTGTTTTACGATCAGCTGGAAGGGAACCATGCATCCCTGCAGTATGATGGACATGATAGAGGGCATCCCCCTCAGGGATGGATTTACGGAAGCATGGAAAGAGGTTCATCAGGCAGCAGACAGCTGGCCGAGACCTGCTGTTTGCAGCAGCTGTGCCTACAGATCCGTATGCGACAGCTGCGCCGCCTATAGGCTGCAGTTTGCGATGCCGGAAGAAGTACCGCATGAATTGTGCCGCCTTACAAAACAATATGTAAGTGCAGGCGTCCTGGTGCTTCCCGAACAAGAAGCAAGAAAAGGGGTGTAAAACGATGAGAAGAGACTATGAAACGCCCAGAGCAGAGAAACTGGAGTTTGATTATGCCAAAGTGGTGGCTTCTAGTTATGACTGGAATAATCCGGCGGGCAAAAGATTTGCATACAGGTATATCTGTTTTAATCCGCCGGGCAAAGGATTTATAAACAGGTATACCTGTAATGAAGACCACCCGAGCGACAAGAAATTCTCGAAAGGGTTGAACTGTACAGAGTAAATGCGTTTGGTGTGATGTGACAGGCCAGCACCCCGGTTTTGGGGTGCTGTCTTTGTTTTTGGCTGAACTGATTGAAGGATGGACAGTATGTTAACCAATCTGAGCAATCATCCGGTCAGCAGCTGGCCGGATGAGCAGTATCAATATGCTTTCTCAAGATGGGGAGAGGTCCTGGATGTCCCGTTCCCTTCTGTTCCGCCTGCCTCTGACGAGGCAGATATCATGTGCCGGGTCCGGAAATATCTGGAGCTTCTGCCGGGCAAAGAAGCAGGTCCTGTTTTTGTTTCCGGGGAATACTCGTTCACCTATGCGATGGCAGACCTTCTCATGAAACGCGGATACCGTGTGATGTATGCGGAGTCAGAAAACACCCTGACGCTGACAACGCTGGAGGATGGATCGACAGAGAGAAGAATGGCATACCGTTTCATTCGCTTCAGGGACTACCAAACGCTTCCGGAAGAGCTGGAGAGGGAGACGGCTTTTGAACCGGTCTTTCTGAACGGAAGCTTCCATTATCCAAGCAGCGGATGGGATGAGGAGGCTCTGAAGCAGGCGTCGGTTTATGGCAGAATCGAAGACCTTCCCATCGCGCCGTTTCAGGGGACGGACGAAGAGCAGTCTGCGCTCGCCAGAGGATTCCTTGGGAAGATAGATGCGCTCCGGCCGTCGGCGGTCCTTCTCGACGGGGCTTTCGGTACGTTCTATATCATGGCTGACGCGCTTGTAAGACGGGGATATACGGTTCTTGTAAAATGCAGTCAGCGCATCGCCGCAGAAGAGAAGGGGCAGGACGGGGTACACATGAAGACCTCTCAATACAGGTTTGTCAGATACCGCCGTGTACTGCCTTATGCGGAAGAGACCTGCGGACCGGAAGAATGAAGTGAACAGGGGAATCAGGTATCCTATGGAAGAGAAGAATGCTATTTACAGAGAGATTCGGGCCATTGGTTTCCCGGCTTTTTTGGAGACGCTGTTTATCACATTTACGGCCATCATCGATTCCAAGATGGTTTCGTCGCTGGGAGTTGCAGCCATTTCGGCAGTTTCTGTGACGAACCAGCCCCGGCTGTTTGTGTACAGCGTTTTTTTTGCTTTCAACACGGTGACGACAAGTCTGGTGGCAAAGTACTACGGGAAAGGCAGCCGGGAGGAAGCCAACCGGGTCCTGGACCATGTTCTCAGGATCGTTCTGGTCCTGGGGGTGATTCTGAGTGTGATTACAGCTGCACTTGCAGGGCCGATCATGCTTCTGTTTTCGGGACAGAGAGACACGATGAGCGATTCTGTCGTGTACTTCCGCATCGTGATGGGCGGCATGCTCTTTAACCTGGTGTACATGGAGATCAACTCCGCATTCCGCGGCCTGGGGCAGACCCGCCTGACCTTTGCGGACAATGTGCTTTCCTGCGGCGTCAATCTCTTTGGGAACTATCTGCTGATCAACGGACATCTTGGATTTCCGGCGCTGGGAATCGCGGGCGCGGCCCTCGCAACGGTTCTGGGCAATGCGGCGGCGTGCATTCTCAGTCTGGTCTTCGCGTGCAGTCCGAACAGGTTTGTCAACCTCCCTTATCTTTTCAGGCATCATTATCATATGACGAAAGACAGCTGCCGGGAGATTGTATCCATGGCCAAAAGCTGTGTTGTGGATCATCTGGCGCTCAGAACGACGCTGCTGGTGATATCCGGCATTACGGCCAGGATCGGCTCGTTTCAGATGGCGGTCTATTCCGTCGGAAATTATCTGCTGAATATCAACTATGCTCTGGGGACAGGGCTTCAGACGTCTGCTGTCACGCTGATCGGAAGATCTTACGGCGAGGGGAATCCGAAGAAAGTTTCACAGTACCGGGCGGCGATCCTGAGGATGGGGATGATCTGTGCGCTTATTCTTGCGGGAGTCTTTATGCTGGGGGGACGGTTCTTTTTCGGATTCTTCAGCCAGGAGGAGCAGTTCATCACCACAGGAGCCGTTTCCTGCATCTTTATCGGCGTGATCACGATCTTCCAGACCCTGAAGTTCATCTATAACGGATGTCTGCAGGGCCTTGGGATGATGAAAGAAGTGATGCTGTGCAGCATTGTTGCATTTTCCCTGGTCAATCTGGTGATGGTTGCGCTGCTGGTGCTGGTATTTCATACGGGGATCTGGGGCGTGTGGACCGGGACACTCGCATCGCAGGCGGCACAGGCGCTTATGCTTCGGCACTATATCGTGAAAACGCCCGTGTTCTTCGGGGAGAG
>CAJOKX010000024.1 GCA_905235415.1 uncultured Lachnospiraceae bacterium
TGCTGAACGTCCAGTGGACGTTCGTCCAGCACCGACCGGAACGGAGTGGAGAAGCGACCACGCTTCTATAGGAGCTGGGAGTGGCTGCAATGCAACCGACGCAAAGCGAAGGTAGGCAACGTGTTTTCAGTGTGCCCACAAACTCAAAGCAGAGTTGGCTGGCCTGTGCACTGTAACGAATAATACAAGAATTGTTTCACGTGAAACATCCTTCAGAACCAATCATCTCACAGATCTCTTTAGATAATAACATGCACGGCTTTGAAATCTTAGCGATCGTTGGGATCTTTGAGGATCTTTGCGATCTTTGGAAACGCTGAGATCATTAGAATCCTTGAGATCTTTGTGATCTTTGGGATCTTTGGAACCTATGAGATCAGTGGAAGCCATGGGGTTTAAGATATCTTAACTATCTTTGCAAAATTGCAATAACTGCAACACCAATATAGATATCCTCTCAATAATGGATTAAATATGAAATGCACACGATCGTATTGAATGTTTCACGTGAAACATCATTCAAGCAACACAGACAGCCTTCCGTGATCCTCACTCCGGATCAATACTCCCACCGATGCGAAATCTATGCGTTTGTTCTATTATCCTCTTTCACCAACATCCCAACCAGTTCATAAATACGTATCATATAGAGTGTTTCACGTATATTGTTTTACGTTGATTGTTTCACGTGAAACACGATTCAAAACACACACCATCTACGATCTATCATTCTTTCAAACCTGATATGCATACGGTACCATTTCCAAATTAACAGGGTATATCACCGATACTGTTTCACGTGAAACATTTCTCGGATCTCGGCTGCAATCCTCCTTATTGTCATGCACGCCTCCTTATCATCCTGCTGTCTTCATTATCGCCATGCAATCTTTCTTATCACCCTGCGATCTTCCTTTATCATCCGTAACGATCAGAATGTTTCACGTGAAACAAAATGCCCGGAACAGTCCTGTACAGTCTGAGGTGGCAATTGCATAAGAATGCACCATCTCGGGCGACAACAGGCGGGATTTGTCTGTGGCATTCTTGGGCCGGCTGCAGTATAATCAGACTTACAGGGAGTACTGTGCCCTGTTGCCGATATTCTTCATGGAGGCTTTCGTTATGTCACATGTTTCAGAGCACTTAAAGACTCTTGTAAAGCTCAATGGCTTTGCCCTTGGAGTCATGCATATTTCCAATAAATGTATCAACTCCTATGCGACCGGGAAGAACCTTTTGAAACCGGGCGGAGGAAAGGAGTTTAACTGGCGCAATGACTATATCTTCTACCATAAGTATGGGAATGGGGATCCGGTCATCCTTCTGCACGATCTGGACCCTGCGTTCTCCTCTTATGAATGGAATGAGGCGGTGGATGAGCTGTGCAGCAGTCGTACCGTCTATTCAGTGGATCTTCCGGGATGCGGACGTTCCTCCAAGCCGAAGAAGACGTTCACCAACAATGATTATGTTCAGTTCCTGACAGAATTCATCAAGGGTGTTGTAAAAGAGACCTGCACCGTCATTGCGTCCGGGTATTCTTCCTCGTTCGCGCTTGTCGCTGCAGTTTCCCATCCGAATATGATCGGGCAGGTGATTGCGATCAATCCGAGAGGTCTCCATGATCTGATGCAAACTTCTTCGGGGCGGTCCAAAGCAGCCGCCACGCTGATCTCACTTCCGATTATCGGAACCTCTGTCTATAATATGTCGGAGTCCAAGGGGAATATAGACCTTCGCTTCACTGAGAAATATTTCTATAATCCGTTCCACTCCAAGACGAGATATATTGATGCGTTCTATGAGAGTGCCCACTACAATGAAAGCCGCGGCAAATATCTGATGGCTTCCATCGAGGGCAAGACGACGACCGTGGACATTACGGCTGCGCTGAAGGAGACGGGAGAGAAGCTGGTGATTCTCTACGGAGAAAAGGCGGAGAATGCAGACCGCATCGCCGAGTCCTATCAGAAGATCAATCCTTCTGTCCAGGCGTACCCGATTGCCGGGACCGGATCCCTGCCGCAGCTGGAATCCCCCGCAAAGTTTGTATCTGCACTTGCCGAAGTCTGGTAATTACTGGTTATCAGTGGTAATTATAAGATCAGGATAAAGGATCCCTTGACGGAGTCCCGGCTTTTCTGGGATATCTGTCAGGGGTATTTTTTTTCTTCTCGATCACGACAAATGATCTCTCAACGTCGGTCTCCGGAAGCGGAAGCGACAGGACCGGGCGTGAAGATCCTCCCAGGATGCGGATGGCACTCTGAGCAGCGTTGAATTCTGTATCGATATCTGTCGATTTGTATGCAATGAACTGTCCGCCCACTTTTACAAAAGGAATGCAGTACTCGCAGAGAGAGGAGAGGTTTGCAACCGCTCTGGAAACAACCAGATCGTACTGCTGTCTGTGCTCCGGACGATGCCCCAGTTCCTCCGCGCGCGCATGGACTGCGCGGATATTCTCAAACCCCAGCTCCTGAATGACTTCTTCCAGAAACAGGACTCTTTTGTTCAGTGAATCCGCCAGTGTCAGATCCAGCTGCGGAAACGCGATCTTCAGCGGAATTCCGGGAAATCCCGCGCCGCTTCCAAGATCCAGGACCTTTTTAGGACCGCTCTGTACGCTCAGATCCGCCGCCCTGCAGACCAGAAGACTGTCCAGAAAATGCAGCTTCAGGACATCTTCCCATTCTGTAATCGCGGTCAGATTCATGACCTTGTTCTTCTCGGTCAGCATCTCATAGTACCGGACAAACTGCGCAATCTGTTTATCGGAAAGAGAAAGATTTAATTGTCTGCATCCATCGATTAGCGTCGATGCGTTATAATCTGTCATATTCACATTCCTCGATATATTATCCGGAAGTCTGTGTTTTCCTGTTGTCTGTTTCCTGCGATCTGCACTTTGTTTCACACAGTCCGGACCGCATCCGGCTGCACTTTACCTCAGGCTGCCGGACCGCATCCGGCTGCACTTTTCATCACACTGCCCGGACCGCATCCGGCTGCACTTTTCATCAGGCTGCCCGGACTGCATCCGGCTGCACTTTTCATCACACAGTCCGGACCACATCCGGCTGCACTTTACATCAGGCTGCCCGGACTGCATCCGGCTGCACTTTTCATCAGACTAAACGGATTAAGTGCTTCAGCCTCTTCCCTTCAGGTATACCAGAAGCACGGAGATGTCCGCCGGATTGACGCCCATCACGCGGGACGCCTGGCCGATGGAAGAGGGGCGTACCTGCATTAGCTTCTGCCGGGCTTCATTGCGAAGGCTCGGCACCTTGTCATAGTCCAGATCTTCCGGAATCTTTTTCTCTTCCATCTTTCTGAACTGCGAAACCTGCCGCTCCTGCCGGAGGATATACCCCTCGTACTTGATCTCGATGTTCACTTCTTCCTGCACATCGAAGGGCAGGTCTGGTCTGTCCGGATCAATGGGAGAGAGGGCCTGATAGGAGAGCTCCGGTCTGCGGATCAGCTCCGCCATCGTTGCGGAGGTGGACAGGGGCGTGCTTCCCAGCGCCTCCAGGCAGGCCTGTGTCTGTGCGCCCGCGCCGATGCGCAGGGCCTTGACCCGCTCTGTCTCCTTTTTGATCTGGTCCTTTTTCACAAGGAATCGCTGCCAGCGCTCTTCGCTGACCAGCCCCACGCGGTATCCCTTCTCCAGGAGGCGCAGCTCGGCATTGTCCTGCCGGAGCAGCAGACGGTATTCCGCCCTGGAGGTCATCATACGGTAGGGTTCGTGGTTTTCCTTGGTGATCAGATCGTCTGTCAGGACGCCGATGTACCCTTCGGAGCGGTCTATAAAGAGCGGCTCCTTTCCCAGGATCTTCATCGCTGCGTTGATTCCGGCGAACAGTCCCTGCGCGGCCGCTTCCTCATATCCGGAGCTTCCGTTGAACTGTCCGGCGGCGTACAGTCCCGGGATCTTTTTGAATTCAAAGGCCGCATTCAGCTGCATAGCGTTGATGCAGTCGTATTCGATGGCGTACGCCATGCGGACGATCCGCGCATGCTCCAGTCCCGGAACCGTCCGGTACATCCGCACCTGCACATCTTCGGGCATGCTGCTCGACATGCCGTCAATATACATTTCATTGGTCTCCCTGCCCTGCGGCTCCACGAATACCTGATGAGAGGTCTTGTCCGCGAACCGGACGACCTTGTCCTCGATGGAAGGGCAGTAGCGGGGGCCCGTTCCCTGGATCTGTCCGGAGTAGAGCGGAGAGCGGTCCAGGTTCTCCCTGAGAATCCGGTGCGTCTCTTCATTGGTATGTGTCAGGTACACGGGTACCTGTTCGATCTGGACGCTGGCGGGATCCGTTTCAAATGAAAACGGCACGACGGGGACGTCTCCTTCCTGGCGCGTCATTTTCGAATAGTCGATGGTGCTGCCGTCCATACGCGCAGGGGTCCCGGTCTTAAACCGGTTCATTTCCACGCCATGCTCTTTCAGGGACTGCGTCAGATACAGCGCGGCCTGTGTTCCGTTCGGCCCGGTCTTCGTGGACACGTCCCCGTAGATGCAGCGTGCGTTCAGATAGGTTCCGGTGCACAGCACCGCTGCCTTGCAGTGCCAGATGGTTCCGGACACGGTTCTGACTCCGGTCAGATGATTGTTTTCATCGGTGAGAATCCCGCAGACCTCCTGCTGGCGGATCTGCAGATGGGGCTGCTTCTCCAGTGTGCGGCGCATGGCAGAAGAGTAGGCCGCTTTGTCCGCCTGCGCACGCAGGGAATGGACGGCCGGGCCCTTGGACCGGTTCAGCATCTTGCTCTGCAGGAAGGTGCGGTCTATGCACCGCGCCATCTCTCCGCCGAGTGCGTCGATCTCTCTGACCAGATGTCCCTTGGAGCTTCCCCCGATATGCGGATTGCAGGGCATCATGGCAATGGCCTCGACGCTCATGGTAAACACCACGGTCTCCAGGCCCAGCCTCGCGCAGGCAAGCGCCGCCTCGCAGCCGGCGTGCCCGGCTCCTACAATCACTACGTCAACCTGTTCTTCTATCATCTGCCATCCCGCCTGTTATGCTGATTTGCCGTTATGCGAATCTGCCTTTTTGCTGTTTTGCTGTTTTGCAGATTTGCTAATCTGCCGCTTTGCTGTTTTGCTTATTTCCCCATGCAGAACCGGCTGAAGATCTCGTCTGCAAGATCATCCCCGGTTTCCTGTCCGATGATCTCCCCGAGGGCGTCGTATGCATCCATCAGGTCGATCGAGAAGAAGTCCTCGCTCATGCCGCCCCGGATGCTGTCTTCCACACGCTCAAGGCTGCCTTCTGCGCGCTCAAGAAGAGAGCAGTGGCGCATGTTGGTGATGATGACCTCGTCGTTCCAGGACAGTTTACCATGAAAGAACATCTCTGTGAGCGTATGCTCCAGTTCTTCAAACCCGGTTCCTTCCGCCGCTGAAAAGGAGAGGACCGGCACTCCGTCCGCCTTTCGGGTCAGAGATCGGATGTCGGATTCTTCCACAACCGTTTCCAGATCAGACTTATTCAGGAGAATCACTGCATTTTTGCCTTCCAGGAGCTGACAGATCTGCCGGTCGTTTTCATCGAGCGGAACCGAAGCGTCCACGATCCACAGCAGAAGGTCTGCCTGCTGCGCGCTGTTTCTGGCTCTCTGTACGCCGATCTGTTCCACCTGGTCTTCGGTATCCCGGATGCCCGCCGTATCTGTGACCAGAAGCGTCATGCCGTGCATCTGGATCGTCTCGGTCAGCACATCGCGGGTGGTCCCTGCGATATCCGTTACGATTGCCCGCTCTTCCCCGACCAGCAGGTTCAGAAGAGAAGACTTCCCTGCGTTCGGTTTGCCGAGAATGACCGTCCGGATTCCTTCCGACGCGAGCCTTCCTTCCTGAAATGTATCCACCAGATGCCGGATCTCCTTTCTCCAACCGGATACATCCGTTTCCAGTTCCCCGATATGGGAAGCGAAGTCCAGATGCTCCGGATCATCGAGGGAGGCCTCGATATGCGCGATCTGATAGAGGATCTGCGCGCGCATGGCGGTGATCTTCTCATACAGAGATCCCCGGACCTGGCTGACGGAATTCTTCAGCGCATAGTCATTTTTCGCCTCGATCAGATCCATCACGGCTTCCGCACGGGACAGGTCGATCCGCCCGTTCAGGTAGGCTCTCTTTGTGAATTCCCCGGGCTCTGCCAGGCGGACGAACCCGCACGAGAGCACTGCGTCCAGGACACGGCGCATCACCAGGACGCCTCCGTGGCAGTTGATCTCCACGGTGTCTTCGGCCGTGTAGGTCTTCGGCGCGCGCATCACGCTGACCAGCACCTCATCGATCACTCCTTCGTCCTGACCGACGATCGTTCCGTAATGAATCGTGTGGGAAGGGACGCTTTCCAGCTTTGTCTTTCCTTTTGAAGAGCGGTACACCCTGTCGGCAGCGCGCAGCGCGTCAGGACCGCTGATCCGGATGATCCCGATCCCGGAAGGGCTCATCGCCGTCGCGCAGGCCGCGATGGTATCTTCATTTTTATTCTGAATGCTCATAACGCCACCTGAAAAAAAAGGGAGGCCATCTGACGATAGCCTCCCGCATGACTTCCTTTCCGGCCGTCCTCCATGCAGAGTTCTTTATTCCTCAGAGGAGGCGTTCTCAGAAGACTCGGCGGACAGATCCGGAATCTCGACCGGTTCGATCTCATCCATGCTGTCACTGTAGGAATCTCTGTTCTCTTTTTTGTATCCTCTGCGGTCGGAGCGTCCGCCTCTTCCTCTGGAATTGCGGTATCCGCCTCTGCCGCGTCTGTCTCTCTCGCCGTACTTGCGCTCCAGCGCATCCAGATCCGCGTCTTTCTTCAGCGTAACGACCACTTTCCGGTTCGGCTCTTCGCCTTCGCTGTAGGTGGTGACAAACGGATCATCCTGCAGTGCAGAGTGGATGATGCGTCTCTCGTACGGATTCATCGGCTCCAGATATACGCTCTGGCGGGTCTTCTTGACCTTGACTGCAATGTTCTTGGCAAGATTCTCCAGCGTCGCCTTGCGTCTTTCGCGGTAATTCTCCGTATCCAGCTTGATCCGGACATAGGTGGAGCTTCCCTTGTTGACAACCAGGCTTACCAGATACTGCAGCGAGTCGAGGGTCTGGCCTCTCTTGCCGATCAGGATGCCCATGTCATCGCCGTTCATCTGGATGTTCAGCACTTCTCCATCATAGTCGCTGATCAGTTCCACATCCATTCCCATTGCTTCATAGACATCGCGGAGGAATCCTTCCGCTTTCGCGATGGCTTCTTCCGGATGCTCGAGCGGTTTGATCTCTCTCTCATGCCGGGCAGCAGGCGCTTTCTCTTCCGGCTCTGCGGGCGCTTCTGTGAAGACCTCTTCCTGTGCAGGTGCAGCAGGCTCTTCTTCTGCAGACGCCTCTTCTTCAGCAAATGCTTCCAGGTCTGTCTTCTTTTCTGCAAATGCTTTCTCTTCTTCTTTCTCTGCGGCTGCTTCCCTGGCCGCGCGCGCAGCATCTTCCTCTGCCTTGACCTTCAGTCTTTCTGCCGCGTAATCCGCCTCATTCTTGACTCTCACCTCAATGAGAGCGTCCTTGGCGCCGATCCCGAGGAATCCCTTGGATTCGTGCTCGATGACCGTATATACGATCTTGTCGCTGGTCACGCCGAGACTGATGGTTGCGTTCGTAATCGCATCCTCCAGCGTCTTCCCGCTGACCCTGATTGTTTCACTCATTTTTTTTCCTCATTTCATTGAATAAATGAATCTGCGCAAATGATTATTTCTTACGGTGCTGCTCGTTATACACGGAGACCATGTTGGCCTTCTCCGCCAGGGATCCGGGCTTGATGTTTTTCTTGTTCTGTTCCGCTTCCGCGGAGACCTCGCCCGCCTGTTTCGAGAGTTCTCTGGCCTGGTCGAGCCTGCTGTAGGACTTCTTCAGTTCCTCGGCGTCGATATTCCTGGCATTGATGGACGCGTTCTGGGAGATCTGGCTGCCGGATACGCCGCCCTTTTTCTCCATCTTCTTCTTATTCTTCTCCATGTTCTTCTCGAGAAGCTCATTTACGTCCTGCTTATCCAGATGCCCGTTGATGAAATACATCTGAATGGTACGCATCACTGCGGACATGATCCAGTAGATACCCATACCTACAGGCATCGTCAGGCAGAAGAACGCGGATATCAGCGGCATGACGTTGTTCATGGTGTTCATGGTAGACGCCATCTGATCAGTGCCTTCCGGCTGAGTGTTATTCATGGAAAGCTGGATGGAGATCCACTGGGAGAGCGCCGCAAGAACCGGTACCAGGATGGCGCCGATCACCAGCCATGCCGTTTCATGTTCACGGATGATATTCATCGGCGTATTCGCAATATTCAGACCGAGGAAATTGTTCATGCGGCCGATGGTTGTTTCGGTCTGTTTGATCACGCCGCTCAGGTCCGGGAAATTCTCCGCAAGCGCTGTCCAGTTGGCCGGACGGAACTTATAGAGCGTATCGATGATCGTATTCTCTGAAAACTCTTTTGCGATCGTTGTTGCCTGGATGGACTTTGCGATCTCCTGGAGATATTCCTCCGCACCGGTTGTGGTCAGAAGGGAAGATGCAAGAGATGAAAAGACATCCCTGACCTGCGCGACATACGCAGGGATATTCATGATGACGCGGTACAGAGGAAACAGAATCAGCATCTGAATAATCAACTGTACACAGGAACCTGCCGGGTTGACGCCATACTTCGCATAGACCATCTGGGTCTCTTCATTCATGCGCTGCATGGAAACCTGATCCCGCTTGCCGTTGTACTTCTCACGGATCTCATTGAGCTCCGGATTCATCAGCGGGGTCATTCTTGAGAACTTCTGCTGCCTGTAGGTCAGCGGAAGCATAAACATATAGATGATGATGGTAAACAGGATAATCGCAAGGCCGATATTCGGAAGATGAATCGCAGCCAGGACCGCAAAAACGCCGGTCATAACGACACCCAGCACGGATGCGATCGGACCAAGAATACCACCGCTCTTGGTAAGTAAATTCATTTCTAATTCCTCATTGTTGATCTACATGTTCTTTTGTTTATTAAGGAACCGGGTCGTACCCTCCGTGCGAAAACGGATTGCACCGAAGGATTCTCCATCCGGCGAGAAGCCCGCCTTTCAATGCTCCGTACTTCCCAATCGCCTCCTCCGCATAGTGGCTGCAGGTCGGATAATACGGACAGCGGGTCGTTTTAACCGGAGACACGTATTTCTGATATTTATGAATCGACCAGATCATGAATCTCTTCATATCTTATCTTTGTGCGCCTCCGTATGATTTTCGATGATTTCTGCTCTTCTTCCAAGTGAGAGCAGCGCGCGTTCAATAGTAAAGAAATCGCTTTCTTTCGCGCCGGGCCGTACTAAAACGATCAGATCAAGGCCCCCAACGAATTCATTTTCATGCAGACGATAGCTTTCTCTGACAAGTCTTGTCAGGTGATGGCGGACTACGCTGTTTCCGACCTTCTTACTCACCGATATGCCGATCCGGTTGGTGTCTCTGCCCTTTACACGCAGGACGTACAGGACCAGCGTCCGGTTCGCGATGGATCTTCCTCTCTGATAGACGATTGAAAAATCCCTGGTCTTTTTTAAACTTTCTGATTTTTCCATACTGTCAATGAATAAGCAAAAAGAGTTTCGAACCGGTATCGTCGAAACTCTCCTTCACTTCGATTATGCGGAAAGAACTTTTCTTCCCTTAGCTCTTCTGGCCTGGAGAACTTTTCTGCCGCCCTTTGTACTCATCCTGCTGCGGAAGCCATGGACTTTGGATCTCTGCCTTTTCTTCGGCTGAAATGTCATCTTCATTCTGAATGCACCCCCTTACGTTCCCAATACTCTATCTGAATGGGTTTCTGTATCCCGCCATCTTTCGAGAAAACATCGCTCTCATTATATGCAGATGGCCTGTTTGCGTCAAGAACAAAAGTTCTCCACTATTTTTTCCACACTGCCGGAAAATCTGGTGGAATATCTTCCGGCTTCCTGTGGATGGAATGTGGAAAACATGCAGAAAGTCCTGTATTTACGCGCTTTTATTTATCCACAGCCCCTGCGCCGCACGATTTGAAAATGAACCGTCTTTTTTTATATAATCAGTGTGGTATGGTTCGCGGCCATGACGGCGGACCGAAGACGCGCTCTAAGGAACTTGGTTAAAACGCACCGGGCGCGGAGCGGCAGGAAGGCCGAGGCGTTCTTGATAAAAATGACATCTTTCTCATATGGAAGAACAGATCGCACAGACAGATACAGACAGATAGGTAGAATATGGATATCAGCAAAGAAACCTGGAAAGAGATCCTTCAGAGTGTAAAGAAGGAATTTGATGTGACCGACGTGGCGTTCCGCACCTGGCTGGAGCCGCTGGAGGTGCACGGCGTGAAGGACAATACGATCGTGATCCTGGTTCCGACCGGCCAGATGGGCATCGATTACATCTCCAAAAAGTACGTGTTTCCCTTAAAGGTCGCGATTGCGGAGATTACGGGAACCGAGTACGAGATCGGCTTTATTCTTCCGGATGAGGCCAGGGAGGAGAATCTTCGAAACGGCGGCAAGGCCAGGATCGAGATCCCGGGCGTGGATCCGAAGGTCAGCATGAACCTCGTGGACGCCGGCCTCAATCCCAAATATACGTTTGAGAATTTCGTCGTCGGTTCCAACAACAAATTTGCACATTCTGCGGCAGTTGCAGTCGCGGAGTCCCCGGGACGTATGTACAATCCTCTGTTTATCTACGGAGGACCCGGACTGGGCAAGACGCACCTGATGCACGCGATTGCGGGTCATATCATCACAACGCAGCCCGAGAAGACCGTCCGGTATGTGTCCTCCGAGACATTTACCAACGAACTGATCGATGCGCTGAGGAACTCCAACAATATCTCCATGATCAATGAGTTCCGGCACCGCTACCGCAATATCGATGTTCTTCTGATCGACGATATACAGTTTATAATAGGAAAGGAGTCCACCCAGGAGGAGTTCTTCCACACCTTCAATGAACTGATCGCCAGAGAAAAGCAGATCATCATCTCCTCGGACCGGCCTCCGAGAGAATTCGACACGCTCGATGAGCGGCTGCGCACCCGGTTTGCATCCGGACTTCTGGCGGATATCCAGATGCCGGACTATGAGACCCGTATGGCCATCCTCCAGAAAAAGGCGGAGATGGAAGGGTACTCTATAGATAATGAAGTGTTCCAGTATATCGCTGCGAACATCAAGTCTAACATCCGTGAGTTGGAAGGCGCCCTGACCAAGCTGATTGCGCTCAGCCGTGTGGAGAATAAGGAGATCACACCCGAGCTGACGGAAAATGCGCTCAAGGAATTCATTTCCCCGGATGAAAAGAGAGAGATCACCGCTGAGCTGATTATCAATACCGTCGCAGAGCATTACAATATCTCCGTGCAGGACATCAAGGGTTCCAAGAGGAACTCTGAGATCGTGCAGCCCAGGCAGATCGTCATGTATCTGTGCCGCAGCATGACCAATATGTCCTATAATACGATCGGAGACGCGCTCGGAAAGAGAGATCACTCCACCGTAATCTATGGTATTAATAAGGTAGAAGACGATATCAAGCAGTATGACGATGTGCGCAGAACCATTGATGTTCTGAAGAAAAAGATCAACCCGTCCAATTAAACGGTCTGTCTTTTTCCACTTATTTTTCCACTTTTCCACCGTTTAAACGAGTGTATGAACCGTGTAAACGGGTTAAAAGAGAGAAGCTTAGCATCTTTCGTCATCCGGCCCGGACAGGGCGGCAAAATTGCTCCTGTGGACAAAAACAGGGTTATCCTGTTTGAACAATATGGATCCTTCACAGGTTTTCCAAGTGAAAAAGTGCCCGTTTTGCGGGCGGATCCCACATTTCCACGTTTCCACAGACTATACTAAGAAGAGTACTGAAACTGTTTTATTTATTTATTCGAGGAAGGCGAGGTACCATGAAGATCACAGCGGCAAAACAGGAACTGGTGAAATCTCTGGGGATAGTCCTGAAAGCGGTTCCGTCCAAGACAACCATGAATATTCTCTACTGCATCCTGATCGACGCGACGGTCGACACGATCCGGTTTACTGCCAATGATATGGAGCTGGGGATCGAAACGATCGTAGAGGGAAGGATCGAAGAAAGAGGCCTGATCTGCCTGGACGCCAAGCTTCTGTCGGAGATTATCAGAAAGATGCCGGATTCGGATGTGACGATCGAGACCGATCCGGAGTATCGGACCACCATCACCTGTGAGAATTCCGTATTCCATATTGTCGGCAAGGACGGCACCGAATTCAGTCCGCTTCCTTCGATCGACAGGGTCAATCCGGTGGTGATGAACCAGTTCCAGCTCAGGGAGATGATCCGCCAGACGATCTTCTCGATCTCTGCCAATGATGCGAATAAGATCATGACCGGTGAGAATCTGCAGATTCATGAAAATGAACTCAGGATCACGGCGCTCGACGGTCACAGGATCGCGATCCGCCAGATGATGCTGGACGCCTCTTACGAGGACTGCGAGGCGATTATCCCGGGCAAGACGCTCAGTGAGATCAGCAAGATTGTGTCGGGCGAGATCGAAGACGAAGTCAGGATTTATTTTACAAAGAACCAGATCCTGTTCGAGATGGAAGGAACGCTCGTGGTATCGAGACTGATCGACGGCAAGTACTTCAGGATCGACCAGATGCTGTCGAATGATTATGAGACCCGGATCCGGGTGCAGAAGTCTACGCTGATGAGCGCGGTTGACCGTGCGATGCTGTTTACCAGCGAGTCTGACAAGGGAACGCTGGTGATGACGATTGCGCAGGATACCATGAATCTTTCGATCCGTTCCGCGGCCGGATCCATGTCGGACGACGTTGAGATCCAGTCGGAGGGCAAAGAGCTTCGGATCGGATTCAACCCGAAGTTTATCCTGGATGCGCTCAGGGTCATCGATGAAGAGGAGATTACGATCTATTTCCTCAATTCCAAATCTCCCTGCTTTATCCGGGACGATGCGGGAAGCTATATCTACCTGGTGCTGCCGGTGAATTTTGTGTAAGTGAATTTCCTGTAAATGATTTTCGTATAAGTGAATTTCGTGTAAGAGGATACATTGATTATGAGCGATTTTACCCTGCGTGCAGGCGAAGACTATATCAAGCTGGGACAGCTTCTGAAAGCGGCCGGTCTTGTGGATGAGGGATCGGACGCGAAGTATGCGATCGAACAGGAAGAAGTGACCCTCAACGGACAGGTCTGCACGATGCGCGGCAAAAAGATCTATGACGGGGATACCGTAGAATTCAATCACGAAGAGATCCATGTACATAAACACGCTTAAACTGGAACAGTTTCGCAATTACGATGGTCTGGAGCTGTCGTTTTCCAAAGGCGCGAATCTTTTTTACGGAGACAATGCGCAGGGGAAAACGAATATCCTCGAGGCCATCTATTTTTGCGGCACGACGAGATCCCACCGTACGACGCGGGACCGGGAGATGATCCGGTTCGGATCCGAAGAGTCGCATCTGCGCATGGATCTGTCAAAGCAGGAGATCGATTACAGGATTGATCTGCATCTCAAAAAAGCAAAGGCAAAAGGCATCGCGATCAACGGCGTCCCGATCCGGAAGGCGCAGGATCTGATCGGCCTGGGGCATTTTATATTTTTCTCACCGGAGGATCTGGGCATTATCAAGAACGGGCCCTCGGAGAGAAGGCGTTTTCTGGATATGGAGCTGTGCCAGCTGGACCAGGTCTATGTCAGCGCGCTGTCCGGTTACGGAAAAGTTCTCCTGCAGAGAAATAAGCTCCTCAAGGATCTGTCGTTTCGTCCGCAGGATATCGATACGCTCGATATCTGGGATGAGCAGCTGGTTCGGTATGGGTCTTCCCTGATCCATGCCAGGGAGAAATTTGTCAAAAAGCTGGGGGAGATTATCCTTCCGATCCATGAGAAGCTGAGCGGCGGCAGGGAGCAGATCTGTGTCGGATATGAGAAAAATGTGTCGGAGGATGCGTTCAGAGATACGCTTGCCGCATCCAGGGACAGGGATCTGTACCTGAAGTCTACAGAGACCGGCCCGCACAGGGACGACCTGAGTTTTACCGTGAACGGGATCGATATCCGTCACTATGGTTCGCAGGGACAGCAGCGCTCGTGCGCGCTGTCGCTGAAGCTTGCCGAGATTGAGCTGGTCAGGGAGGTTTCGCAGGATACGCCTGTGCTCCTTCTGGACGACGTTCTGTCTGAGCTGGATACGAACCGCCAGCATTCTCTTCTGGATTCCATCAGCAGGATCCAGACATTCATCACGTGCACCGGGCTCGAAGAATATGAAAACGGTCCGATGCAGATCGAGCGGATCTTCCAGGTAAAGGACGGGAAGGTTTCCCGCGGCTGATTCTCTTCATTTTCTCTTTAGATTCTTTTCTGATTCTCTTCTGAAGGGGACGATTAGGGTTTTTTTACAAGATGTGGTATACTATTCCCAAATGCGTAATCATGATAGAGTTTCCGGCTTGTCTTGATCTGCCGGTCTTTCGGAGGAAGTATGGGAACTGAGACAAACACTGTATATGATGCCAATAAGATACAGATTCTGGAAGGACTGGAGGCTGTCCGCAAGAGGCCCGGTATGTATATCGGATCCACCTCTTCAAGAGGACTGCACCACCTGGTCTATGAGATCGTAGACAATTCAGTGGATGAAGCGCTGGCAGGATACTGCTCGCACATTAAGGTGAACATTCATCCCGACAACTCCGTTACGGTGGAGGATGACGGACGCGGCATCCCGGTCGGAATCAATGAGAAGGCAGGCAAGCCTGCTGTGGAAGTGGTATTTACCGTCCTGCACGCCGGCGGCAAGTTCGGCGGCGGGGGATATAAGGTATCGGGCGGCCTGCACGGCGTGGGTGCTTCCGTTGTCAATGCGCTGTCAGAGTCTCTGGAGGTGCAGGTTTTCTATGATGGGAAGATCTATCAGCAGAGATATGAGAAGGGCAACGCGGTCTATGACCTGGAGGTTGTCGGAGAGTGTGAGAGCGACAAGACAGGAACGCGGGTCACATTTATCCCGGACAGTACGATCTTTGAAACGCTGAATTATGACTTTGATACGCTCAAGCAGAGGCTGCGGGAGACCGCGTTTCTGACGAAGGGCCTGCGCATTACGCTGACCGATGAGCGGGCGGAGCCGTGGAAGAAGAGATCGTTCCACTATGAGGGCGGTATCCGCGAGTTCGTGCAGTATCTGAATAAGGGCAAGACGCCGCTGTATGAGGATATCATCGAGTGCGGCGGCGAGAAGGACGGCGTCCTGGTTGATATCGCGATGCAGCACAACGACGGTTTCAACGAGTCGACCTATTCATTTGTCAACAACATCATCACGCCGGAAGGCGGAACCCACATGACCGGTTTCCGCAATGCGCTGACCAAGACCTTCAACGATTACGGAAGAGCGCAGAAGCTTCTGAAGGACAATGAAGACAACCTGACCGGAGACGACATCCGGGAGGGCCTGACTGCGATCATATCGATCAAGATCTCAGAGCCGCAGTTTGAGGGCCAGACCAAACAGAAGCTGGGTAATTCCGAGGCGAGGGGCGCGGTTGAGAGTCTGATGAGCGAGCAGCTCACGCTCTATCTGGAGCAGCATCCCCAGGTCGGAAAGATGATCATAGAGAAGTCCGTCATGGCGCAGAGAGCCAGGGCGGCTGCAAGAAAAGCAAGAGATCTGACGCGCAGAAAGAGTGCGCTGGACGGATTCAGTCTTCCCGGCAAGCTCGCGGACTGCACGGATAAGGACCGCAAGAAGTGCGAGATCTTTATCGTTGAGGGAGATTCCGCAGGCGGCAGCGCCAAGACGGCGCGCGCAAGGGCCACGCAGGCGATCCTTCCCCTGCGCGGAAAGATTCTGAATGTCGAGAAGGCGAGACTGGACAGGATCCTGGGCAACGCGGAGATCCGCGCGATGATTACCGCATTCGGAACCGGTATCCATGAGGATTTCGATATCGAGAAACTTCGATATGACAAGATCATCATCATGACGGATGCCGACGTCGACGGGGCGCATATTGCGACGCTTCTGCTGACCTTCTTCTACCGCTTCATGCCGGAGCTGATCAAGCAGGGCCATGTCTATCTGGCGACGCCGCCTCTGTATAAGCTGGAGAAGAACAAAAAGGTCTGGTATGCGTACTCGGATGAGGAGCTTGCCGGCATCCTGCAGGAGGTCGGAAGGGACCAGAACAACAAGATCCAGCGCTATAAGGGTCTTGGTGAGATGGACGCGGAGCAGCTCTGGGAGACGACCATGGATCCGGAGCGCCGTATCCTGAAGCGGGTCTCGATGGAAGAGGACGACGAATCCTCGATTGACGTGACATTTACCACTCTGATGGGCGACCAGGTGGAACCGAGGCGAGAGTTCATTGAGGAGAACGCCGCCAGAGTCCGGAACCTTGACGTATAAGACAAACAGGAGCATACAATGGACGACAAGATATTTGATCAGGATCAGATCCAGGAGGTGGATCTGCAGAAGACGATGGAGGAATCCTATATCGATTACGCGATGAGCGTCATCGCCTCCAGAGCGCTTCCGGATGTCCGCGACGGACTGAAGCCTGTACAGAGAAGAGTTCTGTATTCCATGATCGAACTGAACAACGGCCCCGACAAGCCGCACAGGAAATGCGCGCGTATTGTCGGTGACACGATGGGTAAATACCATCCGCACGGGGACAGTTCCATCTATGGAGCCCTGGTCTATATGGCGCAGGACTGGTCGATGCGCTATCCGCTGGTGGACGGACACGGGAACTTCGGTTCCGTGGACGGAGACGGCGCTGCCGCCATGCGTTATACGGAAGCGCGCCTGTCGAAGATGTCGATGGAGATGCTCTCCGACATCAATAAAGACACAGTTGATTTCGTACCGAACTTTGATGAGACGGAGACGGAACCCACCGTTCTTCCGAGCCGGTTCCCGAACCTTCTGGTCAACGGAACAACCGGTATTGCCGTCGGTATGGCGACCAATATCCCGCCCCACAATCTGCGCGAGGTCATCGACGCGGTCGTGAAGATTATCGACAACCGCGTTCTGGAAGACAGGGATACTTCGATCGATGAAGTCATGAAGATCGTCAAGGGTCCTGATTTTCCGACCGGTGCGGAGATCCTGGGCAGATCGGGCATCAATGAAGCATACCGGACCGGCCGCGGCAAGATCCGCGTGCGCGCGGTCACGGATATCGAAACGCTTCCGAACGGAAGAAGCCGCATCGTCATCACGGAGCTTCCCTACCTTGTCAACAAGGCCAGGCTGATCGAGAAGATGGCGGAACTGGTGCGGGATAAGAAGATTGACGGCATCACCGCGATCACGGATGAATCGAGCCGTGAGGGCATGCGGGTTACCATCGACGTGCGCAGAGACGCGAACGCCAACATTATCCTGAATAAGCTGTATATGCATACGCAGCTGCAGGATACCTTCGGCGTGATCATGCTGGCGCTGATCGACAACCAGCCCAGGATCCTGAATCTGCTGGAGATGCTGCGCTATTATCTCAGGCATCAGGAAGAAGTCGTCACGCGCAGGACAAAGTATGACCTGAACAAGGCGCAGGAGAGAGACCACATCCTGCAGGGTCTGCTGATTGCCCTGGATAACATCGATGAAGTGATCCGGATCATCCGCGGCTCTGAGACGGTGCAGATCGCGAAGCAGTCCCTCATGGAGAAGTTCGGACTGGATGACGTGCAGGCCCAGGCGATCGTGGATATGCGTCTGCGTGCGCTGACCGGTCTGGAAAGAGGCAAGATCGAGGCGGAGCATGAGCAGCTGCTCAAGACGATCGCGGAACTCAAGGCGATCCTGGGAGATGAGAAGCTTCTTCTGGGCGTCATCCGCAAAGAGCTGCTGGTGATTAAGGATAAATACGGCGACGACCGCAGGACGAAGATCGGATTCGACATCGGGGACTTCAACGCGGAAGACCTGGTGGAAAAGGAAGATATCGTCATCACGGTCACCAAGCTGGGCTATATCAAGCGCATGAGCGAAGATACCTTCAAGTCCCAGAACCGGGGCGGCAGAGGCATCAAGGGCATGCAGACGATCAAGGAAGATTATATAGACCGCATCCTGATGACCGATTCCCATGCGGACCTGATGATCTTTACAAACAAGGGCCGCGTCTACAAGCTCAAGGCCTATGAGATTCCGGAGGCGGGCAGAACCGCGCGGGGCGTCGCGATCGTGAACCTGCTGCAGATGCAGAGTGACGAGACGATGTCTGCAATCATCCCGGTCGGCAGCGATATGGAGTTTGCGGAAGACGGATATCTGACCATGGCAACGCGCAGGGGCCAGATCAAGCGGACCCTGATCTCCGAATATGCGAACGTCCGCAAGAACGGCCTGATCGCGATCTCGCTTCGGGATGATGACGAGCTGATCTCCGTCGAGGCGACGGACAATGAGAAAGAGATCCTGATGGTCACGAAGTTCGGACAGTGCATCCGGTTTAAGGAATCCGATGCGCGCGCAACCGGACGATCATCGATGGGCGTGCGCGGCATCAACCTGATGGACGGCGACGAAGTGGTTGCGATGGCGCTCGCGGACGAGGCTCCGTATCTGCTGTTTGTTTCCGAGAAGGGAATGGGCAAGCTGACGGACGTGAACGAATTCCGCCCGCAGGGCCGCGGCGGCAAGGGCATCCTCTGCTACCGGATCCTGGATAAGACCGGCAATCTGATCGGCGCGATCCCGGTGGAGCAGGATGATGAGATCATGATGATCAACACAGACGGAATCATCATCCGCATGAGCTGTGAGAATATCTCGGTCCTGAGCAGAGTCACATCCGGCGTGAAGCTGATGAAGCTGGATGAAGAGGATGTGGTGGTCTCCTTTGCCAAGGTGCGCGAGACCGTGCCCAGGAAAGAATATGACGACGAAGCGGATGAAGACGCTGATGCAGACGAAGCGGATGAAGACGCTGATGCAGATGAAGCAGATGAAGACGCTGATGCAGATGAAGCGGATGAAGGCGCTGATGCAGATGAAGCAGATGCAGATGCGGATGCGGACGAAGCGGAGACGGATGAGGAAGCTGATGTGAACGAAGCGGATACGGATGCGGAAGCTGATGTGAACGAAGCGTCTGCGGATGCTGATCCGGAAGAAGGGAACTAACCGGGGGACGGCAGCGGCCTGAGGCTGCAGGATGCTCCTTCAGCGGCGGCAGCGGCCGTCACGTGGTTTGGGATGTCATAGTTTTGAAAGGATGGAATAATTAAAAAGGGGTGAAACTATGAAAAGAGTACAGAATCTGGCACTCGCTGCAGCGCTTGTTGCCACAGCGGTAACGCTCGGAGGGTGCGTACGGCTGATCGGGCCGAGAGAGCATTCAGAAGAGCCGCCTGCGGATCTTGTTTTGTCGAAGGATGGGATCCTCGCAGAGTCGGAAGGCACCCAGGGTGCGGTCGAGCTGGATACGCAGTACGACCCGTCGCTGATTGAGACAGACACTGCGGCTCCGGAAAACGCACAGACCGAAGGGAACGCCGGGATGATGACGGAAGAAGATACAGGCGAAGAGGAATTCTGGATCGTACCGGATACGGAATCAGAGGCAGAGAGCGCTGCACCGGCTGAGACGGAGACGGAAGAAGCGGCGCTTACAGAGCCGGCAAATACGATCTTCCGGGACGTGATCAGTGCGCGCGAGGCGCTCGGCGAACACTGGGCGGTCAGCTATGAAGACCTTGAGAGCGGCGATGTCAGCGGGTATCACGATACCGACGTCATGCAGTCTGCAAGCGTCGTGAAGCTCTTCATCATGGGCGCGGTCTATCAGTATATGTGCTATCCGCCGGAGGGCACAGAGGCGATCACATTCGGCGAATCCTATGACGGAGAGCTGCGCTCGACCATAGAGAAGATGATTACCGTCTCCGACAACGATGCCGCGAACCTTCTGATCGAGCGTCTGGGCGGAGGAGACTTTGCAAAGGGCGCGCAGCTGATCGGGGAGTTCTGCAAAGAGAACGGCTATACGGGTACGTCGATCGGGCGCCGGTTCATGGATCCCAATCCGACGGGAGACAATTATACGACGGCTGCCGATACGAGGAAGTTCCTGTCTGATATCTATCACGGAAAGCTTGTCAATGAAGAGGCGTCCGGAAAGATGCTGGACTTCGTGAAGGGTCAGAATCTGAGAAATAAGATCCCCGCGGGACTTCCGGAAGGATTTACATGCGGAAACAAGACCGGCGAGATGCAGGAGGGATATAACCTGGGATGCATCGAGAACGACTGCGCGATCGTATTTCCGCCCGAAGGAATGGGCAAGGGATACGTTCTGACAGTTCTGAGCAATGATCTTGGCGGAAGAAATGGTGAGGCCATCGCGCAGATCGTGCAGATCTCGTCCCTGACCGCAAAGTGGTATCTGAGCAAGGAGGCACAATAATGAAATATATTGAAACGCAGAAAGCACCGGCAGCGATCGGGCCCTACTCACAGGGAATCATTGTCAACGGAATCGCATATTTCTCGGGACAGATCCCGATCGATCCGGAGAGCGGCGCTGTCAGCGCGAAGACGATCGAAGAGCAGGCGGACCAGTGCTGCAGAAATATCGCCGCGCTCCTGGAGGCGGCGGGCAGCTCGTATGAGAAGGTGATCAAGACCACCTGTTTCCTGGCGGACATCGCGGACTTTGGCGCATTCAACGCAGTGTATGAGAAGTACTTTGTCAGCAAGCCCGCACGCTCCTGCGTGGCGGTGCGCGATCTGCCGAAAGGCGTGCTGTGCGAGATCGAAGTGATTGCGCAGGCGCAGGAATAACAGGAAAAGAGTGCTGTTTCACAGTCCTCTTTTGAAGACGCCGGGATTCGGCGTCCGAGTGAAAAAAAGAGCCATGGCGGCTCTTTTTTTCGTTGGTCAACGCTCCTGTCATCCTCCGGCAGACAGGCCTGCCTCGGATTCAGGGTATTTGACCCTGCCATCGAGGATATTACGGTTCACAGACCTGCCAGCTCTGCTTTGAGTTTGTGGGCACACTGAAAACACGTTGCCTACCTTCACTTTGCATCGGTTGCATTGCAGCCTCTCCCAGCTCCTATAGAAGCGTGGTCGCCTCCGAGGCTGCAGCAACTCGCAAAGCTCAGTCGGCTGCCTATGGTTTTCAGTTGTGCCCACAAAACTCCATGCAGAAGGTCGGAGGCAGGTCTGCGAACTGTAACGCATGCATGCAACAAGCATCAGTTTAAGTTGCATTCTGTGTGATGAGATGGTACACTATGGAGCGGAGAGTACAACTCTTGGCTGGGGAGCTGAGAAATAAGGTATAGGGGATCATCATGAAGAATCTGAAACATATCTATCGGTATGCCCTGTCATGCCTGTGCATGACGGTGCTGCTTCTGGCAGCTTTCTGTGGCTGCGCATTCGCGGACGAAGAAGAAGAAGAATACATTCCGGATGAGTACTATGAAGCGATACAGTCGAATGCTGTAGACGGATGGCCCGAGGGCCAGGCGATCCAGGCGTCGGCCGGCGTTGTGATGGACATTGACACCGGTGTCTTTCTGTACTCCAAGAACTGTGACCGTCAGTTATATCCGGCTTCGATCACCAAGATCATGACCTGCCTTCTGACGCTTGAAAACGCGGATCTGGACGCGGTGATGACCTGTTCCCCGGTGGTCTATGAGCTGGATGAAAATGCGTCCAACACCGGTCTGTCTGAAGGCGAGGAGATGACGATCCGGGACGCTCTGTATACGCTGATGCTGGAGTCTGCCAATGATACGGCCAACGCGCTGGCGGAGTATGTGGGCGGATCCATGGACGGTTTCGCACAGATGATGAATGAAAAGGCGGCCTCGCTCGGATGCACCGGGACGCATTTTTCCAATCCGTCGGGACTGTCGGCGGATGACCACTATACGACTGCGCACGACTTTGCCCTGATTGCCGCGGAGGCGTACCGCAATGAAGGATTCCGCACGCTGTGCAGCACCGATGAGTACGAAGTGGGTCCGACCAATGTGTATGAGGAGACGCGGTATCTGCGCAATCATCATCAGATGCTGCTCTCGGACAGTGAATTCTACACGCCGTGGTGTACGGGCGGAAAGACCGGTTTCACGCAGGCGGCTTGGAATACGCTCGTCACATTTGCAGAGAGAGACGGCCGGCGCCTGGTGTGCGTGCTTCTGCGCGGAAACGGAGCGCCCCAGAACTACCGGGAAACCATCGACCTGCTCAATTACGGATTTGACAATTTCCAGAATGTCAGCCTGTCCGGCAGCTACCGCGGAAAGACGATGGGGCAGGCGATGCATGTCAACTATCTGGGTCGCGGCGAAAAACTGGCGGCGGAGGAGCTGAAGCAGACGATCTCGCAGTTCTCCGGGACGATGGTCGTGACGATCCCCAATGACGCTGTGAGCTCCGATATTATTCTGTCACCGGAATCGGATGAGACGGCTGCGGGAGAGCCGAGGAATCTGGATATCACCTACCACTCCTGGCCGGTCGGAAGAATCGCCCTGGCGGTTCCTTCTGTGAAGCTGAGCATGTCCTATCCCTGGCAGAGGGCCGTCCGCGTGACGATGGAGGGAGATGCTGCCGACAAGGAGAATACCATCACGGATACGAAAGAGGTTGTCTGGCAGAATATCGGAGAGTTTGTCAACCGGGAATATGGAGAGATGACCGAGTATATCGCGCAGAACCGCACGACGGTGATCCTGGTCGTCGGCCTGATCGTGATCGTTCTCCTGGTCCTGCTCCTGGTCCTGGTGCTGCAGTCCACAAAAGACCACCGCTCCAGGAAGAAGATGAATGCGGCACGCGAGGAGGCGATCCGGCGCGAGGAGGAGATCGAGGCCATGTCTGCCCTCGAAATCGAGCAGGAGCTGCGCAGGGCGATGGAGGAGGAAGCTGCAAAGGCGCAGAAGAAGGATGACTGGAGAGACGATCCGAATCTGCAGGATCTGGATCTTGAGAAGCGAGGTGACGAGGAATGAACTGGGTCGCCCCGATCAAGGATGAAGAAACGCTCAGGCGCTATGAAGAAGAGCTCCTGAACATGGATGAGAAGTATTACATTATGTTCCGGATCGGCGTGGGGACCGGGATGCAGGTGCAGGATATCCTGCAGCTGAAGGTCGGCGATGTGAAAGGGAAGGATTCGATCACGGCCTATCTGGGCACGCACAGGGTGAAGCGGTCTTACCGGTTCGACGGGGAACTGAAGAAGGTGATCCAGAGATACACCCTGGATAAGGCTGCAGACGAGCCGCTGTTCAGGGGAAAGGGAGACAATCCGGTCTCCCGCGAACAGGCCTACCGCGTCCTGAAGAGCGCGGGTACCCGGATCGGGCTGGGGACCATCGGCGCCCAGACCATGCGCAAGACATTTGCCTGGAAATACTATAAAACCACGGGGGATATCTATTATCTGACGAATCTCCTCAATCACGCGTCTCCCTCTGTGACCTTCCGCTTTATCGGGGAGAAGCCCAGGGTGGATCTGATCGCGTCCAGGATGTCGCCGGAGGAAAATAAGCTCGCGCGCAGGAAGCTGTTCCAGGACGGCGCGGGCGTCAGCCGGATGGAAGCGGTCAAGGATATGATGAATTATCTGGAAGAGGAGCTGGAGAACCCAGTCAATGACGATGCTTTCTACGGAAGGATCGAGGTGCTGCTGAGCGGCATGGAAGACCTGGTCAGGGACTTCCATGTGGAAGCTCTTCAATCATAATACCCTCCTTTATTATCCTGAGGATAGACGGTGGAGTCTGCGCTTTTCGCGCAGGCTCTCCTGTTTTTTCCGGACAAGATCCATCTCTTCCTCCGTGATGGGGCGGGTTGTCTTGACGGCGAACCATTCGCCCTCGGCATTTTGCCGGATTCTGGACTTCCCCTTCATCAGGCCGTGTTCGGGACACTGCGCGACGCACAGATAGTTTCTCCCGTTTTCGGAAAACCAGCGGATCTTTTTGGGAATCTTTTCCCCGCATATATGGCACCTTGTGGAGGATACGATGCGGTCCTTCATGACATTTTCCCGCTGCGGAAATGACTTGGAGATAAACTTGGTGTAGGAATCATACCGAAGCAGGATCTCTTCGCTTCTCCTGTGCGGGGTGATATACGTATCGACAGAAGAATACGCCTGAAGGTCTTCCGGAGGGAGCTTCTGCATAATCTTTGAGGTATACCAGGCGTCCGCGAACGCGTTGTGGAACTCCATGCTTTTCTGAATCTGCAGATAATTGACGGCCCACTCCAGGGCACGCTTCTGCCTGCCGTCTTCATATACATGGGAGAAGATCTTCTGGATATCGCGGAACAGGAGCGGGAACGGAAACGGCCAGTTCCCCTTCAGGTACCCGCGGTTCATGTGCCAGCGCACATTTCTCTGAAGCTCGGTCAGATCGCCGGGCCCCCAGGTACAGAACATGGGATCGGCGCCGCACCACCTGAGGAAATCCGCGAAGACCTGCGGAAATGTGCGGCAGCCTTTGAAATCCGCCTCCGTCATGTGGATGACGCTGCGGGTCATATAGTGAATCTTTTTATACAGGACGGGACGGATGGTTTCGTGGAAGGTATCGGTTTCATGAAGAGAAGAATCCAGCTTTACCGCTCCGATCTCAATGATCTCAAAGGGCATTGCCGGGTCCTCTTGCTTTTTGCCGTATGGGCACTGATTCCATTCCAGATCCAGTACAATATAGTTCACACGTATCCGCCTTTCCTTCTGTGAAGAGTACTCCCTTCACAATTGATGCTATGCATCAGTATACTCACAGCAGGAGTCTTCGTCAATTTGCTCATGAAAGCAGAAGATATTCGTCAAATCAGACATCCCGGAAAATGAAACGGCTTTTTCTCGTTAGATTGCACGTGACTTGCGTAGATTTTTTGTCTAACTCATCAATGGCAGGATGAAAATATGTGCGTTATACTCACATCAGTTGTTGAAACGGCGGGAGAGGCCCTGCCGCGCTGATTATCTGGGAGGATTAAAAATGGCTAGTTTATCTCTTGAACACATTTGCAAAAAGTATCCGAATGGTTTTGAAGCTGTTAAGGATTTCAACCTTCAGATCGCTGATAAGGAGTTCATTATCTTCGTAGGACCGTCCGGCTGCGGAAAGTCCACAACCCTCCGTATGGTGGCAGGTCTTGAAGAGATCTCCTCCGGAACGCTGAAGATCGGCGACCGTATTGTGAATGACGTAGAGCCGAAGGACCGTGATATCGCAATGGTCTTCCAGAGCTACGCTCTGTATCCGCATATGACCGTCTATGACAACATGGCGTTCTCTCTGAAGCTGAGAAAGACTCCGAAGGACCAGATCGACAAGATGGTCCGCGAAGCTGCGAAGATCCTGGATCTGGAGAAGCTCCTTGACAGAAAGCCGAAGGCTCTGTCCGGCGGCCAGAGACAGCGTGTTGCCATGGGCCGTGCGATCGTCCGTAACCCGAAGACGAGCCGCTGTCCAACCTGGACGCAAAGCTCCGTGTCCAGATGAGAACCGAGATCTCCAAGCTGCATCAGAGACTGGGCGCTACGATCATCTACGTTACGCATGACCAGACCGAGGCTATGACGCTTGGTACCAGGATCGTCGTTATGAAGGACGGCGTGATCATGCAGGTCGACACTCCGCAGAATCTGTACAACAAGCCGGCGAACCTGTTCACCGCAGGATTCATCGGATCTCCGCAGATGAACTTCCTGGATGCGAAGGTGCTTCCGGACGGCGGACTGGATCTTGGACAGGCAGGAAAGATCGCGCTTCCGGCAGAGAAGGCAAAGAAGCTGATCGACGGCGGCTATGCCGGCAAGACCGTTATCATGGGCGTCCGTCCCGAGCATCTGAATGATGATCCGGAAGTTGTCGCTAAGAGCAACTCCGTACTGGATGCGAAGATCGAAGTGTACGAGCTGCTTGGTGCAGAAGTATTCCTGTACTTCGACATCAACGGTTCGAATATGACCGCCCGCGTCAATCCGAAGACCGATGCAAGAACCGGATCCGAAGTCAAGTTCGCCATCGATGTTGACAAGATCCACGTATTTGATAAGGAAACCGAGCAGACCATTACCAACTGATCGTGGGCTGGTCTTCAGGAATTGTGCAGTACGGAGCCGTCCCGTTGGGGCGGCTCCGTTTCTGCATCCGGCACACGCACTTTTGGCATATGGAGTTGCAGGAATCTGCCCGATCCGTATAATGGATATAACCTTTGAAGGAAGATGGTGCGGACGCACCAATCGCGGCGCGGCAAGAGGGCCGGGACGTTCCTGAAACAAATCGGAATGATAAAGAGAGGCAGTTATGATATCGAATCAGACAATCAAGGGTTCTATCGATCAGCTTAAGGCCATTACAAAGATTGATTTTTCTGTCTGGAGCCTGGACGGCAGCCTGGTGGCGGCAACGCAGACGCAGGAGATGATGCGTCCGGATGCGGTGATCCAGTTTGCGCAGTCCCTGGCAGACAGCCAGGAGCTCTCGGGATGTCATTTCTTTAAAGTGAGGAATGAGGAGGACCCGGAATATGTGCTGATTGCCAGAGGCACCGGCGAGGACGTCCATATGATCGGGCGGATCGCCGTCAGCCAGCTGCAGGAGCTGATGATTGCGTACAGGGAGCGGTTTGACCGCAATAACTTTGTCCAGAATCTTCTGCTGGACAACCTGCTCCTGGTCGATATCTACAACCGTGCCAAGAAGCTGCATATCGAGCCGCAGGTGCGCCGCGTGGTGTTTATCATCGAGACGAAGATGGAGCGGGATAATTCCGCGATGGAGGTTGTGCGCAACCTGTTTGGCACAGAGGACGGCAGCCTGATTACGGAAGTGGACGAGAAGAGTATCATTCTGATCCAGGCGCTGGATGCGGATACGGTCTATGACGACCTGAAGGAAACGGCCGCTATGATCCGGGACACGCTCAATACGGAAGCGATGGTCGACGTGCGGGTTGCATGCGGGACCATTGTGGATGAGATCGCGCAGGTCTCGAGGTCCTACAAGGAAGCGCGCATGGCGCTGAACGTTGGGAAGATCTTCTACTCGGAGAAGCGTGTGCACATGTACAACAAGCTGGGAATCGGAAGACTGATCTACCAGCTTCCCGAGAATCTGTGCAGGATGTTTATCAAAGAAGTCTTCACGAAGATGCAGCCGGATGATTTCGACGAGGAGACGCTTACGACGATCAACATGTTCTTCGGAAACAATCTGAATGTATCCGAGACCGCCAGGCAGCTGTTTGTCCACCGCAATACACTGGTATACAGGCTGGAGAAGCTGTCCCGCTCGACAGGGCTCGACATCCGTTCGTTCGACGATGCGGTCACCTTCAAGATCGCGCTGATGGTCGAGAATTATCTGAAGTATCTGGAGAAGCATTCGTGATCTTTCAGGCGGGCGACAAAGTGCGCCCGGTGTATAGCCGGATCTGACAGGGAGATCAAAATGTCTGGAAACAGATGAAATTAGTACTTGACGGTGCTGATCTTCAACCGTATAGTAGTGTCGTTCAATATATATAGTTTGCTTTTCTCTTATTCAGAGGCGGTGGAGGTACATAGGACCTGAGAAACCGCGGCAACCCCGCTAGGCGGAAGGTGCCAACCTGAGCGAGTTATCTCGAACAATAAGGGGATTCAGCCAGAATCGTTGGGTCCGCCTTTGCGCGGATCTTTTTTCTTCCTTCTTCCCGATAACAGAAAAGCAGAGCATGTGGCTGAGCGTGATTCAGCCGGAAAGAGAGTGTGTATGGATAAGGTACTGTTTACATCCGAGTCGGTAACAGAAGGACATCCCGATAAGGTCTGCGACGCAGTCTCCGACGCGATCCTGGATGCGGTTGTAGCGCAGGATCCGATGAGCCGTGTTGCAGTCGAGACCATGGCCTGCACAGGGTTCGTGGTTGTCACCGGAGAACTGACGACACAGGCGAGCGTCGACTATCAGAATGTTGTGCGCGATACGATCCGGGAGATCGGATACACGCATCCCGATATGGGATTTGACGCGGACTCCGCCGCGGTCTTCATTGCGCTCGACAAGCAGTCTTCCGACATCGCGCAGGGCGTCGACAAGGCCCTGGAGGCGAGAGAGAACCAGATGACGGACAGCCAGATCGAAGCGATCGGCGCCGGCGACCAGGGTATGATGTTCGGATACGCCACCAATGAGACGGAAGACTATATGCCTTTCGCGATCAATCTGGCGCACAAGCTCACCCGTCAGCTGACGAAGGTCCGCAAGGACAACACGCTTCCGTATCTGAGACCGGACGGAAAGAGCCAGGTCTCCGTGGAATATGAGGACGGCAAGCCGGTCCGTCTGGAAGCAGTGGTTCTGTCCACGCAGCATGACAAGGACGTTTCCCAGGAGCAGATTCACGAGGATATCAAAAAGTATGTCTTTGATCCGGTGCTCCCGAAGGAACTGGTGGACGAGAACACGAAGTTCTTCATCAATCCGACAGGACGTTTCGTCATCGGCGGACCGCACGGGGATGCGGGCCTGACCGGCCGTAAGATCATCGTGGATACCTACGGCGGAGCCGCAAGACACGGCGGCGGCGCATTTTCCGGCAAGGACTGCACGAAGGTGGACCGCAGCGCGGCGTACGCGGCAAGATATGTTGCCAAGAATATCGTTGCGGCGGGCCTGGCTGACAAATGCGAGATCCAGCTGTCATACGCAATCGGCGTCGCGCAGCCGACATCGGTCATGGTCGACACCTATGGCACCGGCAAGATCTCTGACGAGCAGCTGACCCAGATCATCCGCGACAACTTTGATCTGCGTCCGGCCGGCATCATCAAGATGCTTGACCTGCGCCGTCCGATCTACAAGCAGACGTCAGCGTACGGTCACTTCGGAAGAAATGATCTGAATCTTCCGTGGGAGAAACTGGATAAGGTTGAGGACCTGAAAAAATATCTGGCATAACCAGTGAAAAAGGCAGCGGCCCCGGGAGCCTGGAACGGCGCCCCGGGGCGTTTCCATATCGTGGGGCCGGGCCTTCCGGTTCAATCCGGGAAGACCTCCGGGAAGGATCTGGTCAGAGTGCTGAAGAATGATCTTGCACAGAATAGGCCGGAGGGGAGAAGCACGGGAGAGCTGTGGGAGAGCTGTATAGGAGAGGATGCGAGGAGATATGCGGATTGAGTATGAGGATACACAGATCCTTGTAGTATATAAGGAAGCGGGCCTTCCGGTTCAATCCGGGAAGACGTCCGGGAAGGATCTGGTCAGCCTGCTGAAGAATTATCTTGCACAGAATCGGCCGGAAGGCAGCACGCCCGCGCCCTATCTTGGTATCGTGCACCGTCTGGATCAGCCGGTAGAAGGCCTTCTGGTCTTCGCAAAGACGCCCAAAGCCGCCGCCGCCCTGAGCCGGCAGGCGCAGGCGAAGGGAGAGAGCAGCCCCGGGGATAAAGGCGGGGCCGGGAGCGAAAGAGGAAAACGTTCAGAACAGGACGGATCCAAGACAGGCGGGATGGAGAAGCGTCCGGGCCAGGGCAAGACCGCAGCAGGCGGGATGGAGAAGATCTACATTGCCAAAGTTGAACTGTCCGGAGCGGCCTATCCGCTTGCCTTAGAGGGCAGAAAGCGGGAGATCCTCCTCACAGACTGGATCCTCAGAGACTACGCGGGCAACCGTTCACTGATTGTCGCGGAGGGGGAGCGCGATGCGAAACGGGCCTCTCTGAGCTTCCGGACGCTGGAGATCCAGGGCAGCAGGGCGCTGCTGGAGATCCGCCTTTATACCGGGAGACATCATCAGATCCGCGCGCAGATGGCGCACGCGGGGATGCCGCTTGCAGGAGATTACAAGTACGGTGCAGAAGGTCCGGATGAGAAACAGCTGTGCCTGTGTGCGGCGCGCCTCGGATTTGACCATCCGTCGACCGGCCGCCGGATGCAGTTTCAGGTCGATCCGGGATTTACCCTCTGACCGGTCGTGCGGATGCGTTTATTCATTCAGTATGCAAAGCGCATTTGCGAAGCAAATAAAAAGATGCTATCATGAATTCCACTATAGTTCAGCCGGGTGCGGAGCGCCTCTGGCAAGGCGGATAACTGACGTGCGGATGCATGCAGCAGGATCAGGGAATGGAGCCGGGATTCATTGCAGCAGAAAAGAGAAGTCAAAGTGCTTCTCGCGGACAGCTTTAAGGAGCTGGTTCTCGAGAAGAGCGTGGAGAAGATCACGATTAAAGAGATTACGGATCGCGCCGGTGTGATCCGTGTCACTTTTTATAACCATTTTCAGGATAAATATGAGCTTCTGGAATGGATCTGCCGCGAGGAAATCGTCAATCCCGTACGTATATTACTTCAGAATCATATGCACAGAGAAGCGATGATGTTTATGTTCACCGCGATGCAGAAGAACAAAGAGTTCTACACACACGTCGCGCGCACCAGCGGACAGAATTCATTTGAAAACACGATGCAGAAGCTGATCTCTGAAATGATTGAGGAGATCTTTGTCTCCGAAGGGGCGGCCGGGCAGAAGAAATACAGCTGGCTGTCTGCGGGATGGGCTGCCGATTATTATGCAATGAGCCTGACCTATGTCCTGATGAGCTGGATCGGGAAGGATATGAGTGTTCCGCCGGAGGAGATGGTGGATCTGTACGAGTATGTGGGGGCGCATTCGCTGCTCGACCTGCCGAGAGATCTGTGACGGATCATACCATAATTAGTAGGATAAACAAGACGGATTCCCTATATGTTGAAGAGCCCGCAAATGCCCGTATTTACTGCATTTCCGGCTAAAAAAGAGTTTGACAAAAGAAGAATATCTGACATATAATAATCCATGTCGCTGCGAAACAGACACGCACGACACAACTGAATAACGATTGTTATTCGGGCTCGGAGAAGTACTCAAGAGGCCGAAGAGGCGCCCCTGCTAAGGGTGTAGGTCGGGAGACCGGCGCGAGGGTTCAAATCCCTCCTTCTCCGCTGAATCGGGAAGAAAAGAATTTCTCGATTCTTTCAAAAAATCTATTGACAAAAACTTTTGTCAGTGTTAGATTAATCGAGTCGCCCGCAAGAAGCAGGCGCGGAGCTCTTTGATAACTGAACAGTGAAACGACCTTGAAGATTCTTAAAAAGTTTTTATTCAAAGGAACTGACCTTTAAAACAGTAAGGATCGGGATAAGAAATGTCAGCAGATATTTCGGAACCTGAATCAAATTTTTTAACGAGAGTTTGATCCTGGCTCAGGATGAACGCTGGCGGCGTGCTTAACACATGCAAGTCGAACGAGGTTATTACAGCGGAAGTTTTCGGATGGAAGCAGTTATAACCGAGTGGCGGACGGGTGAGTAACGCGTGGGGAACCTGCCCCATTCCGGGGGATACCAGTTGGAAACGACTGTTAATACCGCATAAGCGCACGGTA
>CAJOKX010000025.1 GCA_905235415.1 uncultured Lachnospiraceae bacterium
ATGGGTTAGCGGCCGCGTGACCGGCCGTGGGGAGGGACATTGTCCCAAACCGGAAGCCCCGCCCATTGCTATGCAATGCAATGTGCGTGGGTAGATCACATGGCGCAGGTTGATGTAGAGAAGATGGCTGAAACCGAAAACAGCCTGACGCTGGATATCAGTCTGAACGTCGTAATCCGGGAGACCGGCGAAGTGGTGGAAGAGAACGTCGAGCCGACCTCTCCGGTGACCATCACACTGACGCTTCCGGAAGACTATGTGGGATATGATGTTACGGTGATCCACACCAAAGCAGATGGCACAACGGAAACGCTCAAAGGTTCTTATATCAGCGAAGAGTCGCAGATCCGATTCACAGTATTCAGCCTGAGTCCGTTTACGCTGCAGAAGGGTGCAGACAGACATCCGGCAGTGTATGTTGCGGCGCTGAAAGCAACCTGTGCGAAAGCCGGGCACAAAGAGTACTGGACACGCATGGGCAGGAAGTTCGCTGATGAAGCGTGCACGATTGAAGTGACAGACGCAGACATCACGCTTCCGAAGACGAAGGTCCACACCTGGGATGCAGGCAAGGTAACCAAGGCGGCTACCGAAGATGTCACCGGTATCCGGGTATTCACCTGCAAGGTCTGCGGTCAGAAGAAGACGGAAGTCATCCCGAAGGTAAAGGTGAATATCACGATCACCAAGACACCTGCCAAGTTCAAGGCCAAGGCTGCCAAGAAGGGCAAGGTCAACCTTACCTGGAAAAAGCTGACCAAGAAGGGCAAGACGAAAGCACTGTTCGCGCAGGTCAAGAACTATGAGGTCCAGTACAGCACGGATAAGACCTTCGCGACCGGAGTGGTGAAGAAGACTGTTGGAAAGAAGAAGGCGAAGCTGGCGCTTAAGCTGAAGCCGAAGATGACCTACTACGTGCGTATCCGCTATGCGGATGGCAAGGGAGGGTACTCACCGTGGGTACTGAAGACGGTGAAGACAAAGAAATAAGCCAATGATAAACAATGATTAAGGGGAGGCGGCCGCAAAGATGCGGCCGCTTTTCCTGTCGGAAATGCAAAAGAGATCGTTACAGGTCACAGGCCAGCCTCCAACCTTCTGCATGGAGTTCTGTGGGCACAACTGAAAACCATAGGCAGCCGACTAAGCTTTGCGAGTTGCTGCAGCCTCGGAAGCGACCACGCTTTTATAGGAGCTGGGAGAGGCTGCAATGCAACCGATGCAAAGCGCGGGTAGGCAACGTGTTTTCAGTGTGCCCACAAACTCAAAGCAGAATTGGCTGGCCTGTGAACTGCACCAAGAGATCTGCGCAGCACATAGGTATATCCCCCATCTGAATGCACAGCTGATATAATGATAACAGGTTTTTCTGCCGCGGACGCAGGCGGACCAAGTGCGTACTGGAAAGGAGACCTGGTGTGAATTACGATCTGTATACGTTTGGAAGTCCCGGTGCGGACACGCTTCTGCTGCAGATGGTTGATGATCATGATCTGGACCTGATGGAGCAGGAAGTGGCGCATATCAGGAGGCTTACGGGCGAAAATAACTTCTGCCTCAAGGCTTTGAAAGTAAAGAACTGGTTTGACGATCTGTCGCCCTGGAAGGCGCCGCCAGTGTTCGGGAACGAACCGTTTGGCGATGGGGCGGAGAGGATGCTGGCATATCTTCTTGGAGAGGTTCTTTCTGCAGAAACCGGCAAGAAAGCGTTCGTACCTGCCGGAGCGGAGATGGCAGCAGGTGCCGGGAAGGAAGCGCCTGTTTCTGCCGGAGCGTGGGGTGCTGAGAGCCCCCGGATCTTTATTGGAGGGTATTCCCTTGCGGGCCTGTTTGCGCTGTGGGCAGGGTATCAGACGGACCGGTTTGACGGGGTCGCAGCCGCTTCCCCATCCGTCTGGTTTCCTCATTTTACCGGGTATATGAGGGAACATACCTTGCATGCGGAGGCGGTGTACCTGAGCCTGGGCGACCGGGAGGAGAGAACGGGTAATCCGGTTATGGCGAAGGTCGGAGACGCAATCCGGGAGAGCGCGGAGATCCTGGACGCTGCGGGGACAGATTGTGTCCTGGAATGGAATCAGGGGAATCATTTTAAAGAGCCGGATCTTCGGACGGCGAAGGCGTTCGCCTGGCTGATGCGAAGAAGGAGGGGCTGAGCACCGCATGGCATTTTCTCCGCGGGAAGTCTTTGGTAGAATACACGTATGAGATATTTATATTTTGTCCGTCACGGACAGACCTACTGGAATGTGGAAAATAAGATCTGCGGGGCGACGGATATCGCTCTGACCGACTATGGCCATGAACAGGCAGTCGAGACAGGGAAGATCATCCTGGAGCAGGGCCTTGCGTTTGACGAGATCCTCTATTCGCCGCTGGTGCGTGCATCTGAGACGGCGCGGCATATCTCGGAGATGACAGGGGTGCCGATGCGCGCTGAACCGCGCCTGACAGAGCAGTGCTTCGGCCGGTTTGAGGCAACGCCCAGGGACGGGGCGGAATTCCGCCTGGCGAAGGAACAGTTTGCCGACCGGTATGACGGCGGTGAATCCATGCTGCAGCTTGCGCAGAGGATCTACAACCTGCTGGATGAGATCCGGGAGGATCCGCAGAAGAAGACCTATATGCTGGTTGCGCACAATGGGATTGCCCGTGTCGTGCAGTCGTATTTTGTGTCGATGTCGAACAGTGAATATGCATCGTTCGGCGTGAAGAACTGCGCGGTGCTGACCTATGTGCTGGACGGGGAGAAGGGATTGAAGGAACAAAGCGATGCGGATGCTGTCAGATGTCCTGAAAGAGCAGTACGGAGAGAAGATCTATAAATTATCGCTGACGTCCGGCTGCACCTGTCCGAACAGAGACGGGACGCTGGGATATGGCGGGTGTACATTTTGCTCGGAGGGCGGATCGGGGGAGTTTGCGTCCGCGCCCGGAGATATCGAAGAGCAGATCGAAGAGGCGAAAGAGAGGATCTGCAGGAAGACGGATGCGAAGCGGTTCATCGCTTATTTCCAGGCATATACCAACACGTACGGCGACATAGACAGGCTCAGCGCACTGTATCGCAAGGTGATCCAGCGGGAGGACATCGTGATCCTTTCGCTCGGTACCAGGCCGGACTGCCTGGATGACAGCGTGCTGGAGATGATTCGGGAGCTGAATCGGATCAAGCCGGTATGGATCGAACTGGGCCTGCAGACCATGCATGAAGCAACTGCTGAGCGGGTGCACCGCGGATACCGGCTGCAGACATTTGAAAATGCGCTCTGCAGACTGAAGAGCATGTCGGTGAAGGTGATTGTCCATGTGATCTTCGGCCTTCCGGGTGAGAGCACGGAGGAGATGCTGCAGACGGTCCGGTATCTGGCAACGCTTCGCCCGGACGGAATCAAGATACAGATGCTCAACATTCTGAAGGGGACGGAGCTTGGCAGGCAGTATGAGGCGGCCCCCTTCCAGCTCCTGACGATGGAGGAATACACGGATCTCGTCGTCCGGAGCATGCAGCTTCTTCCGGAGGAGACGGTTCTTCACCGCATGACCGGGGACGGGCCGGGAGATCTGCTGATCGCACCGGACTGGGTGAGAAATAAGAAGAAGGTTCTGAATACGATCCGGAAAAAGGAGGCGGCCTCAGCGGGGGAATAAGATAAAGACGATCAGAGTGGCGGCAGCCTCAGCGGGGGAATGAGATAAAGACGATCAGAGTGGCGGCAGCCTCAGCAGGAGAAATGAGATGAAGACGATCAGAGTGGCGGCGGCGGTTATCAGGTCCGTCAATGAGAAACAGGAACCGGTTGTGTTTGCCACGCAGCGCGGGTACGGGGAATACAAGGACTGGTGGGAGTTTCCCGGCGGAAAGATCGAGGACAATGAGACGCCGGAGGAGGCGCTGGTAAGGGAGATCCGGGAGGAGCTGGATGCCGTCATCCGGGTAGATGGATTCCTCACGACGGTTGAATATGAGTATCCGTCGTTCCACCTGTCGATGGACTGCTTCTGGTGCAGCCTGCAGGATTCACACATGACCCTGCTGGAACATGAGGCTGCCAGATGGCTTTTGCCGGAGGAGCTGCACCGGGTGAACTGGCTTCCGGCAGACCTTCTGGTGGTCAATCAGATAGAGATCGACAGATCTACATGTATCGATGCGGAGAAGAAACGGCTTAAAGAGCCTGCATTCCGGTTCTATACGCACAATGAGATCCGGCCGGAGGGCTGGCTCAGGCGGCAGCTCAGGATACAGGCGGACGGCCTGGCCGGGAACCTGGACCGGGTCTGGCCGGATGTGCGGGAGAGCAAATGGATCGGCGGAGAGAGGGAAGGCTGGGAGAGAGCGCCCTACTGGCTCGACGGATTTATCCCGCTGGCGTATCTGCTTGAAGATGAGGAGATGATCGCGCGCGCGAAGGCATATATAGACGGTATCCTGCTGCGTCAGAAGGAAGACGGCTGGATCTGTCCGTGCGAAGAGCAGGAGCGGCGCGTCTTTGACATCTGGCCGGCATTTCTGATCGGCAAGGTCCTGGTGCTGTACGCCGATCTGAGCGGGGATGAGAGAATCCCGGACGCCGTGTACCGCATGATGCATAATCTGTACGAGTACACCATGGGGGCGACCCTCCACAACTGGGCGATGTACCGCTGGTTCGAGGCGCTGATCCCGCTGTACTGGCTGTATGAACGCCGCCCCGAGGAATGGATGCTGCGCTTTGCGCAGAGGCTGTCAGAGCAGGGGTATGACTACAATGGGCATTTTGCGCATTACATGGACCGGGAGCCGGTCCGGGAATGGTCCTACTCCACGCACGTTGTGAATCTCGCGATGGCGCTGAAACAGGACGCTCTGATGTGCAGGCTTTACGGAGGAGATCCGGACGCATTTGCCGCCAACATGCTGGACAGACTGCTGACAGATCACGGGATGGCCATGGGTCATTTTACAGGGGATGAATGCCTGGCAGGGGACAGCCCCATCCAGGGCACGGAACTGTGCGGCGTGGTGGAGGCGATGTACTCCTATGAGCAGCTGCTGTCTGTCAGCGGCAATCCGAAATGGGCGGACTGCCTGGAAAGGCTTGCGTTCAACGCACTGCCGGCGACGGTCAGCGACGATATGTGGACGCACCAGTATGACCAGCAGACGAACCAGGTCGCATGCGTGCGTCAGCCGGACGGACAGGTTGTTTTCGGGACCAATGGGCCGGACAGCAATCTGTTTGGACTGGAGCCGAATTACGGATGCTGCACAGCCAATATGGGACAGGGATTCCCGAAGCTTGCAATGATTGCCTTCCTGCATTCCGGCAGGGAGATTTATTCGGCAGTTCCGCTTCCCTCGACGCTTCGCACGGACGTTCAAGGCGTGCCGGTTACGGTCAGCCTGCAGACGGAGTATCCGTTTAAGGGGGACCTGCATTATAGTGTGGAGACCGGCGCAGAAGCTGCATTTTCCCTGCGGATCCGGATCCCTTCCTGGGCAGAGCGTGTGCAGGTGTGCGGGGCCGCATCTTATACGATAAGCAGGGACAGCCTGGTGATCCCGGGGCCGTGGAGCGGACATACGGAATTCTCGGTTGCGTTTCAGTATGAATGCGTGCTGGAGGAGCGGCCGAGGGGGATGGCCGCGCTCTGGAGAGGGCCGCTGCTGTACAGCGTCCCGGTCAGGGCGAAGAAGGAAATGCACGAATATATACGTGACGGCGTAGAGCGGAAATATCCGTACTGCGACTATGAACTGATCCCGCAGTCCGACTGGAACTACGCCTTCTGCCAAGAGACTGCATTTGACGTCACCGAGCATGCGGTGCCGGAGATTCCGTTTTCATCCGAAGCACCGGCGGTGACCGTGGATGTGCAGATGCAGAAGATAGACTGGCGGTATGAATACGGATATGCCCGGATGGAGCCGGAGAGTCTTTCCCCCATCGGAGAGAGCGAGCGCGTTTCGATGATTCCATATGGGGCGGCCAAGCTCCGGATGACCGAGATGCCGGTGATCGGAAAACCGGAAAGTGCCGGATGAGAGGGCAGCCGGAAGCAGGCAATCGCAGGATCGCCGGGAAGCCGGTGATCGGGAAACCGGATGGTGCCGGATGAGAGGGCAGCAGGAAGCAGTAATCGCCGGATGACCGAGATGCCGGCGATCAGGAAACCGGAAAGAATCACATCAGAGGTAGGAGCGGGGGAGATCGCTATGAGTGCACCACAGTCCTGGAAAGACGCCTGGAGAGAGCTGGTTGAGACCATTGCCGGCATGGGATATCCGGAAGCGTTTGGAATACAGGTCGCAAGGAATCTGGGTTCAGAGAAGATGATGCGCCGCATGACGGCGTATCTTCATTCTGCAAAGCCCCGGAGCGCGGAAGAGATTGCGGACGAAATGCTCTCGATCATGGATGACAGGGAGCGGTGGAGACGCAAGAAAGAAGCAGAGGAGGCAAACGCATTTTACAATGAGATGCTGAATGAGACCCTGCACTCTTCTAAAGAGTCCTGACATGATATATGATGGAAGCAGGATTTTGACAGAGTCAGAGGACCGATACTGGACATAGGATATAGGATACAGGACAGAGGACGGAGAGAGGAGAGAGAAGGAAACATGCAGAATTCAGAAATGTGGCTGGACGGAATCATGGGCGTGATCATCGGTGATGCGCTGGGCTGTCCGGTACAGTTTGTTCCGAGAGCGGAGATCAGAGAAGGCGGTTTGATTGAGGAAATGGAAGGCCATGGGACCTACGACATGCCGGAGGGAACCTGGACAGATGACGGGAGCATGACACTCGCGCTCCTGAGCAGCATTAAAGAGACCGGGACCATCGATCTGCCGGATATCATGGAGCGCTTTGAATCCTGGCTTCGGGAAGGCGCTTACACACCGTTCGGGAAAGCATTCGACATCGGCGGGGCGACGATCGAGGCGCTGGTCAAATACAGGAGTTATCCGGATGTGACGACCTGCGGCGGGACGGATGAATATGACAATGGAAACGGATCTCTGATGCGGATTCTGCCCGCCTGCCTGTATGCATATGCGAAGGGCATGGAGGAGGAAGAGGCGGTCCGGATGATCCACGAAGTCTCCGCTCTGACGCATAACCACCTTCGCTCTAAGATTGCATGCGGGCTGTATTATTACTGCACCTGCGCAGTCCTGGGAGGAGAGGGAACCCTGGCCCAGCGGCTGCAGCAGGGGATGGATAAAGGCTTTGAGCATTACAGAAGAGACATCCTCAATCTGACAGAGCTCTCTTACTACGGACGCCTGAAGGATCTGACCGAATTTGCCAAAGTGCCGGAGGAAAAGATCAAAAGCTCCGGCTATGTCGTCGATACCATGGAGGCCGTGATCTGGTGCCTGATCACGACGGACAGCTTCCGTGCATGCGAGCTGAAGGCCGTGAACCTGGGAGATGATACCGACACCGTGGCCGCCATCGCCGGCGGACTTGCAGGGCTGTACTATCACTATGAGAGTATGCCGGAAGAATGGCTTTCCGTGATCCAGAAGAGAGACTGGATCGAGGAACTGTGCCGCGGCCTATAAAACGGGGGCCTTTAAAGCGGGGCCTTTAAAGTGAGGACTTTGAAGCGGGGCCTTTAAAACGGGACCTTTAAAGTGGAGCCGTTAAAGCGGGGCCTTTAGAGTGGGACCTTTAAAGCGGGGCCTTGAACGGATTCTCCGGTTTTTTGCGCCGGACGCCTGATGAAAGGAATCTGACCATCTTATGAAACGAACACAGGGCGCAGTTAGCGCGCAGGATGAGGGCATGCGCCGGGTAACGGAGATCCCGGTGACGGATATAGAGCCGGTCTGCATCGGACAGGCGGAGGATGCGCAGGCGGGTACCGGATGCACGGTATTTCTTTCCAGAGAGGGCATGCGGGCCGGCGTGGACGTGCGCGGAGGCGGGCCTGCCTCCCGGGAGACGCAGGCGCTTCTGCCGCTGACGGCTTCCCGGTTTATTCACGGAATTGTCCTTGCTGGCGGCAGCGCGTTCGGACTCGGAACGGCGAACGGCGTGATGCAATACCTGGAAGAGCAGGGCGTCGGATATGACACCGGGTTTGCGACGGTGCCGGTTGTGGCGCAGTCGGATATCTATGACCTGAGCGTCGGAAGTTCGTCGGTGCGGCCGGACGCCGCGATGGGATATGAGGCTGCAAGGCGCGCTTTCGAGGCGCCGAATTACCGGGACGGCAATTATGGAGCCGGCTGCGGGGCGTCTGTCGGAAAGGCTGCAGGGATGGGCTGCGCCATGAAGACGGGCGCCGGAAGCTTTGCCCTCAAGGCAGGGGATCTGAAGATCGGCGCCGTGGTGATCCTGAACGCGTACGGAGATGTGTTCGACTGGAAAAGCGGACGGCAGATCGCGGGCCTTCTTACAGAGGACGGAAAGGCGTTTCGGAGCACCATGGATTATATGGTCGCCTCTTCAAAGATCGTGGAAAATAAGTTCACGGGACATACGACCCTTGCTGCGGTCATTACGAATGCGGATTTTGAAAAGAGCGCCCTGTGCAAGATCGCAGGCATGGCGCATGACGGATATGCGAGGTCCATTCACCCGGTACACACCACCTGCGACGGGGACAGCATCTTTGCTGTATCAGCAGGCAGGGTGAAGGCAGATCTGGATGTGGTCGGATCGCTGGCTGCAGAGGTTGTGAGCGAAGCCATCATCCGGGCAGTCCACAGTGCCAAAGGCGCGTATGGACTGCCCGGCGCAGGCGATCTGTTCTGACCGATTACCGCTTATCTTTATCGATGAATTCCAGGAAGATGCAGGAAAGCACCGCAAAGACGACGATTAACAGACACAGCCGCAGCCAGTAATGAAGGATGTTCGATTTGGTATTCACAAACTGCGGATTGTAGTTGGCCTTGGCGACCTGATACTGCAGGATATCGGCAACCTTCTCCTCCCCGATGAAATCTACGATGTCACCGACCGTGGTGGAGACGGAATAGCTCTCGTCTTTGTGCGCAGTGACGGAGGGATCCTTTGCGACGATGTCAATGAAGTCTCCGAGTGTATCGGCGGGCACGGCGTAGGACGCCATCTGGCTGATGTCTTTGAGCGGGATCGCCCGCAGCTCCGCTACAGGTTCTAAAGACTTGTTCTGCAGCACGTCGAGAATCTGGCCGACTGAAAATGTTGTGCGGATCTCCTGTTTATCCAGACGGGTCACCTGATCCCACAGAGCAATCACAGGCTGGCTGTTATAGTCGGACTGCGACACAACCACATTCAGCCCGGGGTTGGAGATGGTAAGAGGCGTGATGTAGTCTGTCCACTCAGGAAGGACGAACATGCCGCCTGAAAACACCAGCTGGAAGATCAGCACAAAGGGCATGATGGTCATGGCGGCCGTTGTGGTTCTGGCAATCGAAGAGATCCAGAGGGACATCATGTCGGCTGCGTAGGTAATCAGGAACAGAGAGATGCCGAAGTCCACGATCATCCACCGGGTAAACATCCCCTGCGCAGGATACTTCACGCCGACAAGGCTGGTAATGTACAGCGTAATAATCGTCTGCATGAGGCACAGCATCGCCTGATAGATCATATGGGCGGTGATATAGGAACTGATATGCATGCCGGAACGGTGTTCGCGCTTGATCACTTCCCGCTCACGGCAGATGACCTGGATCGAATTGAAGAAACCGTTCCAGATACATACCATAATCAGGGAAAATGCACCTGTCAGTGTGCCTTCCATGTTGAGAAACAGCCGGGTGCGGATGACCATGCCTACAAGGCCTGCGATCAGCGCCGCCATGGGCAGAAGTTTCCAGTCATTCTGGTATACAAACATACGCAGCTGTTTGCCCAGGCAGATCGAGATCTGAAGGCTGCGGCCGCGGTGCCGTATACGCATGTGACGCTGTGTTCTTTTTGCTTCCATCTCAGCCATTTTGCACCTCCGCGAACTTTAAGACAAACTCATCAGCCAGTCCGTCTCCGCCTTCTTCAGTCTGGTTGACGGCCTTGACGATCTCCTCCATTCTGCTGCGTCCGAAGAAGGTGCGCGCCTCCTCGATGCCTCCGTAGAAGGCCAGCCTTCCTGTCTGCGTAGTGTCTTTGGCAAGTACGATCACCTCGTCAAACAGGTCGATCACGCGGTCGGGTGTATGCGTGATGACAATGACGATCTTGCCGGTGTCGGCAACCATGCGCAGATGTTCGAACAGATCCCGCGCCATAACGCCGTCCAGGCCCGAATCGGGCTCGTCCAGGATGAAAAGGGACGGGTTGCTGATAAATTCCATCGCGATGGACAGACGTTTCCGCTGGCCGCCGGAGAGCTTTCCTACCAGATGATTCTTCAGCGGCGTCAGTCCGAAGATCTCCAGCACTTCGTTGACACGGTTTCTGCGCTGGGCGGAAGGAATGTCGCGTGAGAGCCGCAGCTTTGCAGCGTCCATCATGGTATTAATGACGGTGTCATTGCTCCGGATCATATCAGACTGCGGAACAAACCCGACTTCGTACTGCATCTTCCTGTACTGCGTGTACATATTGGTACCGTTGAGCATCACCTGTGCGTTCGCCTTCTCATATCCGTTGACTGCGTTGAGGAAGGTGGTTTTGCCGGCGCCGGATCCGCCAAGCAGCAGGACCATGTGCCCCTGCGGAATGGACAGGTGGATGTCGCGAAGCAGCACATTCTTATGAAAGAACTCCCGTACACTGCGGTCTTCCAGGTTGACAGTCAGGCCTTCATCCATGATGTCGGCGCTTCCGTGTGTAGCCAGACGCTCCAGTTCCGCCGCGATATCCGATACCTTCCAGGACGGCTGGTACTTGCTGCTGAATCCCCAGATCAGGGCGGGGAGCCATTCAAAAGGAATCCACAGCCACAGCCAGCGGAGCTTGCGGCCGTAGACTTCAATGAGGCCGGCATATACACGGATGGAGTATACAAGATTGATAAACAGCAGGGTAAACAGAATGACGCCTAATGCGATCTCCCCGTTCTCGAGGGCTTCCTTATCCCTGGTGAAGGGGAGCAGGAGCGCAGTTCCGAAAACGTTGATGGTTCTGTTGAGAAAGTCGAACACAGCCAGCGCCCGGCCTTCCGGCTCACGCCCTGCGCAGCGGCCCAGCTGATAGTCATTTGCACAGGGGATCAGCGCCCACCAGCCCTTGATCCCTGACTTGACGAACAGCCGCCACAGACCGATGATGTACAGCGTTCCGAAGATCACCGTGGTCATACCGGTTCCGCCTAAGATCAGATTCGTTATAAGGTCCCAGAAGTCAAACCCTGAGCCCAGAAACAAGCTTTCCAAAATGAGTCACCATCCTTCCCGTATTCCGGTCCGGTCTCTTCAATAGAGAACGAATAGATCCACACTGTATACATTATATATAAAAAAAACTGTCTCCGTACAGTACCTGTTTAGACGAAAAAGAAAAATATGCGGGAAAATGAATCCTGCGGGAGGGATAACAGACTTTTGGCCCGGTATCATTTGATTAAAACCGGATCATGCTTATAATAGAAAGCAGGAAGCATCAAAGCGGGCGGCATGCACGCCAAGGCGTTCCTGAAGCGTGTCCGCGCCCCGGCAGGCGCCTGACGGCAGCTGCCAACGAAAAGGTGGGTTTTACATGACAAGGATGACAACGAAGATCAGCAGAGAGGGAGCGTCCGTAACGATCCATGTCGAGGGACGGATCGATACGATCAGTGCCCCGGCGCTTGACGATACGGTTTGTGAAGCGCTGAAGGATGAAACCATCATGGATCTGGCGGTTGATTTTGCCGCAGTGAGTTATGTTTCATCCGCGGGACTTCGGACGTTTCTTGCGGCGAAGAAGCGGATGGAAGAAAGAGGCGGGACCCTGCTTCTGAAAAACTGCAGCAGCAACGTGAAAAAGCTGATGCGGATTACGGAAGCCGATTCCCTGCTGACCATAGAATAGAGGAGGAAGGCGGCGCAGCATGCATATGGATAGTCAAAAAACAACAATCGTCAAAAAAGAGATCAGGCTGTTCCAAAGCCTTGGATGGAAAAGAAACCTGCTTGCAGTAGCGGCAGGTTTTGTGGTATGCACGGCACTGGAACAGATTACCATCGCAACGTCCGGGATCCGGGAGATCTCCGGATTCGATCTCTCGGTTGCGGTGATGCCGCTGTGCGGTTTCTCTCTGGCCGGGTGGGGCGTTTTGGGATTCATTCTCGCAAATGTGTGCTCCTTCTGCAGGCTGCTGTTTCTTCATCAGGCGGGAGCGCTGCAGAACCTGCTCCTGGTCTTCGGAGTCAGGCTGGCGGCCATGGCTGTCTACTGTATCCTTCCGGGTTCGCTCTGGTACCGCATCAGGCTGAAGGGGGAGGATACGATCCGCTTTCCCAGAATGAATACCTGCGCGCATGTACTGAAGTACTATGTGATCATACTCGTGTCCACAGCGATCTATGTCGCGATGACCGCGCTTGCCTACCAGTCCGCCTTCACCCGGGCGGATCTGCTGAACTGGGCGGTGACCTACACCCAGTATGTGGACGTTGCGCTGATTCTCGGCATTCCGCTCCTGGTCCTCGTGTCTCTTGTGCGCAATAAAACCGTAACAATCAATGAGCGGCTGGTGCTTGCGTTTCTGTTTACCGGCGTCATCGCCGCCTCGCTCGGAGGTTTCCTGATATACAGGACGGCGGCGTACCTGGCTCCGCAGATCTTCCGGGAGGCACACACCTATGCGGTATCGTCCGCCACTTCCGTGACGCTGCCTGATATATCCGGATCGGCCTACCTGCGTTTCAGGAGCATGTATTACGTGGTCATTGCCATCCTGCTGAATGGTCTTCTGGCCATCGAGCTTCTGTTCATGCGCAGGATCGAGAAGAAGGTCACCGAACCGATCATCCATGTGGCGGATGCCCTGGAAGGCTATGCGGACCATGAGGAAGATGCGCTGGATTCGGAGAGCGTGATTACAAAGTGCGCGCCTTATGAGCAGGGCTGCGGGGAAGTCAGCAGCCTTACCCGGACCTGTGTGTCCATGGTCGGAGAGATTGACGCCTATACAGAGAATCTGAAGGCGATCACGGCAGAGAAGGAGCGGATCGCGACCGAGCTGAACGTTGCGTCCAAGATCCAGAAGGATATGCTGCCGGGCATCTTCCCGCCGTTCCCGGACCGTCCCGAGATCAATCTGTATGCAAGCATGCTGCCGGCCAAGGAAGTGGGCGGGGATTTCTATGATTTCTATCTGCTGGACCAGGAGCATCTGGTTCTGACGATTGCGGACGTGTCCGGCAAAGGCGTTCCGGCGTCCCTGTTCATGGTCATTTCCAAGACCCTGCTCAACAATTACGCGCAGTCGAGCCGGTCGCCGAAAAGGATCCTGACCTATGTGAACCACCAGCTGTGCGTCAACAATGAATCCTGCATGTTCTGTACGGTGTGGCTGGGAATCCTCAACCTGCGGACCGGACATATGGTCTGTGCCAACGCGGGTCATGAGTATCCGGTGATCCGGCGGCGCGGCGGTGAATTTGAACTGTTTACGGATAAACATGACCTGCCGCTCGGCCTTCGGGACGGGCTTCTGTATCATGACTATGAGATCACGCTTGCACCCGGAGACTGCCTGTTTCAGTATACGGACGGCGTCCCGGAGGCAACCGATTGCGATGAGAAACTGTTTGGTGAAGAGCGGCTGATCGAAACACTGAACCGGGAGCCGGGAGCATCTCCCCAGCAGCAGATCATCCATGTACATGAAGCGATTGAAGAATTTGTGAAAGAAGCGCCTCAGTTTGACGACACAACGATGCTGTGCGTTGAATACAGAGGAAGTGATTCTCTGAACAGTGCGAAATATCTGTATCAGGATGCGCTGGCGGTCCCCGCCCGGCTTGACTGTCTGGAGCGGGTGACAGGGTTTGTAGAAAAGAACCTGGATCGCCTGGAGTGTCCGGAGAAGGCGCGGTTTGATATTGAACTGGCCGCTGAGGAGACCTTTGTCAACATTGTCGACTATGCGTATGACGGCGGCGAAGGAGATCTGACGATTGAATTCGGGTTTGATGAAGACTGCCGCACGGCTGTGCTTGTCTTTACAGACAGTGGAATCCCGTTTGACCCGACCATCCAGCCGGCTCCGGATACGTCGCTTAAGGCGGAGGAGAGAGAGGTCAGAGGCCTTGGGATTCATATCGTCAGGAAAACGATGGATGAGGTGCTCTACGAGTACGCAGGCGGGAAGAATATCCTGACCATCCGGAAGTATATAGGGGAGAATGTGCAGCAGTAAAGGGATTCCTTTATGAAATATATTAAGATTTGCTGTAGATGCTGCCCGCACATTTACAGCTGGAAGCCAAATCTTATATAATATAAGGATCCTGTAAGATACAGACTCCGGCGGGCGCCGCTCCCTGACAGGCGAAAGCGGCGAAGGCGGCGAAAGCGGCCGGGCTCATGCCGGCCGATGGCGTTTGAACAGACAGGAGTATATAGGATCAACAGGAATATGGGGTTCACGGACGGAAGGGGGGAGTTCAGAAGTGCTGTTCATAAAGAGGACGCTGGATATTGTGTTCAGCCTTCTTCTGATTATACTGCTCTGTCCGGTTATGCTGCTGGAAGCGCTGCTGATCAAATGTACGGTTCCCGGCGACATCTTTTTTGACCAGGTGCGGGTCGGGAAGGGAAAGAAAGGGTTTTATATCCTGAAGTTCCGTACCATGGCCGAACGTGGCGGCAAAGAGGGACAGGTAGTGGGAATCGGATGGTTCCTGCGCCGCACAAAACTGGATGAGCTTCCGCAGCTGATGAATATTCTCTGGGGCGATATGTCTTTCGTGGGCCCCAGGCCTTATGTGGAAGACGAAGGACTCAATCTTCCGGACGAGCGGTATATAGTGAGACCGGGGCTGACAGGACTGGCACAGGTAAACGGAAACAAATACCTGCCGTGGGATGAACGGACGGCCTATGACATTAAGTATGTGCGGAATCTCAGCCTGGGACTGGACCTGAAGATTATATTGAAGACCTTTCTTGTGGTTCTGCTTGGCGAAGAAAAGTTTGTCCATCACCTGGAAGGGTGGGAGAATGGACATGTGGAAGAGACGGACGGATGACGATCGGGAGAGTTGGTTCCGGAGGGGATGCAGGAAACAGGACGCAATCCTTTATAACTGGCTTTACAACTGAATGGAAGAAGGGCCCTGCAGTTCTGTTTTACAGTATTCTGCTGCTGTATCTTGCGCAGGCGCATATAGAACGAGCGAAATGGGTGACGTCTCCGCTGGTGCTGCAGCGCGGAACACTGCCGCGGATTGCAGCATTTCTGACGATCTGCTATATCGTGGCTGTGCTGATCAGGTACAGGCTCTGTATCTGGACGGTCCTGCTGGGGTGTGCGCTGGCTGTGGTCTGTGTGACGCAGCAGCGCTTCTGGATGCAGATGCGCTATGAGGTCCGGATGGTCATTCTTGCGTCTGCGCTGATTCTGATGGCTGCAGGCAAGGCGTACCGGAAGATTGCGGTGTGTTATCTGGCTGTTACAGCTGCAGGCATCGCGCTCACACTGGCGGGGCAGCTGTTTCATTTTACGGAAGATATCGTTCTGGATGATCCGGGGAAGCTCATGCTTGTGGGCATCGGGCACTCCATGGGGTATGTGCATCCGAATACATTTGCGAAATACGTGTTTTTGCTGTGCATCCTGATATGGTATCTGTGGCTGCAGCGCAGGTTTCTGCTGTCTGCCCTTGTGTGCTGGGATGGAGCTTTATTCATCTGGTTTGTGAGCAGAAACAGAATGCTTACGCTGCTGCTGGTTTGTTTCCCGCTCCTGGTTCTGTGCCGGAGGTTTCTTTGCCGCACGGAGGCATCTCATCTTGCAGGAATCTTCAAAAAGTGCGCAGACCTGGTCCTGATTGGAATGCCCTATCTGCTTCTTGCGCTGTCTGTGTTTCTGTCCTCCCATGTGTATGGCATGACGATCCGGTTCCAGGGGACGTCCTTATGGACAATGGCCAGCCGTTTTGAGCAGGCCGGGATCGCGCTTTGGAAGTACGGCATTCATCTGTTCGGGCAGAGCCTTGATCTGAGCGGTCAGATTGCCATGTCCTTCAATGGGAATCAGCATAAGCTGCTCGCTGTGGACAACGGATATATGTTTTATCTGCTGACCCGCGGTCTGGTTTATATCCTTGTACTTCTGGCAGTTCCCGCGTGCGTACATGCAAAGTGCATCCGGGAAAAGAACAGCAGAGTACTGTTTATTTCGTGCCTTTTCCTGCTGTGCGGTCTGATGGAAGCATACCCGCTGCGGGTTGAGTTTAATCTGACTTTCCTGTATCTTTTCGCGCGGGGAGTTGACGGCCCGTTGGAGAAAGAAGGTGGGGCTCTGGTATGAGGATCGGAATAGACGCTCATATGCTGGGGGATCATTCCGGCGGAAATGAGCGGTTTTATGATAATATATTAAAATACATGTCTGTACCGGGGGACTGCACGGTGTATCTCTTTGTAAGGGAAGACCTGGATGTGAGCGCATTTGCGGGGAAGTTCAGGATCATCCGGCTGAAGAGCAGATCTGCCCTGGGGCGCTATTTCAGGGAACTTCCTGCCCTGTGCAGAGAACTGGAACTGGACGTGTTGCACACACAGTATTTTATTCCTTTCAGACGCCCCTGCAGGACGATCTGCACGATTCATGACATCTGCTTTGCTCATAATAAAACGTGGTTTTCCAAAAAGGAGTATCTGTTCCAGAAGACGATGATCCCGTACGCGGCCAGACATGCGGATGCGGTCGTTACGGTATCGGAATTCTCCAGGCGGGATATCGCAGATACCTTCGGAGTGAATGATCAGAAGATCTGTGTCATCTATAATGCGGTTGACTGGAAGCATTTCGGAAAAGAGGCCGATCAGGCGGGAAAGGCGGAGGCTGCAGCTTTGGTCCGCGCGAAGTTCGGCATCGGACAAGCCCCCTATATCCTGTGTGTGGGCAATCTGAATCCGAGAAAGAACATATCGTCCCTGATCGATGCATACCGTATGATGAAGGAGAAGTACGGCGGCAGCCAGATCCTCGTGATTGCCGGGAAAAAGGACTACAGAGCGGAGCAGACGATACAGGAGGCACGGGAGACGGGCGTGGGAGATGCGATCCTGTTTACCGGATATGTGACCAATGAGGAACTGGAGGCGCTGTACAGCCAGGCGGAGTGCTTCGTCTATCCGTCTCTGTATGAGGGATTTGGGATTCCTCCCCTGGAGGCGATGGCCTGCGGGACGCCTGTGGCGGTTTCCGGGACCACGGCCCTTCCGGAGGTGGTCGCAGATGCCGGGCTGTATTTTGATCCGGAAGATGTATCTTCCATTGCCAGCTGTCTGCACCGGCTGCTGCAGCAGGAGGACCTGAGGGAGGCTCTGATATCGGCAGGATATGACAGGGTGAAGGCGTTCGACTGGGGCAGATCTGCTCAGAAATTAATGGATCTGTACCGGGGCGGCAGTCCGGATCAGGAATCAGGAAGGCTGCCTGGACGGCGGAAAGAAGCGAAGAAAGAGCATGCAGTATAAAAAAGAGGAACTGAATAAAAAAGTTCAGACATGGATACATGCTTGGAAGCAGGGACCTGACATTCTTTTTTACACGGCACTGACCATGTATCTGGTCTACAATGAAGCGAGGCTGGTTCAATGGACCGCTCCGGAGGCATCAACGCTGCAGAATGCCCTGCTGAATCTTACAGCTGCTGTGATCGGATGTTACGTGATAACGGTCCTGCTCAGGCTCAGGAAGAATCTGTGGATGGGACTGCTCTGCGCATCCGCGGCAGTCTTGTTTGTGTTGTTCTGGCCGGACAGGGGACATTGGGTAAGGATCTATTGTGTCTCCGTGGCGCTGATTTTATTGGCTGCAGGAAAGAATTACCGGCGCGTCCTGAAGTGTTACCTGTACGTGACACTTGCTGTCATGTGTGTGACATTTATGGGGCAGATCTTTCATTTCACATCCGATGTTGTGCTGGAGGATCCGGGGAAAATAGAACAGGTTGGCACCGGGCATTCTCTGGGTTTTGCGCATCCGAATGTCACCGGTTTGTTTATTTATCTGATCTGTGTGCTGGTCTGGTATTTATGGCTGGAACAGAGGAGGTATCTGTCAGTGGTTCTGTTCTGGGGAGCTGCCTCTGTGGTCTGGTTTGTGATGAAAAGCAGGACGGTCTTTGCGCTGCTTGTGTGTATGCCGTTTCTGGACCTGCTCAGACGATTTATTGTCCGCGCCCGGCCGGATACGAAAGGGCGGCGTGTCAGAAGGGGGGTCCTGAGAGGGATTCTGGCAGGGATGCCGTTTCTTGCATGGCTGCTGTCTCTGTTTCTGGCAGAAAACATGGATGCATTGACATTGAAAACGACCGGCACATTTTTCTGGACGTTTTCAAGCCGGTTTGTGCAGGGCGGAATCGTCATAAAGACCTTTGGAGTCCCCCTATTCTTTCATGGGAACAGATTTACCGAGCCTGTTTATATGGTGGTTGGGGGGCAGAATCAGGGCGCCGAGGTTCTGGATAATCCCTATCTGAAAGATCTGGTCCTGAGGGGCCTGATCCTGACGATTGCAGAACTGCTGATCCTGGTGTTTGTGAATATCCGGTGTATCCGGGAAAGAAACAGCAGACTCCTGCTCCTTTCAGTTTTGTTTACTCTGATCGGTTTGATGGAAAATTATGGAGTGAGGGTCCAGTATAATTTTACATTCCTGTATCTGTTCGCTGCGACAGACATCATCAGCGCGCCCCGGGCGTCTTTGCAGACTGCGGAGGACGCGGCAAAGCAGATACCATAACTGTGCAGGAAAGGTTTCAACGATGAAGATTCATTTTATTACAGATGCAATTTCAAAGCTGACGGGCGGATGCATTTACGACGGTAAGCTGTACGAAAAACTGAAAGAACGGTTTGGGGATGATGTCAGGCTGTTTGATTACGCATGGTTCCATGATGACTATGCGTTTCTGAAGCGTGACTTTCTGCAGTACGGTATGAACTACAGAAAGCATGCAGATGAGATCTTCGACTGTGACTATCTGTTTGTCAATACCTCCATGTATGCGAAGTTTGCGCAGTTTCCGTGGCGCGTGAAGGAAAAATACGGCTGCAGGCTGATCGGGATCACGCATCATATGGATTATATGAGCTACAACGACTGGACGCAGGGAATCCGGAAAAAGCTGCTGATCTCGCTGATGAGTCACTGTGACCGTCTGATTACGCCGAATCCCTACACGATCGCGTGCATGAAGCCGTTTCATCTGGACGGCAGAGCTATCCTGATCGAGGCATATCTGGACAATACAACGCATCTGGACGCGCAGAAGAAGGAGAAACTGGTCTGTTTTGTAGGAACCATCGAACCGCGCAAGGGAGTGGACCTGGGCGTGCGCGCATTTGCACAGTTTCATGAGACACATCCGGAGTACAGGTTCGTGGCAGCAGGCTCCTTTATGTCCGGGTATTCCAAAGATCCTTACTGTGAATCTCTTCTGAAGCTGGTCTCTGACCTGGGACTGGAGGGTCAGGTTGAGTTCGCGGGACGGATTGATGATGCGGAGAAGTTCGAGCTCTATGACCGCTCGTCCATCTTCCTGTTCCCGTCCCTTCTGGAAGGGTACGGCTGGGTGATGGTGGAGGCCATGGGGTACGGAATGCCGGTGATTGCATTTGACAATTCCGCCATGCCGTATACAGTCAATGAAAGCAATGGCATCCTGGTTCCGAACCGGGATACGGATGCGATGGCACAGGCGCTGTGCAGGCTTGCAGACGATCCGAAGCTGTATCAGAGGCTGTCTGAAGGTGCACTCAGGACGGCGGCTGCGCTTCCGGATGAGGAGGCGATCAACCGGGAATATGAGGCGCTGATGGACCAGATGGAGAAAGGAGCGCTGTAATCAGTCTATGGGGAAGCAGGCAGTGCAGCATGTTTTTCTGATCGGGGCAAAAGGCCTGGGGCAGTATGGCGGATATGAGACATTCGTACAGAAGCTGGTCAGTACGCATGCGGAAATGAAGCAGGATGGCATCTGCTATCATGTTGCGTGCAAAGAGGGCGTGCTTCCCGCGTCCGGGGATCCGGAGGCAGAGCGTGTCAGGGTTTTGGGCGAGCGGGAATATGCGTATTGCGGCGCGCACTGCTTCGTGATCCATGTTCCGGACATCGGCGCCGCGCAGGCCATCTGGTATGACGTTGCAGCGCTGAAATATGCGTTCCGGTACTGCCGGGAGCATCATATAGAGCATCCGGTCTTTTATATCCTTGCATGCCGGATCGGAGTGCTGATCGGAGGCATGTCCAGGCGCATATCCGCGCTCGGGGGACGTCTGTATATCAATCCGGACGGACATGAGTGGATGCGTGCGAAATGGAGCGCGCCGGTTCGGCGGTACTGGAAGTATTCTGAAAAAAGAATGGTAAAAGCCTCGGATCTTGTCGTTTGTGATTCCAGACAGATGGAGATCTATATCCGGGAGGAGTACAGCCGGTATAAGCCCCGGACGGTCTTCATTCCGTATGGGGCGGATGCGCGGCCGAGCGCTCTTGCCGATGACGACCCATCCTTCGTGGAATGGATGAATCAGAACGGCGTTGAGAGCGGCGGCTATTATCTGGTGGTCTGCCGGCTTGTTCCGGAGAATTCATTTGAAACGATTCTGTCAGAGTTCATGAAGAGCCGGACAAAGAAGAAGCTGATACTGATCACCACGCAGGAGAAGAAGTTTTATCAGGCGCTCCGGGAGAAGCTTCATTTTGAGACGGATGACAGGATCCGGTTTGCGGGAGCGCTGTATAACAGGGAATTACTGATGAAGGTGCGCGAGAAGGCGTACGCGTATATTCACGGACACACGGTAGGAGGCACCAATCCGACGCTTCTGGAGGCGATGAGTTCCACATGGGTCAATCTGCTCGTGGACGTGTCGTTCAACCGGGAGGTTGGGGAGGATGCGGCGCTGTACTGGAGTACGCAGCCGGGCAGCCTGTCCGGGGTGATTGACAAGGCGGATGCAATGAGCGAAGAGGAACGATCTGCGCTCGGGAGCCGGGCGAGGGCGCGGATCCGGGATGCATACCGGTGGGACCAGGTTACAGAGCAGTACAGTCTCCTGTTTTCAGGGGTAAAGGGGAATATATGAGAGTTGTTATTCTTTCCGGAGGTTCCGGAAGCAGGCTGTGGCCGCTGTCAAACGCGGTCCAGTCCAAACAGTTTCTTCAGGTTCTGAGCGGACCGGACGGCCAGAAAGAATCCATGCTGCAGCGGGTCTGCAGGCAGCTGGATGAGGCCGGGATTGCAGATGACAGGATCTGCGTCGTCGCGGGGAGCGAGCAGGCGGACTATATCCGGGCGCAGGTCGGACCGAAGAGTATCCTGATCGAGGAACCCGCGCGCAGGAATACGTTTCCGGCCATCGCGCTGTCTGTTCTGCATCTGTCAGAGATACAGGGCGCAGACCTGTCAGAGCCGGTCATCGTGATGCCTGCCGATGTCTATACGGAGCAGGGCTATTTCGATACGCTCCGGAAGATGGCGCAGCTTTGTGAGGAGGATCTGTCTTCGCTGATCCTGATGGGGATCCGTCCGAAGAGTGCTTCCGACCAGTTTGGATATATGGTGCCGGAGGATGGAGATTCACAGATTCTGAAGGTGAACCATTTTGTGGAAAAGCCCCCGGTGCAGGAGGCTGAGAAGCTGATTCAGAATGGAGCGCTCTGGAACGGAGGCGTGTTCGCATTCCGGCTCGGATGGATGCTTGAGCGGGTGCGCGCAAGTGCGGGCGATGTATCGTACGGGGAACTGAGCCGGCAGTACGATCTGCTGGAGAAGACCAGTTTTGACTATGCGGTTGTGGAGAAGGTCTCAGACATCGCCGCCGTTCCCTATGACGGCGAATGGATGGATCTGGGGACCTGGGGGAGCCTTTCTTCCAGGATGGAAGATACGGTTTTCGGAAATACAATCTGTGTCCGCGGCTGCGGCGGGACGACTGTGATCAATGAGCTTCCGCTGCCGATGGCAGTGATCGGGATTAAGGACTCGGTTGTCTGTGCAACCTGGGACGGAATCCTGGTGGCAGACAAGAAAGAGAGCGTGCATCTGAAAGACGATGTGGATGTATCTATGCTGCGTCCCATGTATGAGCAGCGCCGGTGGGGGGATTACTCTGTGCTGGAAAGTATGGATGCGGGAGACGGGCGCAAGAGTCTTACCAAACATCTGGTGATTGCCAACGGGAAGGCGCTCAGTTACCAGAAGCATCAGCATCGGGATGAGATCTGGACGATCCTGGCCGGAACCGGTGAGGTGACGGTGGGAGAGAGGACGATGCGGGTGAAGGCAGGCGACGTGGTGAAGATTCCGGCGGGGACCCTTCACTGCGCCAGGGGCATCTGCGGCCTGCATATCGTTGAAGTCCAGATCGGAGAAGAACTCGAAGAGAAAGATATCGAAAGAGTGGAGGAGGGCATGGATTCGTCCGGAAACAGCATCGCTTCGCAGACGGAAGAATCGTGACAGGACTGCGCAGGAAGAATGGATATGGTGGTTGAGAAGATCTATTTTGATATGGACGGCGTCCTGGCAGATTTTGACAGAGGGGTGCGCGAATTGTGCGGATTGGAACAGTCAGGGCAGTTTCGGGCGCACACGTCTGCGGACGATCTGATGTGGGAAAGAATCCGTGCGGTGGAGCACTTCTATGACGTGCTGAAACCGATGGAGGGCGCGCAGAAGCTGTTCGGGGAGGTTTACTCCAGATACGGAGAGAACTGTGAGATTCTGACAGGAATCCCAAAACCCAAAAGAGGCATCCAGACAGCCGGCGAAGATAAGATTTCCTGGGTTCGCAGAGAGCTGGGCGGCAATGTAAAGGTGCACATCGTGTACAAGGAACAGAAACCGGAATACTGCACCGGAAAGGGAAGTATTCTGATTGACGACTTCCCGGAAAATATCAGAGCCTGGGAGGAGGCCGGAGGATGCGGGGTTCTTTATGAGAACGCCGAGAGCGCGATGACCCGGCTGAAGGAGATGGGGATTCTGTAAAGGCACCGGAAAAAGCAAAGATACGAGGAAAAGGCGAAGATACGGGGAAAAACACAGACACGTGAAAAAGCAAAGACACAGGGCAGGGCGCATCGCGCTCTGCCCTGTGTCTTTTTCAACTCAGCCGGGGAGTCCCCCGCCTCTGCCGGTGCGCCTGAGAGCGCACCCGTTTCAGGATTGTAGTCAGTTCATCTCCGGAACGTTCTGGAGGATGGAGTCTGCTTCGCCGGCATCCATGTACAGGTACTCGCCGTCCGCACTCTTTGCGACTGCGGTAAGTCCGGTGCTGTCGGTCGCCAAAACTGCGATCTTGCCGTGATCCGCATATCCGTAGAAGTATTTCATCCGGCCTTCTTTGCTCTGCGCGTGGAAGACCACGTCGCGCTCCCATTCGCTGTTTTCGGCAGTTCCGACGATGGTCATGTCCTGGGTGGGATCATCGCTGCTGCAGAAGGAATATACAGCGGAACCGTTGAGGACGTTTCCGTCCCAGTCTCCGGTGATCCGGATATAGCAGCCCGGAAGATCCGTGATCTGAAGAAGCGTTCCGCGGCCTTTAAAGGCGCCTGCAACCACTTCTCCGGAGTATACCCAGTCATCTGAGACGATCGTGGCGGTTCCCTTTACGGTAGCAGGATCTGCGGGGGTTCCGTTCTTCCATGCCTGCAGCTCAGAGATATCTTCGCTTCTGAGCAGTTCGGCTGCCTGGTCATACTCTGCGAAATAGATCAGGCGGGTCATCTCGTCCGGTTCGCCTTCAAAGCGCGAGGTCAGATAATTCACAGAAGTCCATCCGACGCTTCCGCCGCTGTTGTAGAGGATCTCCGCCCACCTTCCGTCTTCCGAGAAATTACCGGTCAGAAATACGATCTCTTCTGCGTCGAGTACGCCGACAACCTTGCTGGAAGATCCCGGCGCCTCCCGCACATTGAGGTGCGACGCCTGGTTTTCCAGCGTCACGCTGCACCAGGTCTGAAGAGAGGGTGCGGACTTCACATCTGAAAGCATGGATTCGGGAACGTCGAGCACGTCCTTGTCGACGTAGCCTTCAATACCGTAATAGTCTACGAGGTAGGCGTTGTCATCCTGCGCCGTCACAGTGACCGGAGCGCCTGCGTCGGCAACGGCAAGAACCGGGCTGTCGGGATCCGAGCTCTCACGGATCGGAGTCGGCTCAGAGGTCCACACGTGGGAGTTGTACAGCGCATCCGCTTCAGCAAGCGCTGCTTCTTCCTGATCAGCTTCCCATTGTGCCTGGGCTTCTGAGATGGCCTGTTCCTTCTCGGACTGCGCCTGGACGCGCATCTGCTCCATCTCAGATTCAGCCTGGGCGAGCGCCAGCTCCTTTTCGGACTCGGCGGCTGCGGCGGCCTCTTCGAGTGCCTGCTGCATCTCGGCTTCCGCAGCGGCTGCGGCCTGGGAGAGCGCCTGCGCCTGCTCGGATTTGGCAGCGGCAGCGGCTTCCTCCAGCGCCTGCTGTTTCTCAGACTCAGCGGCAGCGGCAGCTTCGTTGAGCGCCTGCTGTTTCTCGGATTCTGCAGTGGCTGCGGCTTCCTCGAGTGCCAGATGCATCTCGGACTCGGCAGCGGCAGCGGCCTCTTCGAGTGCCAGCTGCATCTCGGATTCTGCAGAGGTGAGGGCCGCCGCGACAGCCTGATCAGCCATCTCCGGGGTCAGCAGGGAAGCATCGGAGAGAATCTGTTCGACCTGTTCCTGCATCTCCCTGCGCAGCTTTGCAACCTCTCTTTTCTTTTCCAGATCCGCGAGACGGCGGGCCGACTGGAGAGAGAACCACGGGACCAGCCGCTCCAGCGAGGGGGAATCGACAACCTCCGGAATCTGCAGCGAAGTGTCAGTTTCAGGGAATGATTCCGTGCTCTGGAGTTCTGCGGCAAAGACTGCAGACGACAGAAGTACGGATGCAGTCAGAAACGCAATGATCTTCTTGGGATTGTGCATACTCTTACCTCCATGTGCGTGCGCACCGGCATAACAAAACCAATATATATTCATTATAATGAAACGGCTGAATCTGGCAACTTTATTTGTTACAGTTCACAGGCCAGCCTCCGACCTTCTGCATGGAGTTCTGTGGGCACAACTGAAAACCATAGGCAGCCGACTAAGCTTTGCGAGTTGCTGCA
>CAJOKX010000026.1 GCA_905235415.1 uncultured Lachnospiraceae bacterium
ATTCAGGATATACAAAGTTATCCTGAATTTCGCCATCTCCTCGAGCAAGACAAAATAGTTATCTCAAGAACACAAAGATGCTATGGTTAAGATATTTTTATGTCTCACCCTGCGACAACCTGCCCATATAAGACATTATTTTGTCTTGCTCGCGCAGGTGCGCTGATTCAGGATATACAAAGTTATCCTGAATTTCGCCATCTACTCGAGCAAGACAAAATAGTTATCTCAAGAACACACAAAGATGTTGAAGTTAAGCGCAAAAATGGCAAAAAAATCAATTAATTTTTAGTATTTTTCCTATATTTAAGTTTTATTCTCTTCATTTATAATTATGTACAGACAAGGATCTTCAGGAAGTGTTTTGTCATCCTTGCCGCCAAGTCTGAAAGCGCACCCTCCAGAGAGCGCGTGGAGGAGGCCAGACAGCGCGCTGAGAGTGCGCAGAAGGAGAGCGAAGCGGCGTCCTCGCAGGCAGGAGGGGACCGGGCGAAACTGGAGAGTGCATACAGGAATGCCCGGCAGAAGGCCGCCTCTTCGCTCGGGAATGCCCGGCAGAAGGCCGCCTCTTCGCCCGGTGTGTATGACGCATCCGGGGATGCGCAGGACATCAGCAGCCGGAGCGGGGCGTTCGCGGAAGAGACAGAGCGCGCGCTCAGGGAGCAGACGGAGCGCTCCTCCCGTGTGCTTAAGTCCCTTCTGCAGGAGCTTCAGAAGCTGAAGGCAGAAGATGAGAGGCGCAGGGCGCTCCCGGACCTGATTGAGAAAGCGGAGCATTCGAAAAAGGATCTGGAGGATCAGGCGTCGCGCCTGAACATTGAACTTGAAAAGCTGCGCACGCAGAAGGAAAATGACGAGGCGCAGCTGAAGGTGCTTTCGCAAAAGCTGCTTTATCCGTCCCTTCCGGAGGCGGATGCGCGCATCCGCACCCTGGAGGAAGGGCAGAGAAAGTATCAGGAAGAGGGAGAGCAGATCGCCTCCTCGATCCAGCGCTCGCAGCAGAAGACATCGGCGGCGATTGGAGAGATCAAAGCGTTGGAGGACCAGCTTAGCGGCGCAAAGAATCCGGATGAGGCGGAAACCTCTAAAAGGGTGCAGCTGCTGGAGGAGCGCCGCAGGGAGCTGAATGCATCCAGGCAGGAAACCGGGCTGAGGCTGTCGAAAAACCGGGAGATTCTCGGCGCACTGAATGAAACCTATGAGCGCTGCCGCAGGGAAGAGGAGAGGGGCAGGATGATCAAGGCCCTGTCGGATACTGCAAACGGCAGGCTCAGCGGCATGGATAAAATGAAGCTCGAGACCTACGTCCTGAGCTGTTATTTCGATAAGGTCCTGATCAGGGCCAACCAGCGGTTCCTGATGATGACAGAGGGCCAGTATGAGCTGGTACGCGCGAAGATGGCGGAGGATAAAAAGAAACAGAGCGGACTGGACCTGGAAGTGGTGGATCACTACACTTCAGACCGGCGGAGCGTCTCCTCGCTGTCCGGCGGCGAGGCGTTTGAAGCCGCGCTCGCGCTGGCGCTGGGGTTCTCAGATGCGGTACAGGCGTCTCTGGGCGGCATCCATCTGGATACGATGTTTGTGGACGAGGGCTTCGGCTCTCTGGATGAGGATGTGACAGAGCGGACCATGAAGACGCTCAACGACCTGGCAAGCGGCCACGTGCTGGTCGGCCTGATCTCGCATGTCTCCAGCGTGAAGGAGCGGGTTGCAAAGAAGATTGTCGTCGAGAAGGATGAAAACGGGACCGGCGGCAGCAGGGCCAGGATCGAGATCGGATAAGAGAAACGGAAAGACGGGAAAAGATGGCAGAATACAGAGAAACACGCACGCTGGGGGAGGAGATGCCGCGCGCCATCCTCGCAGGCGTATGTACCGGGCAGGAGCATGCGTTTGAGGTCAGCATGAGCGAGCTGGAGGATCTTGCGTTATCCTGCGGGATCGAGCCGGTCAGGCGGATGACGCAGCGCCTTCCCTGGGAGGACCGCAGCACCATGGTCGGACCCGGAAAGGCCGAAGAGATCCGGGAGATGGCGGACGCCGAGGAGGCGGACCTGGTCATTTTCAACAACATGCTGTCCCCCTCGCAGATGCTGCATCTGTCCGGGATCCTGCAGACAGAGGTGCTGGACCGGACGGGACTGATCCTCCGGATCTTCGCAGATCATGCCAGGACGCGGGAAGCGCGCATGCAGGTAGAATATGCGCGCCTTCAGTATATGCTCCCGCGGCTGCAGGGCCTGCGCCGGAACCTGTCCCGGCAGGGCGGCGGATCCGGATCCAGGTCCAACAAGGGCGCGGGCGAGATGCAGATCGAGCTGGACAGAAGGCACATCGAGCGAAGAATGAGCACGCTCCGGAAGGAACTGGGAAAGATCTCTGCAAGCAGGGACGTGCAGCGGAAGAAGAGAAGCAGGAGCAGCCTGCCTCTGGTATCGATGGTCGGATATACCAATGCGGGCAAGTCCACCCTGATGAACTGTCTGATCGATACAGCCGGCGGGGACACGGACGCTGTGCGGGATGAAGAGCACCGCCATGTGTATGTGGAGGACATGGTGTTTGCCACACTGGATACGACCGTTCGGAAGATCACGCCGAAGACGGGACCTGCGTTTCTGCTGTCTGACACGGTCGGGCTGATCAACGATCTTCCGACCGCACTGGTGGAGGCGTTTCACTCGACACTGGAGGAGGCGCTGCAGGCAGACCTGATTCTGGAAGTGACAGACTGTTCGGATCCGGAACACGAGATGCATATGGAGGTGACGGAAAAAACGCTCGCAGACCTGGGAGCAGGGAAGATCCCGCGGATCGAAGTCATGAATAAATGCGATCAGTCGGAGGACCCCGCAAGGGCGGGAAGCGTGATCCGGGAAAACCGGATCTATATATCCGCAAAGGACGGATGCGGGATCGAAGCGCTGACGGAGCTGGTGCAGGAAAAACTTGTGGGAGAGCGGATCTGTATGCAGCTGCTGGTCCCCTATGCAGACCTGGCCGATGCGGAGATCATCCGCAGACAGGGACAGGTTGTGAAGGAAGAGTATACGCAGGAAGGCCTTGCGATGGAGACCTGGCTTGACATGGACCTGCTTCGCAGGATGCGCCGGCATGTGTCCCATCCGGAAACAAGGGATGCAGAATGAATTCTATTCATTTTGCAGAAGCACCACGTCCACAGGAGCGAAGATGCGCATGGGGGGCAGCGGTTCATGACTGCATGTGGGATTTCAGAAAGCGGATGAACTCCTGCAGGTCATCCTGCAGGATATAACCGGAGCGCCATACCAGGTACAGGCTGCGGGAGGAGACCTCCTCCGGGAATTCAAAACAGATCAGGCGGCGGCTCTCGAGATAATCCTGCGCGGCGAGCTTTGAGATCATCGACACGCCCAGCCCGCCGGCAACCATATTTTTGATCGTTTCCTGATCATTGGCACGTGCGACGACCTGCAGCTGTTCTTCGGAAATGCCGGAGCGCTGCAGGATTTCTTCTGCCTTTTTTCCGCTCCCGCTGCCTTCTTCGCGCAGGATCACCGGCTCTGAGCGAAGGATATTGAACGCATTTGGACCGGATTCCTTTAAAGACAGTGTATGCTCGTTGACCGGCGCGATCAGGACGATGCGGTCGGTGCACAGCTTCTCCGAGGCCAGGAGACCCGGCTGCGGCTGCATGCCGATGATGCCCAGGTCATAGGTTCCGTCCAGAAGCCCGTCCATCACTCCGCTGCTGTCGGACTGGTGGATCACAAAATAAGAATCCGGATTCCTGGCGGCAAACTCCGGGAGGAGCTTGGGGAGCAGGTAGGCGGAGGGGATCGTGGAGGCGCCGAGCGAGAGAATGTGCCGGCTCTGCAGGGAACAGTTCGCGATCATACGGTCGCGCATGGCCAGAAGATTGACCGCGTATTCATACAGCTGCCTTCCGACCGGCGTCACTTCCAGACTCTTGGTGGTGCGGATGATCAGCCTGACGCCGAGCTCGGATTCGAGCTGGCTGATATGCATGCTGACCGTCGGCTGCGAGATATACAGCTCCTGGGACGCTTTGGTAAAGCTGAGATTCCTGACGACTTCGACAAAGGATTGAAGCTGTTTGAATTCCATTTCAGAGCCTCCTCATTCAGCCTTTCTGTTCCCGTCCCGGCAAAAGAGAGAGCAGAATCGTCACGGCTGCGTACAGGGCCATCTGCCACAGTGGACTGGAGCCGTGGATCGAATTCAGATACAGGTACGTCGGAAGGCAGATCTGCACATGGGGCAGGAAGGTCATATCGGCAAAGACCGGCGTCAGAAACAGGCACGCGCACAGAACAATCGGAACGCTGGCCGCGATAAATGACATTTTCCGGAGGATCACCCGGAGCAGATTCGCAAATCCGGCAGCGCACAGAAGAAACAGCAGCATGCACGGCAGTTCTGTTTTCCAGGAGGTAAATGTACCGCTCACATACAGCGCGATGTAGGAGGCAAGCCCGAGATCCGCCATCGGAAGAAGGATGCATCCGAGATAGAACAGGGACCGTCTGCGGGAACTGATCCACACAAAACGCCTGTTCTGGATATCGTCACACAGAGACAGCACCGCGGAGAGGGCAGTCAGCGTGAGCAGCACGGCAAGCAGCCCCCGCATCGGAGACGAGATATACCGGCTTGTCTCATCGGAAGTGATCTGGTCGCCGTTCAGGTATTCAAGGTCAAAATAGCTGTAGAAGTCTCTGCTGCTGCGTATCCGCTCGGCATATGCGTCGCGCTCGGACGCTGAAGAGGTTCCGATCTCCGGGTGGGATCTGAGCCAGACCTTCAGCACAGCCGTTTCCAGGTCCCGGTAGAGCTTGGAGAAAAACTGCTCGCGCGTCAGCTTGGAGATGACGTCATTGGTGGCTGTGTAGCAGATGATCTGGCGGTCTGTCATATCCGTAGAGCCGCCGGCAAACAGGGAGCTGATCATGGAGATGGCGCCCTGGTTCATGCTGGCAGTCTCCTGCGCTCCGTACGCCTCGAACAGCTCATCCAGGTTTTTCGGGAATACGAACCCGATCCTGGCATCTTCCGATGAAACGACCTTCTGGACTTCCTTTGCGCTGCGGCAGGGGATATACTGCACCGCGGCGGAAGAATCCGCTGCCAGGGCTTCAATCACGGCCTGTGCGGTGGCATCGCCAGGGGAACCCGGGGCAACCGCAGCCCGCACAAGGCTGGAAGAATGGTCCGCGGACAGATTCACGCCGGCGACCAGAAGCGGTATCAGGGCCAGGAGAACCAGAAATACCGGCTGCTTGAGGATCCTTTTATTCAGCAGGTGCGCTCTTGTCAGAGCATGGCGGAGGGTCTTCATCACACACCTCCCTTCGCTGTGAGCCTGTGGCGGCGCACAAGGATTGTCAGGATCAGGAAAGCAATGGTCCAGAGGATCGTGCAGAAAAGCTCAAAGAGTGCTTCCGGAGCATGCTTCGCAGACATCTGCAGATAGGTCAGCGCATGTCCGGTCGGCAGATGTCCGGCGATCTTCTGAAGCGGCCCGGGCATGGTCTGCACCGAGTAGAATATGCCGGATCCGTACGCAAGCGCGATCATCGTCAGAAACTGAATGAGGACGCCTGTTATCAGATTGGAGGATATCTCATAGAGGAACAGATCGATTGCAGACGCCAGGAACAGGACACATAAATAATGCGGGCTGAAACGAAGAAAACCTCTGATAAACCGGTTTCCCGTGACGCCGAATGCGGAAAACGGGATCGGCATCCGGCTCAGTACGACGGCAATCAGCGGGTAAAAGAGGATGACAACCGCTGCAAGAAGGACCGTCAGGCTGATATATTCCGCAATGACCTGCCGGGCGGAGCCCAGATGGTGCATCCGAAGGAGCCTGCCAAGCGTATAGTCGGAGCGTACATATGAGGCGGCGCACATGATCCCGAGAAGCAGGATCAGCAGCACCAGCATGGAGATCAGGTAGAAGCTTTCGATCGACACCTGGGAGGTGGCAGATACGTACCGGACTTTAAAGAGCCTGCTCCTGTGCAGGACATCCTGGAGAGACGTCAGCAGCAGATCCGTCTGCTGTTCGGCGATCTGATCTGCGTCGGTATATCCGTTATCCAGCATATAGTCCCTGAGCGCATCCGACCCGCTGTGCAGGGAACTGAGAATCACAGAGATTGAATCGGACAGCTCCTTGATCAGGAGTGTGTTGAGTCCGGCGCCGCTGGAAGGAAGAATCAGCGTCATGCGGCCGGTTTCTCCGGCAAGCAGCGTATCAACCAGTCCGGCCGGAATGACAATCGCGCCGAGCAGTTCCCCGGAACGGATGCGCGCCGCTGCGTCCTTGCGGGATTTGCAGCTTACGAAATTGACCTCATCGGAAGAAGAGTCAAAGTTTTTCAGAATCGAAAATGCAGTATCCAGATATCCGGAGGCTGCAAGCCCGACAATCCCGACTGCAGCCTTCTCATCCTCGTCCTTTTGGGTCATATCGGCCGCGCGCAGGGACTGCATATACAGCATGCTTCCGAGAGACAGGCACAGGAGCAGCGTCATGACACACATCGCCGGATATACTTTCATGACTGCCTTGATGCGCAGGCGTATATATGTGATAAATCTTGACATTCCGGATCCGCGCTCCTAACTGTTAACCAAGCTGTGACGCCAGTTTTTTCATATCATCGTCAAACAGGTATGGGGTAGTGACTCCGTTTTTCAGGATATAGGTCTGGGTGCAGGCCTCAATCTCCGCCTTCTCATGCGTCGCGATCAGGACGATCCCGCCCTCCCCGCAGAACAGATGCAGGTAACGGATGATCAGTTCTTTCGCGTTCAGGTCCAGCGCTGCGCCGGGTTCGTCCATCAGCAGGACAGAAGGGTGGTGCGCCAGGGCGCAGGCAATGGAGAGACGTTTTTTCATACCGCCCGAGAGACTGCGGACGCTTTTGTGAAGGAATTCGGTAATCTGCAGTTCCTTCAGGATTCCCTCCTCGAGCTCTCTTTCGAGGGCGGCGCGTCCCTGGGTATACCACAGCCGAAGGTTGTCATAGGCCGTCAGCTCATCCAGAAGCGGCGTCGACTGGGGAACGTATCCGATCAGCCGGGAGGAAAGAGACAGATTCTTCAGAAGGTCCGTCTGGGCAGTGGTTGCGTCTTCATAGAGAAATGAACCGGAGTCGGCTCTCAGCGTTCCTGCCAGAATCGACAGCAGAGTGGACTTGCCGCATCCGTTCTGGCCCAGAATGCCGATGATGTCTCCCTGATCGGCCTGCAGGCTGACGCCCGACAGTATCTGTGCTTTGTGATAGTGTTTGGTTATCCCGTCTATCGTGATCTTCATGAAAGGCCTCTTGCACCGGGAACTGAACGAAGAACCCTGCGTATGAACAGTCTGTGTGTTTGCAACAGGTACAATGTATCACATTCTGAGATTGCACGAAAGAGATGTTTTTGCTATATTGACAGTAAGCATAAGCACAGAGCGGGGGCGCCGTTTCTGGCAGTGTAGATTCCTTCCCGGAGTGCAGACCCGGCGGGCTGCGTGACGGAAGGTACATGCATCTGAGGAGGATAAGAATTATGAAAAAAAGAAACCGTACTTTACGTGTCCTTACAGCATCCGGACTTGCGATGCTGCTGGCAGTTTCTCCGGTCTGCGTGATGGCGGAAGAGACAGATACGGATGCGCTGTCCCAGATCTCGGGAGAACTGGGCCTGGATCCGGAAGCACTTGCCGGATACTCACAGAGTCTGATTGAAGCTGCCGTCGGACAGCTGGCGGACGCTTATGAAGGATATGTCCGGCTGACCGTTGAGGACGCCATGCGTTCGGCGATCTCCATGTATTATGGCGGAACAGATGATATGTCCTGGATCAGTGACGCTGAGATCCGGCTGAAGGCCGCGAAGAATGAGACCGGAGGGGCGGACGCGGAAGCAGACATGTATTTCAACGGAACCAGCCTGTACAGCATAGTCCTTTCCTATGATGCAGCTGACCAGATTCTGTATGCAGTCTGCCCGGGACTTCAGGACCAGACGATGGCAGTCCCGGCCGGAGAACTTGCAGAGAATGCGCAGTCTTCGCTGTCCGGACAGATGTCTTCGATCTCTCCGGAGTTGATTGCAGAAGGCAGCCAGCTGCTGGAAGAGTTCTTTGAACTGATCAGTTCGATCTCTCCGGCAGAGGTTCTGAACGGACTTTCCGGATATGCCGGAGCGCTGACGCAGAATGTGGAGATGGAGCAGGGCTTCGCTACTGTGACTGCAGGGACGCTTTCCGCAGAAGTGAATACCATTACATTCGAACTTCCTGCTGACAAAGCGGGAGAAACGGTATCCGCACAGCTGCAGCTTCTGGCAGAGGATCCGGTTCTTAAGAAGATCCTGGAGAGCAGTTTCTGCCAGCATCTGCTTGTCATTCAGGGTCAGGCTCCGAACGTAAGCCTGTATGACCAGGTCCAGGGCGTCCTGAAAGCGGCCGCCGAGAGCGATCTGTCCGGAATGCTGGGATTAAAGCTGACGCTGGGATATGACAATAACGGAGAACCTGCCAGAATCAATGTGAGTGCAGAGGCAAGCGGCATGGATGTAGAACTCCTCAATCTGGATGTCGTCCGGGAAGCGTCGCAGTATGCGGCGGAGCTGAGATTCGGTTCGGTCCTTACCGCAAGCGCGGATCCGGAGTATGCCGGAGTGACCGGCATCGTGTTCCAGGGATCTGAGGAAGACAACATCGTAGACGAGACCGTCAGCGTGAACGCAGACGGAACGCTCATCCCGGTCGTGAGAATCACCAGCCTTGACAAGGCCCGTCTTGAGGAAGGGGATCTGATCGGAAGGATTACCCTGTATAATGGAGACCAGAGCATTGCATACGATTTCGGAATCAGTGATGAGGACGGAGCGAGAATCGTTGGCCTGTATATCAATGACGATCTGTGGTGCACGACCCAGATCAATCTCACCGAGGCGGATGCGGTGGAGATCGCTTCTGTTGATACAGAAGATCCGATCGTTGTCACCACGCAGGAAGGCCTTGCGGAGTATCTGAGAAATGCGGATATCACCGGAATGATTGAGAAACTGGCTGACGCGGGCGTTCCGCAGGCGTATGTGGATATGCTCACCAGCGGAGAGGCTTCAACGGAATCTTCCCGTGAGAATGTGGAAGATGACGAAGCAGCATAAAGCCTTTGGGGGATTGAATCCGCGATCTGAGGAAGATGGTGCGAACGCACCGGGGGCGGCAGAAGGGCCGAGGCCCTCTTGAATCCTGACCGGGCCAGATGAAGCAAAAAATCAGTGGGGTGTCCACCGCCTTGAGAGGCGGCCGGACACCCCACTGATTCTGTGTCAGACAAACCGGTTCAGTTCCGGATCATAGGTATAGTCGATCGCGGCGAGTTTCTCCTCGATGTCATCTTTCTGTGCGTTGAAAAACGCACACAGTTCATCCAGAGAAGAGAACTCATCCCGAAGCTGTGTGTTGACCACACTCAGCAGCATCATGGGATTGTTCGGAAGCAGACTCGCCATACAAAACCCTCATCCATGCCAGACATTCGTTCATACGGGGCAGATTGTAGCCTGATGCAGTATGCTTGTCAATGGAGGGTTTAACTGATATGATGATTCAAAACTTCATTGCGCGCCCGCTGCGCTATGCAGCGGAAACGTGAGAGAAAAGGAGCACAGAAATATGCTTGAAAAGCTGAGAAATATGGAGCCGCTGCCAAAGGAGGAAGAGAACCGGATCACACGCAGACTGCAGCTGTCGGTCATCGTGTTTGCCGTTGCGATCCTGGCATTCATCATCTGGGCAATTGTAAAAAAGAAGGAGCCCAATGGCCTCTACATGGGTATTGTTGTGCTCTTTCTTCTGTGCAACTGGTTCTTTTCTGACGTTGCGCCCATTTTCTTTGCCAGAGCGCTTGCCGGCAGGAGCCGGAGACAGGTGTCTGCATATATGAAAGCGGCCGGTTTCGGACTGCTTGCCAACTTCGGACTGGGCTGGTTTATCTACGCGATGAACAACCAGTCTCTGATCGGCGCGCTGGTGTACCTGGCCGGCATCACATTTTCCAGAAAACAGATGGATATCTACAACAGTGATGAGACGGAGGAAGAGGAGGAACCTCAGGAGGAAGTGGTGGTCCCGGAATCTCTGCCGACCGCATCCGACCGTCTCAGACGCCTGAATGAGATCAGTGCGCAGCAGGACGCCGCACTGAGGGAAGCAGAAGGGCAGGACGCGCAGCTGCAGGATGAGACGCAGGAAGACGGAGAGGAAGATGGATCTGTTTGAATACGCGGCCGGGAAGCAGAAAGAAACCGGTTCGCCGCTTGCCTCGAGGATGCGCCCGCAGAGCCTGGAGGAAGTCGTTGGGCAGCAGCATATCATTGGACATGGCTGTATGCTGGAGCGGGCCATCCGTGCGGATAAGCTGACAAGCGTGATCTTCTACGGGCCGCCCGGAACGGGCAAGACGACGCTGGCCAGGGTGATTGCGAACACCACTTCCGCCGATTTTCGCCAGATCAATGCGACTGCGGCCGGAAAGAAGGATATGGAAGAGGTGGTCACCCATGCGAAAGAGACGCTTGGGATGTACAGCCGCAGGACGATCCTGTTCATCGATGAGATCCACAGATTCAACAAGGCGCAGCAGGATTATCTGCTGCCTTTTGTTGAGGACGGGACGATTATCCTGATCGGCGCGACGACAGAGAATCCGTATTTCGAAGTCAACGGGGCGCTGCTGTCCAGATCGATCATCTTCGAACTGAAGCCGCTCTCCGCCGGGGAGATTGCGGTTCTGCTGGACCGCGCCGCGACGGATACCGTGCGGGGCATGGGCGCATTTGACGTGGTGCTGGAGGAGGATGCGAAGACCTTTCTCTCCGAGATCAGCAACGGGGACGCAAGGCTTGCCCTGAACGCCCTGGAGCTGGGCGTTCTGACAACGGAGCGCAGCGGGGACGGAAAGATTCATATCACGCTGGAGGTTGCCTCAGAGTGCATTCAGAAGAGGGTGACCCGCTATGATGCGGACGGAGACCAGCATTATGATACGATCTCCGCGTTTATAAAGAGCATGCGGGGATCCGATCCGGACGCGGCCGTTTTTTATCTGGCAAGGATGCTGAAGGCGGGGGAGGATATACGCTTCATCTCCAGGCGGATCATGATCTGCGCGGCCGAGGATGTCGGCATGGCCAATCCGCAGGCCCTGGTGGTCGCCGCCGCCGCAGCGCAGGCCATTGAGCGGGTCGGGATGCCGGAGGCGCAGCTGATCCTTTCGGAGGCGGCCGTCTGTGTGGCAGTCAGCCCGAAAAGCAATGCCTGCACGCTGGCCATTTCCAAAGCCGGAGAGGCGGTGGAACAGAACAGGTTTACCATCCCGTCCTATCTGCAGGATGCGCACTATAAAGGAAGCGCAAGCCTGGGAAGAGGGATCGGATATGAATACGCCCACGATTTTCCGAAGCATTTCTCAAAGCAGAGATATCTTCCGGAAGAACTCGGAGACGTGACTTTCTACAGTCCCTCAGAGAACGGGTATGAGCGGGAGGTCCGGAAGTATCTGGACTGGATCCGCAGCGACGAAGAGTAACAGCATTCATGGACGAAGCAGGGGTATCTACAACAGCAGACAGGAGAACGAGACTCATGGAACAGATTCTGGATGTGATCAGCAACTATGTGTCGGAGGCTTTTGAGAGCGCCGGATACGACAGGGAACTGGGCAAGGTGACGGTTTCAAACAGGCCGGACCTGTGCGAGTACCAGTGCAACGGCGCGATGGCGGGCGCAAAGCGGTATCATAAGGCGCCGCTTGAGATTGCGGAGGACGTGGCGCAGGTACTTTGCGGGTGCGATGCTTTAGAGAGCGTGGAAGCGGTAAGACCCGGATTCCTGAATCTGAAGCTTTCCCCGGAGTTTCTCTCGCTGTATCTGGAAGAGATGGCCGCGGATGAAAGACTGGGCGTTCCGAATGCGGAGAAGAGCAAGACCATCATCATCGACTACGGCGGAGCCAATGTGGCAAAGCCGCTTCATGTAGGCCATCTTCGCAGCGCGGTCATCGGGGAAAGCATCAAGCGCATCCTTCGTTTCCTGGGAAATGAGACCATCGGGGACGTTCATCTGGGAGACTGGGGCCTGCAGATGGGACTGATTATCACCGAGCTCCGGCACAGAAAGCCGGACCTGGTGTATTTTGACAGCTCCTATGAGGGGACGTATCCGGAGGAGGCCCCGTTCACGATCAGTGAGCTGGAGGAGATCTACCCTGCCGCGAGCGCCAGGTCGAAAGAGGATGAGGCGTATAAGAAGGAAGCGCTGGAGGCGACCAACGAACTGCAGCACGGAAACCGCGGATACCATGCGCTGTGGGAGCATATCCTGCGGGTGTCCATCGCGGACCTGAAGAAGAATTATGACAACCTGGATGTTTCATTTGAACTGTGGATGAAGGAGTCGGACGCACAGCCGTACATCCCGGATCTGGTGGAGTATCTGAAGAAGGAAGGATATGCCCACACGGACCAGGGGGCGCTGGTTGTGGATGTGGAAGAAGAGGGGGACACCAAGAAGATCCCGCCGTGCATGATCCTCAAATCAGACGGCGCGTCTCTGTACAACACAACGGATCTTGCCACCATCGTGATGCGTATGGAGAAATGGAAGCCGGATGAGATTATCTATGTGGTGGACAAGAGACAGGATCTGTACTTCACGCAGGTCTTCCGCTGCGCGCGCAAGACAAAGCTGGTGGAGGATGAGACCGGGCTTTATTTCCTCGGATTCGGAACGATGAACGGAAAGGACGGAAAGCCCTACAAGACCCGTGAGGGCGGCGTGATGCGCCTGGAGAACCTGATCGCGGAGATCAACGAGGAGATGTACCAGAAGATCATGGAGAACCATGAGGCGGATCCGGAGGAGGCAAGGAAGACTGCCCAGATCGTGGCCCTCTCTGCCATCAAGTACGGAGATCTGTCCAACCAGGCGTCCAAGGACTATATCTTTGACATCGACAAGTTCACTTCCTTTGAGGGAAATACAGGCCCGTACCTTCTGTATACCATGGTGCGGATCAAATCGATTCTGAGAAGATATGCGGAGCAGACCGGCAGAAGCGCAGAGGACCTGTCCGGCCTGAAGATTCTTCCGCCGGCAGGGGAGAGCGAGAAGGCGCTCGGCCTGACGCTGACGGCGTTCGCCCCGGCGGTGCTGCTTGCAGGCGAGGAGCTTGCCCCGCACAAGATCTGCGGTTATATCTATGAACTTGCGAACCAGTTCAACCGGTTCTATCACGAGACCAGGATCCTCAGCGAGGAGAAGGAGGCGCAGCGCGATTCGTATATAGCGCTCCTTCATCTGTGCCTGCGGGTGATGGAATGCGGAATCAGCCTTCTGGGCTTCAGCGCTCCGGAAAAAATGTAATCTCTGCGCAGGAAGGCCGCTGATGCGGCCGCGCGGTTTGGCCCCGGGTTGATCTGACAATCATTTCTGTTTATTTTGCATCTTTGAAAAAAAGTGCTATACTGTGGTTGTCAGATCAACTTATCTAAACAAGTCGCAGCGGGCTTGCATAAAGGGGGCTTGTACATGATCCTGATATGGATTCTGGTACTGTTGGGTCTTTCATTTCTCTACATCATTTTCAATTATGTCCGGATCCGGAAGATGAAGGAAGGAACCTCTGAGATGGTTGAACTCTCCGGCATCATACGGTCGGGCGCTTCCACATTTCTGGTGACCGAATATAAGCATATCATTCCGGTCCTGCTGATCGTCGCAGCTTTAATCACACTGTTCATCGAAAAAACCGGCGGACTGACGTTCCTGACGGGGGGCGCGATGAGTTCCTTTGCGTGCGTGCTTGGAATGAAGAGCGCGACATGGGCCAATGTGCGCACTTCGAACACAGCCCGGGAAACCGGATCGATCGGTGAGACGGTGCGGGTTGCCCTGTGCGGCGGCTCGATCAGCGGGCTTGCCGTGCAGACCTTCGGAATGTTCGGATTTATCATGATCCTGATCCTGTTTGACGGGATCAGCCCCGATGCCGTATCGAGCGGCCTGATCGCGTCTCTTCCCTGCAATCCGACCATTACGAGAATCGTGACCTACTCTCTGGGATGCTCGATTGTCGCCATGTTCAACCGCGTTGCAGGCGGCAATTATACCAAGGCTGCGGATATCTCTTCGGATATTCTCGGCAAGATCCGCCACGACCTTCCGGAGGATGACAGCCGGATCCCGAATACGATCGCTGACTTTATCGGAGACAATGTCAATGATATCGCGGGCAACTGCTCGGATCTGCTGGAGAGTTTTGTCGCGACGATGGCCGCGTCTATTATGACCGCCGTCACGATCTATAAGACTGCGGAGGCGTCCGGCCTGGCCCGCATTACGGAAAGCACACTGACTGCGACCATTCGGTATCCGCTGGTGCTGGCAGCCTGCGGACTGATCGGGTCTCTTGCGGGACTGGGGTATGCGAATGTCAAGAAGATGGGCGACGATCCGTCCAGGGAACTGGATCTGTCCACCTGGATTGCCGCAGGCATTACCATCATCCTGGGCGGGATTGCGGCGTTTGTGCTCTTTAGAGGAAACGGTTTGTACGATGCATTCAGGCTCGGATGGGCCTCCCCCTGGATCTCCTCGATCTGCGGGATCGCCAGCGGCGTTGCCATCGGCATCATCACAGAGTACTACACCAGTACGGACTACCGTCCGACGCGGGAGCTGGCAGAGATCTGCAGGGAAGGAGAGGCTTTTGTCGTGACCCGGGGAGACGCCATCGGGTCGCGCTCCTGCATGGCTCCGGTCCTGGTGATCGGGATTGCGCTTCTGATCTCGGGATATCTGAGCGGGACCTACGGCGTTGCGGTTGCGGCGCTCGGGATGCTGTCATTTGTCGGAGCGACGGTCTCGATTGACGCGTTCGGCCCGATCGCAGACAATGCGGGCGGTATCGCGGAGTCCTGCCACCTGGACCCGGATGTGAGAGCCATCACGGACCGGCTGGACGCCATCGGCAATACGACTGCTGCGATCGGCAAGGGATTCGCCATCGGGTCGGCCGCATTTGCCACCGTGTCCCTGATCGTATCCTATGTCGGTAACTTTACGGTTCCGGGCCAGACCCCTGTTCTGAATTTCGCGGCGATTCCGGTTGTCGCGGGCGGTATCATCGGCGGAGCCCTGGTCGAATACTTCAGCGCCATCCTCACGGATCATACGATTGATTCCGCGAAGATCATGGCGGACGTGGGCGACCGTATGATGTCCGCCCCGGGCGTCCTCGAGGGAACTGTCAGACCCAATTACAATGAAATGATTGAGCTGGCAGCGCAGGAGGCGATCCGGAAGATGGTTTCACCGTCCGTGATTGCACTGCTGGTGCCGCTTGCCGGCGGTCTGCTGTTCGGCGTGCAGTTTGTCGGCGGCCTCCTGGTCGGCGCGACGATCGTCGCCATCCCGCGGGCGATCTTCATGGGCAACTCGGGCGGCGCATTTGACAACGCGAAGAAATACATCGAGGGCGGATTCCTGGAAGGGGCAGGGAAAGGCTCTGCGGCGCACAAAGCCTCCGTCACGGGCGACACCATCGGGGATACACGCAAAGATGTTGTCGGGGTTGCGCTGGATATCTTTATCAAACTGATGTCAACGGTTGCCAATACGCTGGCGCCGGTCTTTATGCATATCTCTCTTCTGGGCTGAGGCGCCGGAGGATTGCTGCATCAGGTGCATCGGCACCGCCATGATGCAGCCGGCAGGCCGGGACGGATCCGGCAGAAGGGCGCACTTGAGCGCATATGCATATGTGTCTGCACGTTCCGACGGGGAAAACCCGGGAAGTGCACCGGCATTTTTGGGCATTGCGTTCATTGAAAGGCCCGGGGGAAATTGCATATACTATTGGCAGGGAGACGCACGGAAAGTGGGTCTCCCCTTTTTGCGTCCGGTGCGTAGAAGGATGCGCGGGCGGGATCGGGGAAAGGAGGACGGTATGCCGGATGAGCTGCAGTTTGACGCGCGCTACCGGATCATAGAGAAGATCGGAGACGGCAGTGAGGGCAGCGTGTATCTGGCGCTGTATCTGCCCACGGAGGAATTCCGCGCTGTCAAGAAACTGAAGGGCGGCGGGAGCGCTGAGCGCTGTCATGAACTGGAGATGATGAAGAACCTGCGCAATCTGCACCTGCCGCGGGTGATCGATGTGCTGCAGAAGGAGGACGCCACATATCTGGTGATGGAACATGTCAGGGGGGAGTCTCTGGACAGGATCCTGAAGGAGTCGGTGCATTTTACCGAAGAGCAGGCGCAGGAGACTGCCCTGCAGATAACGGATGCATTGTGCTATCTGGAGAGCCGGGATCCGCCCGTCTGCCATCTGGATATCAAGCCCTCGAACCTGATCCGCAGGCCGGACGGGCGGATCGTACTGGTCGATTTCGGCGCTGCGTGGAAGGAGAAGACGCAGAGGGTGCGGATGGGCACGGACGGGTACGCGGCCCCCGAACAGTATGCGCCGGACAAAGAAGCGGATATCCGTTCGGATATCTACGCGCTCGGCGCACTGCTCTACCGGATGCTCACCGGAAAGACCTGGTCCGGTTTCCTTCGTGGAAGCCAGATCCCGAACTGTCCGGAGGACCTGGCTGCGATTGTCTCGAGGTGTCTGGAGGAGGATCCCGGGATGCGCTTCCAGAGCGCCTCATCGCTCAGGCAGGCGCTTGAGCTGCGGCAGCGCTCCGGGAGGAGAAAGAGGCTTCGGGTCCGCATCCTGGGCGCGCTCGCCCTGGCATGCCCTGCCGCAGCCCTGGTCAGCCTGGCGCTTCCCGCATCCATGGATCTGACAAATGATCCGCAGTGGAACTATGAATCGCTTCTTGAAGAGGCCAGGGTCTGCACAGAGAACCAGAGCAGAGACTGCTACCGGCAGGCTGTCTTCATGGATCCGGGAAGAAAGGATGCCTATCTGCAGTATCTGGAGGATGCGGGATCAGACGGCCGCTTTTCGGCCCGGGAGGATCTCTTTCTGAGGGATCTGTTCCACACGGTGGGTCTCGGATCCGACCTGACGAATGAGGAACTGCTCAGGAAGGATCCGGAAGCATATGGGGAGGTTGCATTTCAGACAGGCCTTGTGTACTGGTATGACGCGCCGGAGGAGGACGGAAGACATATTGCTGCCGGATGGTTCAGGAGAGCGGCACAGATGGAGCCGTATCTGGAAGATCCCGGAAGAAACACATGGTTTGGAGAAGCACTCCTGTACCGGGATCTGGCAGCGGCGCGGCAGATGGCGGCGGCAGGGGGATCCGGGACAGGGGACCTTGAGAGCATGCAGGACTACTGGCGGATCCAGGGAGACCTGATCGAAAGCGCGGATCAGATCGATTCGCCGCTGCTGCGGATGGAGCTGTATGCGGACACACTGTCCGACATCTCATTTCTCGGAGCGGATCTTGCGCGTGCCGGAATCGGTACGCAGATGCAGAGAGAGCGGATCCTGAGGGTGCTCCGGGCGGCGGAGGATGTACACTGCACGAAGGCGCAGGAAGCCAGAATCCGGGAACTGAAAGAGGAGGCGGAGGCAGCGGCGGCGCTGTCGCTGGAAGAGGGGGAGATCCGGGAGAGAGAAGCAAAGATCCGGGAAAGTGAGAATGAAGTATAAAGGACACACCATGAAGCGGCACATCGTCCTGCTGCGGATTGCGGCAGCTGTGCTGGTACAGCTTCTGCTGACCGGCGCCCTGACCGGGAACAGGATCTTCGCCCTGGAAACGGAAGCAGAAACCGCAAAAGGAGTGGAGGTATCAGCCACCCTGGCAGGTGCCGGCTCCTCCGCTTTCACGGAAGGGCAGAAGCAGGAGGAGAAGAATCCGGCAGATGCAGGCCGGGAGACGGCCGGGAAGGAGCCGGAAGACGCGGGCCGGAAGGAGGCCGGGAAGGAGCCGGAAGGCGCGGGACGGGAGAGCGCCGGGAAGGGATCGGCAGATGCGGGCCGGGAGATGGCCGGGAAGGGATCGGCAGATGCGGGCCGGAAGATGGCCGCGAAGGGAACGGCAGACGCAGGACGGGAGACGGCTGAGACGGAGACGAAGCTTGAAGAGGCAGAGGGATCGTATGTGATCTGTCTGGAAGATATCCATGTGCAGCTGCCGGAGGGCGGACGGGTCTATGACGGAACCGACCGGATCAACCTGGCCTATACCGTGATTGTGAAGGAAGCAGAGGAGGGGGATGAGTCCCCGCAGAAGACGGATCCGTCAACCGCTGAGACATCAACGACTGAGGTACCAACGACGGCCCCCTCAACGGCGGACTCGTCAACGACGGCCCCCTCAACGGCGGACCCGTCAACGACGGACCCAACAGCTGCGGACCCCGCCTCCTTGTTCACGATTGTCTGCCAGTCCCGCCTGGATAGCTGCGATGCGGGGATGAGAGACGTACTCTATTCTTTTTCCCTGGAAACGCCCTTTCCGGAGCGGGTGAAGATGGATCCGGATCAGGAATATCCGCTCCTGACAGTGGAGGTCAAAAAGGCGGTGCTGCGTGTTGAGATCAGCAGCGGGACCAAGGCGTATATGGACCCGGCGGATCCGGATCATATCACGTTTGACCGGGACGATCCGGTAACCGTATCCGGATTTACAGAGGATGCGGAGGGCAATCCTGTCATCCCGGAGGGATATGAGGGCCCGCAGGTGGATGTGGACCGGACGATCCTGAAGAAGGACAGCCCCATGTATGAGGGAAGGGAGAAGAAGGCGTGTCTTTACAAAGCGGCGCTTGTCATGAAGCGGGATGGGGAAGGAAGGCTGCTCGGCAATCCGACGGACAATTATGTCTTCTGCGAAGATCCGTCGGATGAGCGCTATACGCCCGGAGACGTGAGCGTGAAGCGGCGCGGCATCACAGACGGGAAGGACTACCGGGCACAGGGGGATGCCGGCGCTTATGTGACCGACGCACAGGGAGTGCTGGTTGTCAGAGAGGGAACCAGGATCCATGTCCTGCCCGCGCCCGGAAGCGGGTATAACACGGAGGCTGTCTCCGGCCCGCTGACAGGGGATGGAACCTATACATTCCGGCTGCAGTACACCGATCCGGAAGGCCGGGTGAGGGCTGACTCCGGGAAGGGGCAGATCCGCTACAGTGCGGACGGATCGGTATCCGGCCCCGGGCTCACTGTCAGCGGCGCTTCCGGTTCATCCGGCCTTCTGTTTTCCTCTTCGCAGGTTACGCTGACAGCATCGCCGCCGTCAGATGACAGGAGCGGGATAGAGGGGATGCGCTGCAGAATCCTGCGCGCGGAGATGAACCCGGACCATATGCGGGTCCTGACCTCGGCAGGAGAAGAAGCCCGGGAGGGCCTTCTGAGCGCCGGCGCCTGGCAGGAAGCTGGAGGAAAGAAGTCTCTCACCCTGCAGGAGGAAGGGATCTACATAGTGGAGGCAGAGGTGACGGACGGCGTCGGGAACCGGGCGAGGGAAGAGAGTGCAGCCATCGTGATCGACAGGACGCCGCCAAAGATTCAGATCACCGGCGTTTCTGACAAGAGCGCCAATGCGGGAAGCGTGATCATCACCGTCTCCTGCAGCGACGCGGCGTACCGGACGGGTTCCATGCACGTTTCCATGACGGCCGCATCCGGCGGAATCATTCCGAAGATGAAGACACTCTCCGACCACCGGCAGGGTGCGTCGGTCCGGTTTTCTGATTTCAAACACCGCAGAAAGGCAGACGCTGTCTATACGCTGAGCGTGGAAGCGGAGGACCTCGCCGGGAACAGATCCCGTTCTTTGGTCACATTTTCGATCAACCGGTTCGGATCCACCTATGCTCTTTCGGAGGAGACAGCCGGGATGCTTGCCTCCTACTTCCACACACAGCCGTTCCCGGTCGTTTTTACGGAAACGAATCTGGATGCCGTACCGTCCGCGCGGGTGTTTGTGCGCAGGGAATCTTCCATGACGGAACTGACCGGGGCTGAAGGACTGCTCCGGGTGGACAGATCCGTGCATGCTGACAGCTGCCGGTATACCTACACGGTCAGCGCGTCTGCCTTTGAGCAGGACGGGAGATATGAAGTCCTGCTTCTGACGTCGGATGCGGCGGGCAACACGTCAGACTCTCTATCGCAGAATATCCCCGTGCGGTTTGCAATCGACCGTACGGCGCCCGTGTGCAGGATCACAGGGATTGCGGACAGAGAGCGCTATCTTGTGAAGAAGCTCACCTGCGTGCTCGAGGCGGCGGACAACCTGGCGCTGTCATCCGTGCAGGTATTTGTGGACGGGCGGCTGTTTCGGACGATGGACGAAGCGGAGCTTGAGAGAGCGGAGGGACTGTTCAAGCTGACGTTTGAGGAGAAGAGGGCGTGGCGCACGCTCCAGGCGAGGGCTGTAGACAGTGCGGGAAATGAAACCTGGACGCCGGAATACCATTTTCTCACAGGAACCTTTCCGGACGCGGGAGACGCCGCGAATACGGCTCCGGCATTCAGCGCAAGGCAGCTGCTGGCCCTCCGCGCCTGGATCGAAGAGATGTCCGGACGGATCCTGGCACATGCCGGGGAAAAGACCGATACGTCCGCCGATGTGCTGTATACACAGATCAGGGACCTGATCTTCAGAGACGGCGGCCCCCATGTCCCGGTGAAAGAGGTGGATGTCAGAAAAGAAGAGAGCAGCGCACAGGCACTGCACATGGCGCATATCCTCCGTCTGCTGGCAGTGTGCGGGCTGTTTCTGCTCCCGGTTTTCCCGGTCCTTGCCTGCAGAATCAGGAAGAGGAGATAAGGCCGCTTGGCAGTCTTAAGCGTGCATGGTATAGTAGCCGCAAAAGGCGGAGATTAAGTTATGACACGTAAGGACTGGATGCACTATATCGGGATCATACTGCTGGGAGCGGCGCTCTCTGTTGCCTGGGGCGTTTTGTCCGGGCTGCTTCATCTGGACCGGATCTATTCCAACCAGGTACAGGAGCAGATGTTCTCGGAGGCGCTGCCGCTGCAGATCGCTGTCTATGGATTCTTCTCCCCGGTTATGGAAGAGATCCTGTTTCGGTGGCTTTTGTACGGACTGTTTCGCAGATGGCTGCCGGAGAAGGCCTCCGCGGTTCTGTGCGCGGCCCTGTTCGCGCTCTGGCACGGGAATCTGATACAGATCCTGTATGCATTTCCGATGGGCCTCCTGTTCCAGTTTCTGTACAGGAGGGACCGGACGCTGCTCAGCCCGGTCTGCTGCCACATCGGGGCCAATATGACGGCGATTCTGGTTGAGGCACTGATTCACTGATCGGAATTGACTTTTTGCATACTCTCCGCTATGATTGCTGATGTTTACGCAGATCCCGCAACAAGCAGAAGGAGATTTATCTTATGTATTCAATCGAGGATGTCAGGCTGGAAGATCCGGAAATTGCCGGTCTGATCGAGGCAGAAGTAGAGCGGCAGAACAATCACATCGAGCTGATTGCTTCTGAGAACTGGGTTTCACATGCGGTTATGGCAGCGATGGGAAGCCCGCTGACGAATAAATATGCAGAAGGCCTTCCGCGCCACCGTTTTTACGGCGGATGCAGCGTTGTCGATCAGGTCGAGGATATCGCGCGCGACAGAGCCAAGGAATTATTCGGATGCACCTGGGCCAATGTACAGCCTCATTCCGGGGCGCAGGCCAACATGGCGGTCGAGTTTGCACTGCTCAAACCCGGCGATACCTTTATGGGGATGAATCTCTCTGAGGGCGGACATCTTTCACACGGAAGCCCTGCGAATCTGTCGGGATCTTATTTCAATGTGGTTCCTTACGGAGTCAACGAAGACGGCTTCATCGATTATGACGAGGTGGAGCGGATCGCAAAGGAATGCAGGCCGAAGCTGATCATCTGCGGCGCCAGCGCGTACGCAAGAACGATTGATTTCAAAAGATTCCGCGAGATCGCGGACGAGGTAGGCGCATACCTGATGGCAGACATTGCCCATATCGCGGGCCTGGTCTCCACGGGCGTGCATCCGAGCCCGTTCCCGTATGCGCATGTTGTGACCACCACAACGCATAAGACGCTGCGCGGACCGCGCGGAGGCCTCATCCTTTCCAGCGCGGAATTCGGAAAAGAGCACAAGCTCAACAAAGCTGTATTCCCGGGAATCCAGGGCGGCCCGCTGCAGCATGTCATCGCAGCCAAGGCAGTCTGCTTCAAGGAAGCGATGCAGCCGGAATTCAAACAGTACTGCGAGCAGATTGTAAAGAACGCGCAGGCGCTTGCAGACGGACTGATGAAGCGGGGCGTTGACGTCGTCTCCGGAGGAACGGACAATCACCTTCTGCTGGTTGACCTGAGATCGTCCGGAAAGACCGGCGCGCAGGTGGAAGAAGAGCTGGATTCGATCGGAATCACTGCCAACAAGAACACGATTCCGAAGGATCCGGAGAGCCCGTTTGTGACCAGCGGCCTTCGTCTCGGAACTCCGGCGGCAACGACCAGGGGCCTGAAGGAGGATGATTTCGACCAGATTGCGGAGGCGATCGCAGCCGTGGTCCTGGAGGGAGAGGCCAAAGAAGAGTACAGCAGGCAGATCATACAGAACATTGTGAAGAAATATCCGCTCAGCTGACGCTCTGTCTGTGTTTTTGACACGTTTCGTACATTTTGCTATATTCTGAAATAAATGCCGGTGCGGGCCGATGAAAGGAGGGGATTCGCTATGGGATCGAATGCTGTAATCGTGATTCCTGCACTGAATCCGCCGTCTTCGCTTGCACCGTATGTGAGCACCCTTATAGACCGCGGTTTCTCCAGGATTATCGTTGTCAATGACGGAAGCCGGACAGACAAGCTGCCCATCTTCACAAAACTGAAACGAATGGGCGCCTTTGTGATTGATCATGACGTAAACCGCGGACAGGGCGCATCGCTGAAAACCGGATTTCAGTATTATCTGGATCATTTTTCCGGAGACTCGGACGGTGTGATCACGCTCAGTGCAGACCGGCCGGTTCACCCGGAAGACGTGGAGAAGATCGCATCTTCCCTGCATAATGAACAGGCGATGGGATCGTTTGCGCTTGTCGTCGGGACGCGGGATCTGAACGGGCGTCTGGTCAGCGATTATGACTACCACATGGGCGGAGTCATGAAGCTGCTCTATCACATGCTGATGGGCGTTCGCCTCAACGACCCGCTGTCGGGCGTATTCGGGATTCCGGATCTGAGGGTGGCGCAGTGCGTGGACATAGAGGGAGACCGGTTCTCCTATGTGACGAGCCTGACGATGTCCTTTGAAAAGATCGGGTTTCTGCAGGTTCCGATCGAATATACTTTTTATGAGCCGGATACGGAGAGAACCTACCGCAAAGTCGGGGACACGGTGCTCATCCTGTTTACGATCTTCAAGAAGTTCATCATATATTCGATTACTTCTGTGAGCGCTTCCATACTGGACATTGTCATGTTCAGTATATTTACAGGGATTGTATTCCGTGGCAGCCGTTTTTCGATCATCTACGCTACGATCTGCGCAAGACTGATATCGGCGTCGGCGAACTACCTGATGACGAAGAACTTTGTGTTCCATTTCAAGTCCGATTCGGCACAGGAGAACACCAAGAGTGCGGGCGCGTTTATGCTGCTGTCGGCGGCGCAGTGCCTGTGTTCCGCTTTTGCGGTCAGCGCCATGAAAGCGCTGCTCGGCGGAAGCGTCGTCGGGATCAAGGTGCTGGTCGACCTGACGCTGTTCTTTATCAGCTATAAGATCCAGCATAAGTACATCTTCAAGGATGATCAGAAGCAGGAGTCTCCGGAGATGGAGGAGCAGATGCGGCTCGCGCAGCAGCATGCGAAGGAAGAAGAGGCGTCCATGCCGCAGATGACGGAGGAGACGTCAGCCCACGTGCAGACAGGAAGCGGGCTGTAAAGAGAACAGAATGATGCTATGAAACCGAAAGGCCGCAGCCTTGCGGAGCACTCAGCTCACGCAGGACTGCGGTCTTTTTCTTCGGCCTGGTTGACAAATTTCTGAAGCGTGTCAAAAGCGCCTTTATAGATGATCGTGAGCAGACGGTCCAGATGACGCAGTGCGGCCTGCAGTTCGTCAGGACGGATCTTCCCGTCTCTCTGGGCGTCAGCCAGCTCATCCAGATCCACCACACGGACCTCTCCGTTCGGATAAACGATCACGTCCGCCAGCAGATCGGTGAAAACATAGGTGTCGACGCCGTCCTTTTCGGAATGCTCCGTCTGTATGATATCGCAGTACCAGCTGATCAGACGGTCATCGTGGTCATAGAACTTGCTGACCTTGAAGCCCCGCTCGATAAAGTAGCAGGAGTATCCGTGCGAGAGCGTCTTCTTCGGGTGCAGCGTGTCCCATTTGGTGATAATGACATCATTGTCTCTGTAAAGAAGCACATCATCTTTCAGGAAAACACATTCCTCGGGAATGATGCGTTTGCGGTAAAGCATAAGATCTTCCATAAGCCGTGTCTTCTTCTGTTGTATAAGTCTGATGTCTGCGGGAAACCGATTGATATAACAAACTTGGTTTTATTGTAGGATAACCGCGGCGGTTTGTAAATGAGAGCCGACAGAAAAAAGTTCCAGTTCACAGACCGGTCTCCGACCTTCTGCATGGAGTTCTGTGGGCACAACTGAAAACCATAGGCAGCCGACTAAGCTTTGCGAGTTGCTGCAGCCACGAAAGCGACCACGCT
>CAJOKX010000027.1 GCA_905235415.1 uncultured Lachnospiraceae bacterium
TCCAGTGGACGTTCGTCCAGCACCGACCGGAACGGAGTGGAGAAGCGACCACGCTTCTATAGGAGCTGGGAATGGCTGCAATGCAACCGATGCAAAGCGCGGGCAGGCAACGTGTTTTCAGTGTACCCACAAACTCAAAGCAGAGTTGGCTGGCCTGTGAATTGTAACTTCCAATGAACCAAAAAAAATGGTTGACAAACGCTTCCGAGTATAGTAGGATTCTTTTTGTTCGCAGGAAACAATCTTCTGCACAGATATCAATCAGCGCGAGTGGCTCAGGGGTGGAGCGTCGCCTTGCCAAGGCGAAGGTCGCGGGTTCGAATCCCGTCTCGCGCTCTTTTTTATTGCCCGGAAATGCAGCAACCATGCGGGATTCCGGGTTTTACTCTGCCTGAAAGAGGTGTGTGACCACTGTGTGACCTGTTTTTTGTGCAGCTGATAGTCCGCTTTCTGACATGCCGACGTACTCATGCAGTGAATGCTCCGGCACCAGACCATAAGCCGGATCAGAGACGTCATACAACCGGTTCTGTGCTTCTTTGGCCTTGAACGCAATGGTATTAATGGTATTCCCGGATGATCCGGCTGAGGGCTCTGCGATGCCCCTCAGGGCTTCTACGACCTTCCTGCGGTCTTCCTCTTCCCCATCGATATCTACAATATAGCCCCAGGTAGTTTGGACATCGCTATGGCCGAGGAATTTACGAACAAGCTCGATATCATGAGTACTGCAGTAGAGTCTGGTTGCAACTGTTCTGCGGATATCGTGCGCTGACTTAGCCGGAATGATCCCTGCGCGTGTGCAGAGCTTCCGTATCCGGTTGTCTACGGCGCGGATATGGATCCGCTGTCCGTTCTCGCCAAGGAACAGGAAGTCTTCGTCCTGGAATCCGCAGTCTCTGTTGATCTCCATTACCTGCCAGATAATTGCGGCTCCGCTTTCCCCGAGCGGGAGAATGCGGTTTCCATAGGGACTCTTTTTCTTTGTGTGGTTCACCAGAATCGGTTTTCCCTTCTCTGCCCGCTGTTCCATCCTCTGGATATGAATCGTCAGATTCTCCCAATTAAGATCAGACGCCCGAAGGGCGACAAGCTCGCCGACGCGCAGTCCCAGGACAAATAGCAGACGGATCGCCAGCGCGGTAGTGTTGTGAGGAATTTCCCGAAGCTCGGTATCGATCTCATTCTGAATTGCAGAGATCTCCTCCGAAAGATAAACCCTTGTCTCACTGATCTTAGGCTGAGCCGGAGCACAGCCGGTAGTATTGACCTCCACATCCGACATGGGGTTGGCCGGGATCATCCTGTGCCGGAATGCGTAATTGAATGTTTTCCGAAGCAGGAATTTGATTTCACTCAATTCTTTGGCAGTGATTGAGAATTCCTTTACGATCTTCAGCAGATGGGCTTCGATCAGAAAGTTGTCGATCTCATCAATCCGCTTTTTTGCCAGATCTGTTCCGGCGAGATACTTATCCCAGCGCTGCCGCTCCCGTTGCAGTGTCGCGGAGGCAAGGTTCTCCTCCTTACGTTGCATGGCCCAGAGAGTGTGCATATCTTCAAGGGTTCCGGGACCGATATAGAAGTCATAGAGCTTGTCCAGCAAGGCTTCTTTTGTTTTCGCACAGATGTCTCTTCTTTTTTTCTTTCCCCCTTTCGTTACATAAACAGTTGTCCGCCACATTCCCCTTGAGTTGGGTGGGAGAATGGACGAGGTGTGGATAGAGTCCAATAGTTTTGACTGCATATCACTGATCAGGGTGCTAACCTCTGGGTAAATGATACCACAATCGCAGTCCTGGAACACAATTTTCAATGAACGGATCTTGGAAATAAGATCAAGTTGCCTAGCTGTCATGCGGTATCACCCCCTTTCATTCATCGAACTATCGCATACAAAAAAGAGCCCTCTGAGTTGAGAACTCTTTCTAAGATGAATATCTATGTTTATTTTAATAGCGGCGCCCGCATCAGGCAATCTTCAAAGCAGGTCAACCTATGTCATTTTATGTCGTGCCAAGAGAAGCACGTATACAGACATAAAATCACCGGATGTCCCAAAAATCTTTCATTTCTTTCAGTCCAATAAACATTGATCTAGCGTCTTGACATTGTTTTGCAGATTCTATGTGTGAATTCTCTTCCAGAAATGCCGCGAGTGCAGTACCGGTCGACATAGCCGTTGTTGTATTTATATCCAGAAAATGTACAATACATTCATAGCTATCTATATTTTAGAAAAATGTTACAGCAAGATACGCCTTCGTTTCACCTCTGGCATTCCTGTTAGGGGGATCCCCCTAAGACCCCTCGAATTCCGCATAAACACGTTTAAATGTTATACGTGTATTACTTGCCTGTCTTCTCCTGTTGTACATGTTAAACTGCATGAATATTCTTGTTTAACACGTATTACAGCCCGTATCTGGAACCAGTCAGTGATAAAAATGAAAGAAATGAAAGTTTTTTGTGATATCATTTCATTTCTTTCACACTATTGATACCTTAGATTATAATAAAGAATAACAGTGATAAAGCGTTTTGGATGCTGGTGATAACTTTTTTGTTGCAGACCTGGACACGAAAGACGGATTTATAAAGGTCGGCTCAATGATCTGCTATGATCGGGAGTTTCCGGAAAGTGCCCGAATATTGAGTCATTGCCGGTATATGCGGGACTTCGTGGGATTCTGGTGACTCGGGATGCTCACAGTCTGTACAGGAAATCTGGTTATGAGGTTGTGGATGGCAGAGTCATGATCAAAGACTTAAATTGCGCCTTGCATCTGTTGACAATTTCTCCGTCAATGTTACAATTAAGGCAGAAAAAGTGCTACCGATAGACGGTTAGCCCGAGCATAGAAATTTAGTCACAGGAGTGACCGCGTTCTTCTCAGGGATGGCGGTCACTTCTGTGTATTATTACTATCCTTACCAATCTGGTAACCGATAGCAAACATGGTCGCGGCTAAGCCGAGAACACTTATCACCAGAGCGATTACTTCCATTGGTTCAGCCCTCCTTTCACAGTATTCCTTTTGCCGGTTTCCCGACTCCGGTTATGTAATCGGAGGGTCACAGTCCCTCCGTAGAGGGCTAACCGCCTACCGTTATTGGTAGCACCCAAAGATATTATATCAGCTTATCAAAAGCAGAACAAGAACATATGATCGTGTTGCCCTACATGACAGAGTGTGTCTTGATACTGATACCAAAAGTTACCAAAAGTGTGTGACTAAGTGTGTGACCACGGACGGGGGGGAGGTTAACACCCGCATCCTTTCTATGTTTTTTTGGCGTAGCCAAATTCGAATCCCGTCTCGCGCTCTTTTCTTTTGCCTCAATTTCCGGTTTTACAGCGGATTTGAGGCTTTTTGCTTTTTGCTTATCTGGCGGATTTGCTCCGCCTTCCGGCGCCTGTTTTCCATACGTTTATTTTATTATCTGAACAAGGCAAATGCAACTCTGCATGAAACAAAACAGGGGGCACCATCTGATGTCCCCTGTTTCGTATATTCAGTTATCTTTGAACTTCTGTCAGTTCTTTTCAGCTGTTGTCAGCTTCTTTGCGCTTATGCCAGGAAAGCTGCGTTTACATATCCGGAAACTCCGGTCTTCGGTACATACACCCACACATAGGTCGCTGCGCCGCCGCCGAACGTGGTGCCCTTTACATAGCTGCCGGTGATCTGAACCTTGTCGCCATTGTAAAGCTTCGTGCTCTGGATCTCGTTCTCATAATTCGCCGCCGGTGCGGTACGAACTGCCAGATAACCTGCCTGCAGATTTGCAACCGTCTTATAGACTGCAGTTGCTGCCTGTCCGCCTGCTGCGTTCTCAAGTTCCTGCTCATTGATCTTTTCAAAATCTGTCATAATAATTCTCCTTTTCTACTGCTCTCCTGCAGTTGTTCAATAATAAATTGGTTTTGTTTAATATTTTGTTTTACTCCCCTTCTCGCTGAGAGTTTATCTCTGTCAGGTCTTTCTTCCTGACATCTATATATACGCACGTCCCGGAAGAATCCACGCTCATTTCCAAAAAAAGAGAAAAGAATCTGAAACAGGCGCCGCATCCGGACTGTTCCATGGGAGATGTCCCGCGGCAGGTCAGCTCTGGAGCTTCAGCTCCACCTGGATATCCGGATTGCCCGCGCGCACCTTCTCGCGGAAGGATTCCCCGTCCCCGGGGCTTCCGACAATGGTTCCGTAGTGCGTGGGAATCGCTGCGGCAGGACGCATCTGCAGGATCAGCTGCGCGGCGTCCTTCCAGTCCATTGTGTAATATCCCCCGACCGGCAGCAGCACCACGTCGCTTTTCACCTGCCTGACCTCACTGACCGGGTCGGTGTCCCCGGCCACATAATAGGTGACGCCGTCCATGCACACCCGGTATCCCAGCCATCCCCGCTTCTTCTGGTGGAACGGCTTCAGCCTGTTGTACGCAGGGACCGCCTCCACCGTGATCCCTCCGATGCTGCATGTATCCCCGGGCCGCATGAAGACGCAGGATCCGGGCCTGGCCCCGCTCTCATCCAGGATCTTCTGCTTCATGGATTCCGGCGCGGCGAGGATCGTCCCCTCCTTCCGGATCCCTGCGATCGAGGACGGATCAAAATGATCCCCGTGCTCATGCGTGACAAAGATGACGTCTGCATCCTGCACCTTTCCGTCGATCTGAAACGGGTCAAAATAAAGAATCTGTGACCCCGCGATCCGTATGCTGCTCTGCGTGTTGACGGTAATGTTTGAAAGATCCATCTGATTTCCTCCCAGTAAAAATAAAATGACCGGGATTCCCGGTCATGTCTGCAGCATCTCTTTTATGGTTCTCCATCCCAGCAGGGCGCATTTGACTCTGGCCGGCATATGGGAGATCGACTCGAGCGCGCCTGCCTCGTCCAGCTCTTCAATTTCTTCCTCCGTCGCTTCCGAGCGGATCATCCGGTTGAAGATATCCGCAAGGCGGAGCGCCTCTTCGCTGCTTTTTCCGATCACCAGCTCCAGCATCAGATCCGCCGATGCCTGCGAGATGGCGCAGCCGCTTCCGGTAAATGAACCGTCTGTAATCACGCCGTCCTTCAGCTTCAGCTGCAGGGAGATATCGTCTCCGCAGCTGGGATTCACACCGCGCAGGACCAGATCCGGATCTTCGATCTCTTCCTTGTGATCCGGGTACATGTTGTGATCACGGATGATCTCCCGGTACATGTCCTTAATTTCCATAGCCAAGTTCCTCTCTCACCAGCGGGACTGCCTCCAGAAGACGGTCGATCTCTTCCTCCGTATTGTAGAAATAGATGCTCGCCCTGCAGGAAGACTGGATCTTCATATACTGCATGAGAGGCTGCGCGCAGTGATGTCCCGCACGGATCGCGATATGCTCCAGATCCAGCAGAGACGATACGTCATGCGGATGACAGCCCTCTATATTGAAGCTGACGATTCCAGAGTGGCGCGCGGGATCCTTCGGCCCGTACACCGTCACATAGTCCAGCTTCGACAGCCCTTCCATCAGCCGGGTGGTCAGCCTGACCTCCTGCTGCTCTACCGCGTCGAATCCGACCTGTTTCAGGTAACCGATGGCTGCCTGAAGGCCGACCGCGCCCGCGGCGTTCACCGTGCCCGCCTCAAATCTGTGCGGGATCTCGGCAAAGGTGGCGTCCTGACGGGTTACATATTCGATCATCTCGCCTCCGCGGAGGAAGGGCGGGATCTTCTCCAGCAGCTCCATCCTTCCATACAGGACGCCGATTCCCATCGGGCCGAGCATCTTGTGGCCGGAGAATGCGAAAAAGTCCGCTCCCAGCTCCTGTACACGGACCGGGATGTGCGGGGTTGACTGCGCACCGTCCACAACCATGACGGCTCCGTTTTCATGCGCGATCTGCGCCGCCAGCGCAACCGGGTTTGAGCTCCCAAGTACATTGGAGGTCTGCGCTATTGCCACCAGCGCTGTCTTCGGTCCGATCCTGCGCCGCAGCTCTTCCTCGGTGTAGGTTCCCTCTTCATCGCACTCGAGATAGACAAGCTTCGCCTTTCTCTCTTTTGCGACTGCCTGCCAGGGCAGTATATTGCTGTGATGTTCGGTGATCGCGACAACGATCTCATCACCCTCATTGATAAACGTACGCCCGTACGTCCATGCTGCCAGGTTCAGCGCCTCGGTCGCGTTGCGCACAAATATGACCTCTTCCGGTCTCGCAGCGCCTATAAAAGAGGCCGCCTCTGCCCTTGCATTCTCATACGCGTCCGTTGCCCCGACGCTCCACTCATAGAGGCCGCGCAGCGGGTTGGCGTTGACCGTCTCATAAAAATGAGTGACCGCGTCCGTCACCTGCTTCGGACGCTGGGATGTGGCGGCGCTGTCCAGATAGACATACCGCTCATCCTGCAGGATCGGAAAGTCTTTTCTCCATGGGTTTGTATACATGAAGCCGCTCCTTTTTCATCTGATAGATACTACTGCCTGAGACCAAATCCCGGAGCGCTTACCTTCCGGGGCCGCTCAGTTCGTCCCGGATCCGGTCGCTGATCTCTGTCTTCAGATCCTCATCCGGAATCTTCCGGGTAACGCTCAGAAGGCGCCCGCGCACCAGCAGATGCCTTGCTGCAGCCTCATCGATCCCGCGGCTTTCACAGTAGAACAGTTCATCTTCGTTGATGCGGCCGATCGAAGCGCCATGGCGCCCGTCCACATCCTCTTCTTCACACAGAATGACCGGAACCGTCTTGTTGACGACCGCATCATCCAGGAGGCAGACCTCCTCCCGCTCGTCTCCGTCCGATCCCGTGCAGCCTTTCCTGAAATCAATCGTACCGCGGAAGGTCTTGGAGGCCTCCCCCGCAAGCACGCCCTTCAGACGGATGCGGCTGACGCTCTTTGCGCCGCTGTGGATGATATGATAATTCATATCCAGCAGCTGACATCCCGTCTTCAGATAGGCGGTCTCGATCTCTGTCTGCGCATTCTCGCCTGCCGCCCACACGGAAAGCCCGCCATAGCTCTTCGATGCGCCCAGATCCGCCTTGCGGTATGTAAACCGGGCATTTTCCGCCTCACAGACGCCGATGTCATCCAGAAGCACCGTATCCTCCGCCAGCAGATTCACGCGTGAGAAGTCAAGCTTTGCATCCTTTTCAAGAATCACCTGCGTCATCACGAACTCCTGCTGCGCGCTTCCTGCCTCCGCGCCGCCTCTGCTGCACAGGATGACTTTCGCGTCCGCCCCTTCCTTCACAAGGAACAGAAGGCGCTCTTTTGCATCGCTCCCATCCGCATGCCGGATCGTAATGACAACCGGGGTATCGCTCTTAAATCCCGCCGGGATCTCCACACACCGGATGCTCCCGCCGCCCATGTACTGCACAAACTGCGCGCCCAGGCCGCTCGGAAAATCCGTATCCGTCAGGATCGCAGACTTGCCGGCCACATAGGCCTCCTCCGGAATCCTGCATACGGGCGCCTCTTTTGCATCCATGCTGCGGATGATCACGCCTTCAGGCGCTGTGATCTCAGGCGCAGCTTTCCTCTCGCTGAGCCCGGAAATATCCGCTTTCGCGTCATTTACGCCCAGCCGGAACCAGGTCAGGGACGGCAGACGGTTGATCGTCAATTCATTTGTATTCATATCAGCCGATGCTCCCTTCCATCTCCAGGCGGATCAGATTGTTCATCTCCGCAGCGTACTCCAGCGGAAGCTCCTTGCTGACCGGATCCGCGAATCCGGCAACGATCATGGCTCTCGCCTCTTCCTCCGGGATCCCGCGGCTCATCAGGTAAAAGACCGTCTCATCGCTGATGCGCCCGATCTTCGCCTCATGTCCGATATCACAGTCCTTTGTCCGGATATCCATCTCCGGAATCGTATCCGAGCGGGAAATGGAATCCAGCATCAGGGAAGAGCAGTCCACGCTCGAGCGCGCGTTCTTCGCCGAATTGCGCACCTCAACCGCGGAGCGGAACGTATTGATCCCGCCGTCCTTGGAGAGGGATTTCGTCGTCACAAGGGAACTGGAGGATTCTCCCAGATGCACCATGCGGCAGCCCGTATCCAGGTTCTGGCCCTTTCCGGCAAATGTGATTCCGGTGTATTCACAGTCGGAATGCGCGCCGCGCAGAATGGTCGTCGGGTACAGATAGGAGACGTGGGATCCGAAAGAGCCGGAGACCCATTCCATCCGCGCGCCCTCCTCCACCAGCGCACGCTTGGTGTTCAGGTTGTACATATTCTTTGACCAGTTCTCGATCGTGGAATAGCGCAGCCTTGCGCCCTTCCTGACGAACAGCTCCACGCATCCCGCGTGAAGATTGGCCACATTCCATTTCGGCGCGGAGCATCCTTCAATAAAATGAAGATCCGCTCCTTCGTCTACGATGATCAGCGTATGCTCAAACTGGCCGGCGCCCTTGGCGTTCAGCCGGAAATACGACTGCAGCGGGATGTCGACCTTCACGCCCTTCGGAACATAGACAAAGGATCCGCCGGACCAGACGGCCCCGTGCAGCGCCGCGAACTTGTGGTCCGTCGGAGGCACCAGCTTCATGAAATGCTCGTGCACCATATCCGCGTACTCGCCTGTGAGCGCGCTCTCCATGTCGGTGTACACAACGCCCTGCTTTGCCACGAAGTCCTTCACGTTGTGGTAGACAAGCTCTGAGTCATACTGGGCGCCCACGCCCGCGAGATATTCGTGCTCCGCCTTCGGAATGCCCAGCTTGTCAAAGGTCGTTCGGATCTCCTCCGGCACGTCCTCCCAGCTGGCCTTCATATCCGTTCCAGGCCGCACATAGGTGACGATATTGTCGATATCCAGACCGTCGATGGAGGGTCCCCATGCAGGGACCGGAATCTTCCGGAAGATCTCCAGGGACTTCAGCCTGAACTCCCTCATCCAGTCCGGATCATGCTTTTCTTCAGAGATGCGGCAGACGATCTCCTCCGTCAGGCCCTCGTCCACACGGTAGGAATCCTTCTCCTCATCCCGGAAGTCATAGATATTGCCTTCCATCTCTTCGAGATAAGACTGTATTCCCTGATCCGTCATGCCTGCTCCTCCAGGTATCTTTCAAAGCCCTTCTCCTGGATCTCTTCCACCAGCTCGGGGCCGCCGTCCTTCACGATCTTTCCGCGGACCAGGATGTGCGTCCTGTCCACCTGAAGGCTGCGCAGGATCTCCGCGTTATGGGTGATGATCAGAAGCGCTCCGCTGCTGTTCTTGTGGAACTGTTCGATCCCGTTTGAAACGGTTCTGACCGCGTCCACATCCAGTCCGGAATCCGTCTCGTCCAGGATGGCAAACTTCGGCTGCAGCATCAGAAGCTGCAGGATCTCCGCTTTCTTCTTCTCACCGCCCGAGAAACCGACATTCAGGTCCCTCTCCGCGTAGGATTCGTCCATCCCGAGAAGCTCCATCTGCTCCTTGAGCTGCCTGGCAAATGAAAGCCGCTTTACGTTCTTGCCGGTCCGCTGGCGGATCGCATTGCGGATAAAGCTCTCCAGGGAGATGCCGGCAACCTCGGTCGGGTTCTGGAAGGACATGAAGATCCCTGCGCGCGCTCTCTTGTCCGTGGACAGGCCCGTCAGGTCTTCTCCGTCAAACAGAATCTTTCCGCCGGTCTGCTCATAGGCAGGGTTGCCCATGATCACATTGCCGAGCGTCGACTTGCCGGCTCCGTTCGGTCCCATCAGTACATGGGTCTGCCCGGCGCCGATCTCCAGATGCAGGTGGTCCAGGATCTGCACCCCGCCCACATTTGCTGTCAGATCTTCAATCCTCAATAATTCGTCTGCCATTTTCATCCAGCCTTCCTATTACCCTACATCTTTGTAGGTTTATATGGCAATCTTATTCACTTCCCTCGTGATTGTCAAGGGAAACAGGGTCTGTGGATGCATACCGCAGGATGCATTCCTCTGTGCCCGCGCGCTCGTTCAGCACGAAGGTCTTTTCCAATGTGAATCCCTTCTCCTTGGAGAGGGCTTGTTTCAGAGCGCCGGGGGCATCCGTCAGGACAATCAGCATGGCGCCGTCCGACAGAAGCTGCGACGCCTTGCCAAGAAACCTTCCTGCAAACGCCTCTTCGCTCTCCTCCCCCATCTGCGCGGGAAAATGCGTGATGATCTCATCAAACCGGTAGTCATGGGTGAAATCAAAAAAGTCTCTGTTGACCAGGTGGAAGGGCGCATGCGGAAAGCGGCGCGTGATCTGCGTGTTGATCTTCGCCTTCTCCAGTGCCTGGGCGTATCTGTCCACGCCGTAGACAGGATCCGCGTCCGCCTTCAGGCATCTCTCCATCAGCAGGGTTCCCGTACCGCAGAACGGATCCAGCACCTGGGCGCCGGCCTTCAGGTACGGCCCGGCCAGTTCGCAGGAAACCGCCGCAAGATACGCGGACGTACTCTGTGCGGTCGTCTCTTTTCTGTATGAAAACCGGTCATCCGGGATCGTATAGAGCTTAAGCATGGGGACGAATGCGCCGTCTGATCTCTCGATCAGGCGGATCTCCGCTTCATAGGCAGAATCCGTATTCTGCAGGGCGCCATGCTCCAGCGCGTCCAGCCTGGACGCGATGCGCCGTATGAAGTCTCCCCGTTTCTCCGCCGGGATCGTCCTGCTCTTGAGTTCGATCCGGTAGCGGAAGGGCTGGTCGGATTCCTGGTGCAGATACTTCAGGTAATTGGCCGCCTTCAGGTTTCTGAGCCACTGTGCGATCGCCTTCTCGTCTCCGGAAAAGGGCCTTGCCCCGGGGATGGGGAACAGAATCTCCGTCCAGGTGCGGATCTTCAGGATCTCCTCCAGATCCCCGCCCTTGACATGCACGGATCCCTTCATGACATTGACCGTCCCCTGAAGGACCTGTCTGCCCGTCACATCCGCATGCAGGCGGTTTGTCTGCAGGATCAGATCCGGCGCGGGATTCATTTTGCTGAAATGATGCTTCTCTCTCTTCTCATACCGGCTGACCATGCCGCGCAGGGCGGACAGTTCTGCCAGAAGATGCTTGTTGTTATCCCACAGTTCCTCTCTCTGCCCGCTTTCAGGCACATCTTCAAGCTGCAGTCCAGCCTCCAGAGAGGCGATCCGCTCCTTCATCTTCGGGATATACGGCCTGTAGTCCAGCGCCGAGACGGCTTTGAGATAGTCCTCCCGCACATACAGGGTCTCTTCCTTCTCCCACGCATCCATCAATGCGCCGAGCACCTGCTCATCCTGTGTCATGCCCAGGATCAGGGCGGCGTTCTTGCGCACCTTCGGATCTTCATGCTGCAGAAGATCTGTCAGAAGCGTAAAGTCACCCTCCAGGAGGCCCATAAAGTTCCTCCGGAGGGATTCATCTGAAATATTCTGCCGGATCTGAATCAGGTTCTGCCTGACGTCCATGTCTTTCCGGATCCGGTCCAGCATCTGTTCAAGTTGTGCCATATCACTCCGCTGCTTTTTCTGCTCTTCTCTTGAGTTCATCCCACAGAGTCTGGTCTGAGGTCTCAAGCTCCACTTCTGTCTCTATATTCAGCCCGTTCAGATAACTTCTGAGGATATCTTCATCGGTCTCATCATCCTCGTCCGCATGCAGCAGCTCATCGATCATCTTCCGCTGCTCCTCGGCACATTCGCGCCGGTACGTCATCACGTCATCCTTGAACTGCTCCCACTCATCCTCATGCACGACATACCATTTCGGGCAGTCCTTTCCGGTGACGTCATAGTGCCGTATAATATCATCCCGGCCCAGTCCGTATTTCTCTGTCAGATAGGCGACCAGGTGGACGTCTGACCAGTAGGTGGCCTCCGTAAACTTGCCGGACGAATCCAGATGACAGTTCTCCACGGAGATGGAATAGTAGTTGGCGCTGTTGGAAGCCCATGCAACCTCTCCGTCCGGGACGCACTGTATGATCTCGCCGTTTGTGCCGACGACATAATTGGCGCTCATGTATGTGTTCTGGAGATTCTTCAGGCTCTCAAAATAATCATGATTCTCCTGGGCCGTTGTCTCCGGATTGCCCAGATAATGGACCACGATCTTATCGATACTGTCCACCTTGATGCCGGGCCTGGACCACTCGTTGACGCTCAGCAGCTGCAGATCAATATTGGGCCTCGGAACTGCCAGGCCGTATGTGACGACTCTGTCCGTCTCGGTCTGATACTCAAACTCAATCTTCTTGTTGACCAGTTCCTCAATCTCCGGATCTTCTTTCGGCATCAGAAGCACAAACGCACCTACCGCAAGGGCGACAACCTCTATCAGGATCACCCAGAAGATGATTCTGTCCGCTCTCTTGCGTTTTTTCTCTTTCAGATATCGCTCGTACGGGGTCAGATCCGCATAGGGATTCCGGTTACCCTTCCTTCCGCGGCCGCCCTTCTGGCCGTGCGCATCTCTTTCCGATGCGCGCCGGCTGTGGGTACGTCCGTAAGAAGAAGACTCTGCCTGACTCCTCCTCCGGTCCTGTTCCTGCCGATTGTGATGATCGCTTCTTCCACCCATAACTGTATCAGATGTCGTCTTCTACCGTATAATTCGGCGCTTCCTTCGTAATGTGAATGTCATGCGGATGGCTCTCACGCAGCGCCGCGCTTGTAATCTTGGTAAATGTGCCCTCCCTGCGGAGCGTCTCGATATCCGGAGTGCCGCAGTATCCCATACCGGAGCGCAGGCCGCCCATCAGCTGGAAAATAGAGTCTTCCACAGAGCCCTTGTAGGCAACTCTTCCTTCCACGCCCTCCGGAACCAGCTTCCTGGCGCCGGACTGGAAGTAACGGTCTTTGGATCCGTTCTCCATCGCTGCGATGGATCCCATGCCGCGGTATACCTTGTACTTTCTGCCCTGGTACAGTTCGAAATCTCCGGGCGCCTCGTCGCAGCCTGCAAACAGGGAACCCATCATGCAAACGCTCGCGCCGGCCGCGATGGCCTTGGTGAGGTCTCCCGAATACTTGATGCCGCCGTCCGCGATCACCGGGATCCCGTAGCGGTCTGCCGCTTCCGAACAGTTCATGACGGCAGTGATCTGCGGAACGCCGATCCCCGCAACGATGCGGGTCGTGCAGATCGAGCCGGGGCCGATGCCGACCTTGACGCAGTCTGCGCCTGCCTTGATCAGTGCCTCCGTTCCTTCCGCGGTCGCCACATTGCCGGCGATCACCTGCAGATCCGGATAGCTCTCCTTGATCATCCCGACCACACGCAGCACGTTGGCCGAATGTCCGTGCGCGCTGTCCACCACCACACAGTCAACATGCGCTTTCACTAATTCGCCCACCCGGTCAAGCACATCGGCAGTGACGCCGACGCCCGCGCCGACCAGCAGTCTTCCCTGGGAATCCTTGGCCGAATTCGGGTACTTGATATTCTTCTCGATATCCTTGATGGTGATCAGGCCCTTCAGGTGGCCGGTCTCATCCACGATCGGAAGCTTCTCCCTGCGCGCATTGGAGAGGATCTTCTTCGCCTCTTCCAGCGTAATGCCCTCGCGGGCAGTCACCAGATTCTCACTGGTCATATCCTGGAAGATCTTCCGGGTCAGGTCTTCCTGGAACTTCAGATCCCGGTTCGTGATAATGCCGACCAGCAGGCCGTCCGTGTCAACGATCGGGACGCCGCTGATGCGGTACTTGTGCATCAGGTCCTCCGCCTCCTGCAGCGTGTTGTCCGGTCCCAGCGAAAACGGGTCCGTGATGACGCCGAACTCGGATCTTTTGACCTTGTCGATCTCCTCCGCCTGCACTTCGATCGGCATATTCTTGTGGATGATGCCGATGCCGCCCTGCCGCGCCATGGCAATGGCCATGCGGGACTCCGTTACGGTATCCATACCGGCACTCATTACGGGAATGTTCAGTCGGATCGATCTGGTCAGATTCGTAGCCAGGTTGATCTGACTCGGAATCACCTCTGAATAGGCCGGAACCAGAAGTACATCATCAAAAGTAATTCCTTCATTCGCAATCTTTCCCATACAGTGTCCGTTCTCCTTTCTCTCATGTCCCCGCCGCCTGCCCTCAGTCCGGCGTGAAGGTGCCCTTTTTTGCGTTGTTATACATCATACAAATCAGATATTGAAAAATCAATAGCAATCCTCACGAGAAAAATACCTTCCTCGGAGCATATCTTCTCATATCCTGTGCGATCTCATCCGGAATCTCCAGCATGACGATCTTCTCTCCGTCTTCGCCCCCGTACACCAGGGTCCACGACCTGACGCCTGCCTCGCCGCTGGTATAATCCACAACCTTGCCCCGTTTCAGGTATTCGCTCAGCTGATCGCTTCCGGTCGGCGCCATCACAAGCAGATTGTCCTTTGAGAAAGAGGCAGCTCTCTTCCGCTTGCGCCGGGCCATAATCTTGTCAACATCGATCTCCCCTTCCACATACAGGTACTCATATTCCAGATCCAGGGACGGGAGCAGCAGCCAGTAGCCGAGAAATCCGACGAGCACCCCGATCAGGATGGCCAGCGGCATGACGAGCAGGATCCCGCCCACAACCGGAACCACGGTACATGCAATCACCAGTCCCTTCAGAAGCATATCTTTTGCGGTCGTCTTTTTCTTTACCAGAATCTCTTCATATCCTTCATTCATTGTCTGTTCCTCTTCTATCTCCTCTTACTTCCGTTTCCTGTCACCCGTCTTCGCCCTGAGCGCCGGTCACATATTCCAGCAGCTTCATGGCCGTCTCTGTGCGCTTTGAGCTCGCGATCACGCTGAACCAGACCTCCTGTCCGGTCTGGATCCCGTAGCCTGCAAGAACCCCGTACGGATCGACGCGGACTGCGTAGATCAGGGGATTCTCTTCACGCAGGATCCGTTCCTGGCTCTGCTCGTCATATACCACCTCGGGGCCAGTATATAGATACCCTTCCCCGTCACAGGTCCGCTTCAGATCTTCATCCAGAAGATCGTCCAGTCCCAGCAGCAGCCCCTCCTGCGCGAGATACTCCGTCACGTCTTCCGGCGCCAGACACACATCCAGCATTCCGTTCTGCGTCAGCGCTGTCAGCTTCATCAGATTGGCGGAAGCACTCTGGGACAGGCCGGCAGACTGCGGATCAATCCGGATGGAGGAATCAATTACGATCTGTTCCCATTTTCCGACGCCGCCGATATACGCCCCGAAATCGTCCCGCAGCGCCTCGTCATCTCCCTGCATCGAGCTGACATTCATGATACAGGTATAAAGAAGCGTCGTCGTGTGCGCGCCGATGACCATCGAAATCAGGATCCGTACGACAATCACGGCTGCAAGCACAAGGATGGGGACAATCTTGTAGTAATCCCACAGATACCGGATCCGGGCTGCGGGGCCCAGTCCCCTGATCTTCTCCCACTCCTGCCTGCGTGCAAGCTTCCGCTCCTGCCTGCGAAGCTCTTTTTGTTTTTTATTTTCTTCTTCAGTCATAACGGCACACAGCCTTCCTCAAACTAATGATTCATTATATCAAAGGAAGAGGGCGTTTTCCATATAAAAAAAGCCCCCATACAGGAGCTTCCATCAGTCCTGTATGGGGAGATTCGTTTCAGTTTACGGGATCAATACATCCCTGCGTCCGGTACTGCCGGTGCAGCCGGTGCCGGCTCCTTGATGGTGCCGACCGTTGCTTCTGTGGTAAGCAGCGTGCTTGCGACAGAGCTTGCGTTCTGCAGAGCGGAACGGGTCACCTTCGCCGGATCGATGATGCCTGCCTCGATCATATTGACATACTGCTCGTTGTAAGCATCGAAGCCTTCATCATCCGCGGACTCTTTCACCTTATTGACAACGACGGAGCCTGCAAGGCCTGCGTTCTCAGCGATGAAGAACAGCGGAGCCTCAAGTGCCTTCAGAACGATCTGTGCGCCGGTCTTCTCGTCGCCTTCCAGAGATTCCAGGTCCTTCGCAACAGAAGCTGCAGCATGGATGTATGCCGAGCCGCCGCCTGCGACGATGCCTTCCTCAACAGCTGCCCTTGTAGCGTTCAGGGCATCCTCCATACGGAACTTGGCTTCCTTCATCTCGGTCTCGGTTGCAGCGCCTACGCGGATCACCGCTACGCCGCCTGCCAGCTTCGCCAGTCTCTCCTGCAGCTTTTCTTTATCAAAGGAAGAAGTGGTCTCTTCCAGCTGCGCCTTGATCTGCTCGGTTCTCTTCTCGATCTCTTCCTTCTGTCCGAGGCCGTCTACGATGATCGTATTTTCCTTGGTGACCTTGACGCTCTTTGCCTGTCCGAGCATATCGATCGCAGCGCTCTTCAGATCCAGGCCGACTTCGTCGGAGATCACTGTGCCGCCGGTCAGGATCGCGATATCCTCCAGCATGTCTTTTCTTCTGTCGCCATAGCCCGGAGCCTTGACCGCGACTACGGAGAAGGTGCCGCGCAGCTTGTTCAGGATCAGGGTTGTCAGAGCTTCGCCCTCGACATCCTCTGCGATGATGAGAAGCTTCTTGCCTGCCTGTACGATCTGCTCAAGCAGCGGAAGGAGATCCTGGATGTTGCTGATCTTCTTGTCTGTGATCAGGATGAACGGATCATCCAGCGTTGCTTCCATCTTCTCGGTATCGGTTGCAAAATAAGCGGAAATGTATCCGCGGTCAAACTGCATACCTTCGACCAGGTCCAGCTCGGTCTTCATGGTCTTGGATTCCTCAACCGTGATCACGCCGTCCTTGGTGACGGATTCCATAGCGTCGGCAACCATCTGGCCAACCTCTTCGCTGCTGGAGGAAACTGCCGCAACCTTGGCAATCTGCTCCTTGCCCTTGACCTTCTGGCTGGAAGCCTTGATCGCGTCCACAACAGCGTCCGTAGCCTTCTGCATGCCCTTGCGCAGCACGATCGGGTTCGCGCCTGCCGCCAGGTTCTTCATGCCTTCATGCACCATAGCCTGTGCCAGAACGGTCGCGGTGGTGGTGCCGTCGCCGGCAACATCGTTCGTCTTGGAAGCGACCTCGCGGATCAGCTGTGCGCCCATATTCTCAAATGCGTCTTCCAGCTCGATCTCCTTCGCGATGGTAACGCCGTCATTGGTGATCACCGGAGAGCCATAGCTCTTGTCAAGGACAACGTTTCTGCCTTTCGGTCCAAGCGTCACGCGGACTGTATCTGCAAGTTTGTCAACACCGATGCGAAGGCCTTCTCTTGCCTCGTCGCCGTACTTTAATTCCTTAGCCATTATCGATTCCTCCTGTCTTGTGTCTCAATTACTCAACCTTTGCAAGAATGTCGCTCATCTTGCACAGAATGTACTCTTCCTCACCAAGCTTGAACTCGTTTCCGGCATACTTGGAATAAACAACCGTATCGCCCTCGCTGACGCTCATGACGATCTCCTTGCCGTCCACCTTGCCGTCGCCCACTGCGATGACAACCGCTTCCTGCGGCTTTTCCTGGGACTGCACTGCAAGGATGATTCCGCCCTTTGTGGTCTCTTCTGCTTCCAGCTGCTTCAGAACGACCTTATCTCCCAACGGAACTAACTTCATATTATCATTCCTCCAATCCTAGAATTCTCTTTATTAGCACTCATTAGATTTGAGTGCTAAACCACAATGCACATCATAGCAGAAAAAAAGAATTATGCAACCCCCGCGGAATTGTATAATTCTTCTTTGATTCATTTTTATCTCTTTTATTCTCTTTTATTCTCTCTTTTTCTCGTTTTTTGAATTTTCGCGTTATATTTTTTTCTGCCTGCGGATCTGCGCAAGCTCGTCATATACGGCGTCATTGAGGACCTTGATATACGTCCCCTTCATCCCGGAACTGTGGGATTCAATCACGCCCGCGCTCTCAAATTTCCGAAGCGCGTTCACGATGACAGAGCGTGTGATCCCGACACGGTCCGCGATCCGGCTTGCCACCAGGATGCCTTCCTCTCCGTCCAGTTCCTCGAAGATGCACATGACTGCCTCCAGCTCTGAGTAGCTCAGCGTGCTGATCGCGCTCTTCACAACCTGGATCTTCCGGTTCTCTTCCTCGTTCTCCTCGCTCTGTGAACGCATCATCTCCAGTCCAACGACAGTTGTCCCGTATTCGGAGAGAATAATATCATCGATTTCGTACGCCCGCCCCTGGCGGTACATGAAAACCGTCCCCAGCCGCTCGCCCGCGATCTCGATCGGATTCACGATCGCCTGGTACTGCAGCGCGCTGTCCTCCATGAATCCGAGCGTTTCCAGGTTGACATTTTCCTTGGTTGAGAGAATCGACAGAAACCGCTCGTTGAGCATCGGATCGATGTAATTGCCGACCCGGTCCACGATCAGTTCCTCCAGCTCCCTGACCTTTTCCGCTTCACTCACGCCCAGCACCTTGCCCTTGCGGCTGATGACCAGGACGTTCGAGTCGAGAATCTGCGTCAGAATGCTGCAGATATCATTAAAAACAACCTTGCTGGAATTATTATTATGAAGCAGCTGGCCGATCTTGCGGGTTTTGTCTAGCAGCTCGACACTCATCCTGAACCTCCTGTGCCTCGAATTGTCTGTATAAAGAGCCTGTTACAGCATCATATCATATACAATTCGAAAATTCCACGGAGCGGATATGCGCATTTTTAAACAGATTCACTCTTCTTCTGTTTATTCATGGAATAGCCGCAGACCTTATTCTGGCAGACCAGCTTCGTTCCGCGCTCCGCCATCCAGCTTCCGCACTTCGGGCAGCGCTCTTCACTCGGCCTGGACCAGGAAATGAAGCTGCACTCCGGATTCTCACATCCGAAGAACTTTCTTCCCTTTCTGGAACGCCGGATCACGACCTCGCCTCCGCATTCGGGGCACCTGACGCCCGCCTTCTCATAATAAGGCATGGTGTTGTGGCACTCGGGGAATCCGGGGCACGCCAGGAACTTCCCGTGTGGTCCATACTTGATGACCATGCGGCGTCCGCACTTGTCGCACAGAATATCCGTCTCCTCGTCGGCGATCCTGACCTTGCCCAGGCTCTCCTCCGCCGCCTTCACCTCCCGGTCAAGATCCGGATAGAAGTTGCGCACGATGCTCTTCCACTCCATCTGCCCTTCCGCAACCAGGTCCAGCAGGGACTCCATATTGGCGGTAAACCCGACGTCGTCGATCTCCGGGAACGAGGTCTTCATGATGGTATTGACAGCCTCTCCCAGCTCCGTGACGTACAGGCTCCTGGCCTCCTTGGTGATGTAATGGCGGGCCAGCAGTGTGGAGATCGTCGGCGCATAGGTGGACGGTCTTCCGATCCCTTTTTCCTCGAGCGTATGCACCAGGGACGCCTCTGTAAAATGAGCCGGCGGCTGTGTGAAGTGCTGCTGCGGCAGGATGTTCCCGCACACCAGCTTTCCGCCTTCCTCCAGCTGATCGAGCACGCCCATCTTGCCGTCCTTATCGCTGTCCGGATCCTGGTAGACGACCTGATAGCCTTCAAACAGCACTCTTGCGCCGCCTGCGGTGAACACATACTCCCTGTCTGCTTCAGCCGTAATCCTGACCTGCAGGTTTTCATATTCCGCCGGGGCCATACGGCTTCCGGCAAACCGCTTCCAGATCAGCTCATACAGACGGAACTGATCCCTGGAAAGTTCATTTTTCAATGCTGCCGGCGTCCTGCGGATATCGGACGGACGGATCGCTTCATGTGCATCCTGGATCCTGGCACCGGACGTCCCGTTTGCGGATGCACTCTCCCCCGCGGCGGACCCTGCTGCCGCTCCGAGGTACCTGTCTCCGTAGGCAGAACGGATATAGCCGGCCGCAGCCGCATTCGCCTCATCGGAGATTCTGGTGGAGTCGGTTCTCAGGTACGTGATCAGGCCGACCGTTCCCTCTCCCTTGATATCGACGCCTTCATAGAGCTGCTGGGCAATCCGCATGGTCTTCTGTGTTCCGAAGTTCAGCACACGGGAGGCCTCCTGCTGCAGCGTACTGGTTGTAAACGGAAGCGGCGCCTTGCGCTGGCGCTGCGTTCTGCGCACGGAGGTTACGGTAAAGTCCGCGCCCTCCAGTGCGTCTGTGATCTGCTGCGTTGTCTCAGCGTCCTTCAGGGACACCTTCTGCGTTCCGATATATCCCAGCTGGGCAAGGATGCTCTTTTTTGCGCCCTCCTGCCTGAGCTCTGCCTCCAGCGTCCAGTATTCTTCCGGGACAAATTCATTGATCTCAGCCTCGCGGTCCGCAATGATTCTCAGTGCGACCGACTGCACGCGCCCCGCGCTCAGGCCTCTCTTGATCTTGTTCCAGAGAAGCGGACTGATCCTGTAGCCGACCATACGGTCCAGAATCCGGCGGGTCTGCTGCGCATTGACCATATCCATGTCGATCTGACGGGGATGCTTGAGGGCTTCGCGCACTGCGCTCTTCGTAATCTCGTTGAATGTGATGCGGTAGGTCTTCTTCGGATCCAGATTCAGGGCCGAGATCAGATGCCAGCTGATCGCCTCTCCCTCGCGGTCCGGGTCGGTTGCGAGATAGACCTTGTCCGCGCGTTTGACTTCCTTGCGCAGCGCCGCCAGGATATCTCCTTTGCCCCGGATCGTGATGTACTTCGGTTCATAATCATTGTCCGGGTCAAATCCCATCTGGCTCTTCGGCAGGTCCCGCACATGCCCCGCGGATGCCATGATGGTATAGTTGGAGTTCAGGAATTTTCTGATTGTCTTAACCTTCGTCGGAGACTCGACGATCACCAGATAATGTGCCATGCGTAAACTGTTCCTCGTCTTTCCGTGGCCGCCGTCCCGGCAGCCGAATCATATCGCACAATATAACGCAAACAGTTTCAGGATGCAAGATTCACCGCGTAACAATTTTTAGAAACCTCCTCCGCGCAGCGCTTCAGTTCGAGCCCCAGCAGTGCGTTCATGGTCTGCAGAAGCGTCAGCCCGCACTCCCCGGCAATCTCCTCGACGCCCTTCGCGTCCGCTGAAAGAGCGCTGTATACAGCTCTCTCTTCCGCCCCGAGCGCATCCACGATCTTTCTGCGCCTTTCCGCCGCCGGATCCCTGTCTTCCGCCGGCTCCGCGCACACCCGCTTCAGGTGGAGGCTGACGGCAAGATTCTCCAGGAGGCTTCCCTCCGAGAGAACAATCCCCGCCCCCTGTTCGATCAGCCGGTTGCAGCCGTAGCTGAGCAGATCGTTGAATCTTCCGGGAACGGCGTAGACCTCCTTGCCCTGGTCGAGCGCGATATCCGCGGTGATCAGGGAGCCGCTTTTTTCCCGCGCCTCCACAACAATCACTGCATCCGACAGACCCGAGATCAGGCGGTTTCTCTGCGGGAAATGCGGCCTGAGCGGCGCTGTCCCGGGCGGAAACTCGGAAAGGATCCCTCCGCTGAGCGGAAGCTTCCGGTACAGCGGCCTGCACTCCGGAGGATAACAGTTGTCCGCCCCGCTGCCCAGGACGGCAAAGCTGCGCCCGCCTTCTTCCACGCATGCATCCTGTGCGGCCGAATCGATCCCGGCCGCCATTCCGCTGATGACCTGGTAGCCTTCCCCGGCCAGAGCCCTGCCGAGCAGCTGCGCCATCTGCTCTCCGTAGTGACTGCATTTCCTGGCGCCTACCACCGATACTGCCGGGATCGCCGGATCCGGCAGATCTCCACGGTAGAACAGTCCGTACGGACAGTCACCCAGCATCCGGAGACTTTCCGGGAAATGTGCGCTGGTGCGGCTTACAAACTTCAGATCCCTGCTCGCAAGGAGCTTCTCTGCGTCCGATGTAAGCGTTGTCTCCTTGTAGGCGGTCAGTGCATTGACCCAGGCATCGGTGTCTGCGTCCGCAAGACGCTTCCAGGCAAGGAGCTCCCTGGGCGATGCTTCGTACACAGCCCTGGGAGATCCGAAATAATCCGTCAGGGCGTGTATGGTATTGCGGTACATCTTCGGACAGGCGCACAGCCACAGCCAGTAGCGTTCCATCTCATTGTCATATTCCATCCTCTTTGATCTCCTTTCGTTCTGTATGCATTCCGGGCTATTGCAATTCTCCTCAGCCCTTTACACTCTCCCAGTACTTCCGGTCCACCGCCCGGTAGGAAACCGCCTCCGCCAGATGCTCTGAGCGGATCTGTTCCGACCCTGCCATATCCGCGATGGTGCGCGACACCTTCAGGATCCGGCTGCAGGAGCGCGCTGTCAGTTCCAGCTTCTCATAGACAGCGTGCATCATCCGCTCCGCCTCCCCGTCCAGCGTGCAGTACCTGCGGATCCCTTCGGAATCCAGGTCTCCGTTAAACCGGTACGGCCTGCCCCTGTACCGCTCCTCCTGGAGGGCGGCTGCGCGCGCAACCCTCTGCCGGATCTGCGCGGACGATTCGCACGCGTCCCTTCCGGTAAGCTCCTCATAGCGGACCTTGCGCGCTTCCACGCACATGTCGATGCGGTCCAGGAAAGGCATACTGATTCTTGACAGATATCTGCGCACCTGCGCGTTGGTGCAGGTACAGCGGGAACGGTCCGGGAAATAACCGCAGGAACACGGATTCATGGATGCGACCAGCATAAATCTGGCAGGAAATGTGCAGGTCCCCCTGCTGCGTGAGATCCGGATGCTGCCTGCCTCCAGCGGCTGGCGCAGCATATCCAGAAGAGATTTGTCATATTCGGAGAGTTCATCCAGGTACAGGACGCCCCTGTGCGCCAGGCTGACTTCTCCGGGCCTTGGCACTTTCCCGCCCCCGCACAGGGCGGATGCGGTGATGGTGTGATGCGGGGCGCGGAACGGGCGGGTCATCATCAGGCCCGTATCCTCCGGCAGCGTTCCCGCGATCGAATGGATCTTCGTGATCTGGAGGGCCTCCGGCATGGTCAGTTCCGGCAGAATCGTCGGAATCCGCATGGCGGTCATCGTCTTGCCCGCCCCGGGAGGGCCGATCATCAGGAGATTGTGAAACCCGCTCACGGCGATCTCCGAAGCCCTCCGAAGAAGCTGCTGCCCGCGCACCTGGCTGAAATCGGCGCCCTGCTTTTTCTCCTGCTCCCTGCGGAGTTTCTCCGGATCCACATGGGCCCTCGAAGGCCTGCCGGGATCCAGGAGCGGAGGCTCATAGGACGAATCCCGAAGCACATGGATCCCCCCGCCGGATCTCTCCATCAGGAAATGAATCACCTGGTTCAGGTTCCGTGCGCCCAGGACCGTCACATCCTCCACAACGCATCCCTCCAGAAGATTGCCGGCGGGGACAATCACGGTGTCGCACCCGTACAGCGCCGCATTGGATACGATCTCCAGAACGCCCCGCACGGGACCGATCTCTCCGCTCAGCCCCAGTTCTCCCAGAAACAGGACGCCCCGCAGCGCTTCCTGCGGAAAAAAGCCGTAGGCGCCCATCAGGGAGACTGCGATCGCCAGATCAAACAGCGCCCCGTCCTTGTGAAGGGAAGCCGGCGCCAGGTTCACCGTTACATGTTCCGGCGCCAGATAAACGCCGCTGTTTCGCAGCGAAGAGCGCACCCGCTCCGCCGCTTCCCTTGTCTCAGATGCAAGAAACCCAACCATGGAAAAGGAAGGAAGCCCGTCCGTCACGTCGGCTTCCACCGTGACTCTGCGCGCGGCAATCCCGTCGATCGCCGCCGAAACAGCTGTACAATACATAGTATCCCCCTGGAGAAGAAAGATGAACAAAAAGAAAATCTGACAGAAACGTCAAACAGATGATGCAAAGAAATGCAGACTGTTATAGAAAGATAGGTTTTGTAAAAAGATACTGCGCATCTGCAGAAATGTCAATACGCATGAAAATCATTGATGGAGTTGCAGTTCACAGGCCAGCCAACTCTGCTTGGAGTTTGTGGGCACACTGAAAACACGTTGCCTGCCCGCGCTTTGCATCGGTTGCATTGCAGCCTCTCCCAGCTCCTATAGAAGCGTGGTCGCTTCCGA